>JBJMQW010000554.1:0-10127 GCA_045802495.1 Allostellaceae bacterium | reverse complement strand
ATTGCCTCGAGCTTTGCCGCCATCTTGCGGGCATGGCCGGGATGAACGCGGTCGTCTCTCCGGCTCGTCGCGATCAGGATCGGCGGATATTGCCGGCCCGGCGCCGCAGTGTGATAGGCCGAGATCTCTTTGAGGAACTCCCAGTCACTGGGATTGTCGGGGTCGCCATATTCAGCGATCCAGCTGGCGCCGGCGTGCAGCTTCGAATAGCGGCGCATGTCGATCAGCGGGATCGTGCAGAATAGCGCGGCAAAGCGCTCGGGATAACGGGTCAGCATATTGGTGATCAGGATCCCGCCATTCGAGCCGCCCTCGGCGGCGATGCGGCCGGGGCGGGTCACGCCGCGCCGCACAAGGTCGGCCGCGACCGCGGCAAAATCGTCATGCGACAGCCGCTTGCCTTCGCGGCGTCCGGCCTCGTGCCACGCGGTGCCAAACTCGCCGCCGCCCCTGATATTGGCGACGACACCGGTGCCGCCGCGCTCAAGCCACAACTTGCCGATGGCGGAATTGTAGTAAGGCAGCTGGGAGATGCCAAAGCCGCCATAGCCCGAAAGATGCACCGGCGCCTCGCCGGTCTCGCCGGGTGGCCCGACCTGCACATAGGGGATGCGCGTGCCGTCGACCGACACGGCTTCATGGCGGGTGACGGCGAGCCCGGCCGGATCAAAATTCTGCGGCGCGCGCTTGAGGAGCTGCGGGGCCGAGCCGGGAGGGACCAGGTAAAGGGAGGGCGTCGTCAACGGGTCCTGCGTGCTGGCGAGCAGATCGCCATTCGACTCCTCGGTCCGAACATCGAGCGGCCAGACATGGGCGACGCCGATATCGGGAAGGCCCGTGATGCGCTCGCGCGACCAGCCAGCTTCGGACGGGGTCAGCACTTCGAAAACGGGTTTCAAATCGTCGAGGATCGACATGACGAGGCGGCCGCCGGACCAGAAGAACCCCTGGAGCGCGCGACGTTCGGCCGGCTCGAACAGCTTTGAGAAACGACGATCCCCGGCGAGGAAGGCCGGGAGAGAAATGCCGAGCACGGTGTCTGGCGGGTAGGTTTCGCTGCCGATTAACCAAGGGGTCCGCCGTTTGACCGCGAGCCAATCGCGATGCCATGTCGCCGAGGCGTCGGTCGGAATATCGATTCGGGTCTTGGGTCCGGTGCGGTCGCCGATCGAGACCACTGCATCGAAGAAACCGAGCCGCTCGGCGAACCAGACACGCTCCTCTTCGGCTTCGCGGTCGATATCGGCCCAGACCGCCATGCGGTCGGCTTCGGTCTCGAAGATGACCGGAGCTGTGAGCGGGTCGGTCCCGCGTCGCCACAGCCGCGTCGTGCGCGCATAGCCGGAACCGGTCGCCATGCCGTCGCCCCATGCCGAGGACAACAGCAAGGTGTCGCGATCGAGCCAGGCGGCGCCGCCCTTGGCCTCCGGCAGGATGAAGCCAGCGGGTACGAAATTACGCGAGGCGAGATCGAATTCGCGCAATACTCGGGCATCGGCGCCGCCGCGCGACAGCATCAGAAGGGCGCGGTCGTGGCTTCCCGGAAGGGTCACGGCCTCGCTCCACACCCAATCCTCGCCCTCCTTTGCCGCGAGCGCGTCGAGATCGAGCAGAACCTCCCATTGGGGCTGCGCGCCGCGGTAGCTGTCGAGCGACGTCGCCCGCCACAGGCCGCGCGGATGCTCCGCATCCTTCCAGAAATTGAAGACGCGGGAGCCGCGTCGGGCAATCAAGGGAATGTTGTCGGGACGGTCGTAGATCGCGGCGAGCAGGTCGCGATCGGCTGCGAAGCGCGCATCGCCGAAGCGTTCCAGGGTCGCGGTATTTTGCGCTTCGACCCAGGCGAGTGCTGGAACCCCGTCGATCTCTTCGAGCCACTGATACGGGTCGTCATCAGGCGCTTCGAGCGTCGGGCGCGGGTCGGCCATTTATGGGGCCCGTACGGCTTCCAATCCTCGCCAATCAAATTCGACGCCGTGCCCAGGCCGCTCCGGCGCCGTTGCGAAACCATCCTTGAGCTCGAAGGAATGCACGAGAAAGCGTTCGAGGCCAAAGCCGTGGACTTCGAGATAGGAGCGATTGGGCATTGCGGCCAGCAATTGGACCGTGACGTCGTGGGCGCCGTGCGAGGTGATCGGCAGGTTGAAGGCCTCGGCCAGATGGGCGATCTTGAGAAACGCAGTAACCCCGCCGCAATTCGTCACGTCGGCTTCGGGGAAGGTGACCCCGCCCGAGGCGATCATCTGCTTGAATTCATAGAGCGAATGCAGATTTTCACCGGTCGCGATCGGCAAGCCGCCGTCGCGAACAATGCGCTGGTGACCGGCGACATCGTCGGGGATCGTCGGCTCCTCGAGCCAATAGATTTCGGATTCCGAAAGGGCCCGGGCCGCCCTTACCGCCTCGTCGACGGTCCAGCGCATATTGGCGTCGACCATCAACGGGAAATCGGCGCCGAGATGCTGGCGCATTGCCCGGACCCTCTCGATGTCGTCGGAGAGCCGCGGCCGCCCGACTTTCATCTTGATCGCGCGGAACCCCTTTTCGAGATTGTCGTCGGTCTGGCGCAGCAGCCGGTCGAGGGGAAAGTCGAGATCGATGCCGCCGGCATAGGCCGGCACATGCGGGTCGTGACCGCCGAGCAAACGCCATAACGGCGTCTCGAACCGGCGCGCCTTCAAATCCCACAGCGCAATGTCGACGGCCGAAATAGCGAGGCTCGCATACCCGCCGCGGCCGCCGTAATGCAGCGCCCACCACAGGCGCTGCCACAGCGCCTCGATGCGGTCTGCCTCGGCATTGATCAGCACCGGGCGAAGGTCGCGATCCACCAGCGCGGCAACCGCCGCGCCACCCTTGCCGACCGTGTAGGTATAGCCAACTCCCTCTCCCCCGGCGTCGTCGCGAAGGCGCACCGTGACGAGCTCGAACTCGCCGATATCGCCATGCGTGCTGTCCGACAGCACGACCGGTAGCGGGATGCGATAGTGATCGACGCCGATGAAAGTAATTGTCATCTCAGCTCGCCAGCGACAGAGGGGACGAGACCAGTTATACCGCTGCAGCGCGACGAGGAGGAGAGGATGACCAAATTCATCATTGCGCCGCATATGCGGCTGCAGGAATGGGTCGCCGAGGAGAAGGGCTATTTCGCCGCTGAGGAACTCGACTACGAGTTCCGCGACGAATTGATTTCGGCGGGAGGCAAGCGGCACGACCTCGGCGACAAGATCGGCGCCTATCAGACCTTCGAGAAGGGGCGGACGAGCGACATCAGCTGCGCCTGCCATTGGACGGTCAATGTCGCGGCGTCGAGTGGTCACGGCAAGCTCTATGCTGACGCCTATTCGGTGGCGCCCGCCGGGGTATTTGTGCCGCCCGACTCGCCGATCCGCCACCCCGCCGATCTCGCGGACGTGCCGATCTCGGTGGGTTATCAATCAGGCAGCCATTACGCGACGATCCAGGCGCTGGAGCAGTACCTGGCGCCGTCGCAAATCAAATTGTCCTTTGCCGACGGGCTGTTGTTCAATCGCATGGAGCTGCTGATCGACGGCAAGGTGCCGGCGGCGTCGCTGTTCAGCGGGCCCTATTACTTCATGGAGCAGCTCGGCTTCCGCAAAATCGTCGACACGACGTTCATGATGGCGACGATGCTGACCGGCGACCCCGATCCGGAGGATGTGCGGCGCTACTTCCGAGCCCTGCGTCGTGCGCAGCGCGACATCGATCTGCGGCCCGACCGCTACACGCACCATTACCGGAAGGAATTCCCCGAGCGGTTCCGCAGCCAAATGGATACGCGCCGCTGGGGACCCGGCGAGCGCCTCGTCTTCGAGCCTTACACAAAGAAAGTCTTCGACGAATCCTTCGACTGGATCGCCCGCCACGGTATCTTCCCCGAGGGCCGAATGGGCCCCGGACGCTACGAAGAGGCGACCCTCTCGCCGACACCGTAGCCGCAGCGACAGCTACCTCCCGCGGCGGACGAGGCGGCCGGGTTTGGCGCCGGTGTGCTCGCCGCGCTCGAAGACCGGGACGCCGGCGACCAGGGTCGCCGCGTAGCCCTCGGCCCGCTGCACGAGGCGTTTGCCGCCGGCCGGGAGGTCGTTGACCACCTCCGGCGTGTGAAGGCGCAGCCGATCGAAGTCGATCAGGTTCATGTCGGCGCGCTTGCCGGGCTGCAGCCGGCCGCGGTCGTGAAAGCCAAAGAAATCGGCGGTCTCGCTGGTCTGGCGCTTGACCATGTATTCGAGCGGCAATCCCGGGCCCCGCTTCCGGTCGCGGCCCCAATGGGTCAGCATATAGGTCGGCGCGCTGGCGTCGACGATCATCGCAACATGGGCGCCGCCATCGCCGAGCCCGAGGAGGGTGCCGGAATCGGTCAGCATTTCGCGAATCGGCTCGTGGTCGTCGCGGGCATAGCCGGTTACCGGGAAGAACAGGAAATTCCCGGCACCCGCGGTCAAGTAGTCATAGGCCACTTCGTCCGGTGCGCGCCCTTCGCGAGTCGCGATCCCGGCAACGCTGGTTTCGGCCCGCGGCTCGTAATCGGGCGGATCGCCCATCACGTACATGCGGTCCCACTGCCCGGCGGCATACTGTACGAGCGGTCCAAAACGGGCCAACAGGGCCGGCGACGGCCGGTCGTCGAGGATCGCCCGGCGCACCGCGGGGTCGCGCAGCCGCGCGAGGCGCTCGGCAAGGGGCAGAGCCTCCAAAGGTTTGTACCGCTCGCGCACCGCAAACGGGTTCAGCGAGGTGGCGACGCCGAGGATGACGCCGACCGGGCGCCCGGCGACCTGCGCCGTCACCGAGGCACCCTCGGCTCGGGCGGCATGCACGCCGGCCATGATGCGCCGCCAGCGCTGCGGATCGGTCGGCCGGTCGGTCAGCAAGAACCACATCGGCCGGCCGGTCGTCTTGCCGAGCCTGGTGATCCACGCAAACTCGGCCGGCTCGTCCTCGAAATCGCTGTTCATGCCGAAAGTGCCGGCGCCTGCGTCGCCGAGCCCAGCGCCGATCCCGCTCAGCTCGTCGATCTCGGCAAAGCGGCCGGGCACCATCTCGCCTCTGGTCGTCTTGTGTGCGTTGGTCCGCGACGTCGTAAACCCGAAAGCCCCAGCCCGCACCGCTTCCTCGGTCAGCCGGCGCATCTCGGCGACGTCCTCGGCGGTCGCCGACTCGCGGCGAATGGCGCGGTCGCCCATCACATAGACGCGCAGCGGATGGTGCGGCAGCTGGGCGGCCACATCGATCGTCCGCGGCATCCGTTCGAGCGCATCGAGGAAATCGGGGAAACTCTGCCAGTCCCATTTGAGGCCCTCGGCAAGAACCGGGCCCGGGATGTCCTCGACCCCCTCCATCAGATCGATCAGCGCATCGCGATGATATGGCCGCACCGGGGCGAACCCGACGCCGCAATTGCCGAACAGGATGGTCGTGACGCCGTGCCAGGAGGAGGGCGCGAGGATCGGGTCCCATGTTGCCTGGCCATCGTAATGCGTATGAACATCGACCCAGCCGGGGGTCACCAGCAGGCCATCTGCGTCAATTTCGCGCCTGGCAGGCGACGCCTTACCGCCAACCGCGGCGATCCTGCCGCCATCAATCGTAATGTCTCCGGCAAATCCCGGTTGGCCGGTCCCGTCGATGATCGTGCCGCCGCGAATGACGATGTCGTGCATGGATCGGTCCCTTCGCTGATCGTAACGCTTGCTTACAATGTACCCGTGCGGCGATCCGGCCGATATGTCGAGCGAGCATTGCTGACTTGCGCCCGATTGGCGGGCCCTTAGACAATTCCCGGGCAGGGTTTAGGCTATGATGCGTTTTGACGCAGCCGCGCACCGAAAAGAATGGAAGGGGAAACGATGGATCCGATTGTCGGCACCGGCAGGTACACCTACAAGGTCGACGAGAATTGGGCTCGCCCGCCTCAGGATGTCGAGATTCGGGCTTGCGCGGTGTCCGTCGATTCACAGGATCGGGTCTATTGCTTTAACAGAAATCCTCAGCATCCGGTTGTCATCTTCGACCGGGACGGCAATTTTGTGTCGTCCTGGGGAGCGGGGATGTTCTCGTTTCCGCATGCGATCCGGATCGATGATCAGGATTTTGTCTGGCTCACCGATGAATATCACGGCCAGTTCATGAAATTTACGACCGATGGCCAGCTGTTGCAGTCCATCGGCACCAAAGGCGAGCGCTCGGATACCGGTGTGCCGCCAGACGATTTTGCCTCGTCGGCATGGAAAAAGGTGACACATGGGGGCGGTCCGTTCAACCTGCCGACGGACATCGCCTTTGCCCCGAGCGGCGAGATGTTCATGACCGACGGCTACGGCAATGCCCGCGTGCACAAATTCTCGGCTGGCGGGAAATACCTGTTTTCCTGGGGGGAACCGGGCAATGCGCCCGGACAGTTCAATTTGCCGCACGGCGTCTGGATCGACCGGCGCGGTCGCGTGCTTATCGCCGACCGGGAAAACGACCGCGTACAGATTTTCGATCAGGACGGCAAATTGCTGACTGTCTGGCCGACGGAGCTGATCGGCCCTGCGTTTTTCTATGTCGACGACGACGACACCGTCTATATCCCCGAGCATAATGGCGGCATGATCAGCATCCTGACGCTAGACGGCGAGCGTCTGGCGCGCTGGGGCGACGGTCCGGTGCATCGCTCCTGCCACGGCATCTGGGTCGACTCGCACGGCGACCTCTACGTCGTGCAGCCGGGCGAATGGGGCCGCGTGCGCCGCGTCGTGAAATATATCCGCCAGTAACCGGGATGCGGCGGCCCCTGTCGCCGCCCGAACGACCGATGAGATTAAAGGAGGAATAGCGCCAAATGATCGAAGAAGAAGACCGCTGTTTCATATTCAGCGATGAAGATTTCGAGCGGCGCTATTCGTCTTCCGACGAAAGAGGCTCTTCTGCCCCGGGACCCCGCCCGACAACTCCACAATCAAAGCCGCTAGTCGCCCAGATAGTGACCCGCAGCCGCAACAGGTACATGCGCACACTCCGCCGCCGCTTGCTGGCGTCCGGATCGCACTGACAGGAGGCGCCTGTCTCTAGTCTTCAGGGTCATTCATACGATTCACCAAGCAACCAAGCACCTCGCTCAATCCCGCTTCACCGGCGAAAGCCGGTGCCCACGGCGGAAGTGGATCCCGGCTTTCGCCGGGACAGCGAGAAGGGGGGTCTGCTGAATCGTCTGAATGTTCTGAGCGCTAGCGGCGCCATCCCGACCGGTACAGCATTGCCGAGCCCGGGCCGCCCCTGCTCGCTGCGATTTCCTCCAGCGCCGCGATGCGGTTCTCGGTCGATGGATGGGTGGCAAACAGATTGCCCATTCGCAGACCGGACAGCGGATTGATGATGAATAGCGGCGCGGTGGTCGGATGCTGCTCGGCCGGCACGTTCTCGATCTGACGGGCTGCCGCATCGATCTTGGCAAGCGCCGAGGCCAGCCCGAGCGGATCTCCCGAAGTTTGCGCGCTGCTTCGATCGGCCGCGTATTCGCGGGTGCGGCTGATCGCCATCTGCACCAGCATCGCGGCAATGGGGGCGAGCAGGACCGCCAGCAAGACGCCGAGACCGCCGCCGCGACTTTCGCCATCGCGACGACCTCCGCCGAACATCATGCCGAACTGCGCCAGCATCGAGATGGCGCCGGCGATCGTCGCCGTGACGGTCATCGTCAGCGTGTCGCGGTTCTTGATGTGGCCGAGCTCGTGCGCGATCACAGCGGCGAGCTCGCGGGTGTCCAACATCCGCAAAAGGCCGGTCGTGGCCGCGACCGCTGCGTGGTACGGATTCCGACCGGTCGCAAACGCGTTCGGCTGCGGATTGTCCATCAGATAGACGCGCGGCATCGGTAAGCCGGCGCGTGTGGCGAGCCCGCGCACGAGACCAACGAACTCGGGCGCCGTGCGGTCGTCGACCTCTTGAGCCCCGTGCATCGACAATACCAGCGTATCGGACTTCCAATAGCTGAACAAATTCATCGCGACAGCCACGATGAGCGCGATCAGCATTCCATCCGGTCCGCCGATCAGATATCCGACCGCCATGAACAGCGCCGTCAGCCCTGCTAGCAACATGCCCGTGCGCACGTAGTTCACGGTAGACCTCCCTCAGCTGCACTCCGGTTGTCGTTTCTTCTTGCTATGCCGCGACCAAGCCCATGCGGTGACCGCTGGCGCCCCGACTGAGCGGCGACGGCGCTCGGATCGACGTCCGGGACGGCGCGATTGCGGCAACGCTTATAAAACCGGAGGCCGTCAGCAATTTAATATAGCGCTGATGCTCGCTAAATCCCTTCCGCCCTTGACTGGCCCAAACGGTGTGACAGCCACAATCTCATTGCAGACTGCGACGCGACGCCGGCATCAGTTTACGGAGACCCGTCGGGTGAACCGCACAACGCGCCGGGCTTGGTCAGGTAAGACCGGGCTTCGGCAATGATTTCAACTAAGGCGCCCTGATTCTGCGGCGCCATCATGTGAACCCCGTGCACTCCGGCCATCTCAGAGAATTGTTGGAGCAGATCGATACAGATCCGCCGACCCTCCGCCTTTGGGTCGGCGGCTCGCCCGAGCCGGTCGACGAGCGTGTCGGGGATGATCGCGCCCGGCAAATGGTTGCGTATCCATAACGCGGACCGGGCCGAGGTCAGCGGCGCAACCCCGATCAGCATGTAAAGGTGATCAGAAATTCCTTCCTCGATCAGCCGCTTCACATAGCGACGGGCAATCCCAGCATCCATACAAAACTGGGTCTGTGCAAATTGCGCCCCCGCGGCAATTTTGTTTTGCAATGCCGTCGGGGACCAGCCGGCGGGCGGATCCAGCGGGGAGTCCGCCACGCCGATGAAGAAATCGGCGCGGCCATCGACCTTGCGCCCATTGGGCAGCTCGTTGCGATCGCGTATTGCCGCGGCAGTCTCGACCAATTTCCGAGAGTCGAGATCAAATACCGGCTTCGCGTCGGGCTGGTCGCCGGCGCGGGGGTCATCGCCCGTAAGCATCAGAAGGTTGCGCACCCCCAGGGCCGCGGCGCCGATCAGATCGCTCTGCAACGCAATGCGATTGCGGTCGCGGCAGGTGAACTGGAGGATTGGCTCGACGCCATGCCGAACGAGAATGCCGGCGGCGGCCAGCGCGCTCGTGTGAACGCGCGCGCTTGCCCCGTCGGTGACGTTGACCGCGTCGGCCAGCCCGGCAAGCGGCATCGCCGTCTCCAGCAGATGCTGGGGATCGGTCGAGAGCGGCGGCGAGATTTCCGCGGTAATGACAAACCGGCCCGCCCTCAGCTTGGCTTCGAAACCGCCGGTCATCAAAGTCTCCGCTTGCGCGAGATGACAAACGATTCATCCCAAAACCAGAGACCGCCGTGCTTTTGCAACACGTCGCGCGTGGCGTCCAGATAGGAGCGGTCGGCGAGGGCAGTGGAAAGGCGTTGATCATCGATCTGCGCGACGTAGACCGCGGCGTTCCAGGCCGCCCACAAGGTCGACGTGCCGATCGCGTCGCTGATCTCATTGGGCAAGGTGTGCATTTCGTAACGGAACAGCGAGCGCGCGTCCGGGTAGGCGTTGAAATTGTAGTCGCGGCCGGCGCTGTCGAGCTGCACCCTGGTCGCGCGTAACAGCTGGTGCCGGTCGGTTTGGAACGGATCCTCGCCCGGCCAGATTTTGCGGATGATCTCCAGCCCCGGATCGTTCCCATGCGAGTGGATGGCAATGAGCCGGCCGCCGGGCGCCAAAGCCTTTGCCAAGGGCGCCAGAATCCGCTTTGCCTTGAACTCAACCGAAGCGCGGGCACGGTAGGGCTGCGATGCAATGACAAGGTCGTATTCGGCAATTGCTGCGCCGCGTCTTGGCCGCACCGGGTCTAGCAGGAATTTGTGATCGTCGCGGTAGAGGACGAGGACGACGGGCCGGTCGTAGATTGGATTGCCGCTGGCCGCGCTGATCCGCGCCCGCCAGTGCTCGGACAGAAATGGTTGCAGACCGGTGATCTGCTGCTCGAATTCGTGCGCGGTCGTGCCGCTCAAAGAGAGCTCGTGCCACATGAGCCCGGTCGCAGCGGCCATAGAGTTGGGTACCAGCCAGGGCGCTT
>JBJMQW010000553.1:0-6627 GCA_045802495.1 Allostellaceae bacterium | reverse complement strand
TTGGGCTCGATCGGCTCATTGACAACGTCCCAGCTATGCACCGTTCCGCGATAACGGCCGGCCAGTTGCCGTATGCGCTCGACGATCGATCGTTCAATCTCCTGTCGACTGGACAAGTCGAAGAACCACTTCGGGGTCCGGTGGTACCACAAAAGATTGTGGCCGCGCAGGACGAGACCGTTCTCTTTCGCAAAGCCGGCCACCATATCGGCCGGGCCGTAATCGTCATCGCCTGGCGAGCCGCGGTTCATGATTTCCCATTTCATGTCGTTTTCGGCAACCACCAGCCCGGCCTGCTGCAGTACGAGATCAAGGAAAGGGCGGTCGCCTTTAATTTGCGCGGCTGAAATCGTAGTCCCGTAAAGGAGCCCCTTCTCCGCCGCCAGCTTCTGCAACGAAGCGTTGCTCGCAGCGTGCGAATCCCGGGCGGGCACCAAACCGGCCGCAAGCGCGGATAAGCCGGCCGCGAGGACGCTGCGCCGGTCGGGGTAGGTCGGCTTGCCCTCAGACGCCACCGATCGAGCATAAACAAAATTCATTCGCTTCTAGCCGCATCTCATCGGCTGGGTCCCCCAATTCCGGCGTCCGGGGGTCAGGCTCACCTATCGCGTCTTAAGTAGCAATCCCTTCGCGCAATTGGGAGCTAAGCGAAAGGCGGCGGCGAGCCTCTGGCGGGATGAACCGCGCGGTCGGGTTAGGCCAAGACCCGGTCGGAGCCGGAAGCGGTTTCGCGTGACCCTACAGTCTCGAAGCTTGCGCTCACCGTCACGGCCGACGGTCGAACGACGCGCTCCGCGGGCATCGTTAGAGTGACGGTGGTTCCCCGGCCCTTCTCGCTCTCCAAGACGAGCGAGCCGCCGTGCAGTTCCGCGAGCTTTCTCGCCAGAGGCAGGCCGAGACCGGTGCCCTCGTGTCGCCTGGCGAGGCCGGCATCAACCTGGCCGAAGAGTTGGAAGGCAATCTCGATCTCGTCCGCCGTCATGCCAGTCCCCGTATCCCGCACGACAAAGGTGACCCCGCCATCTGGGGTGTGCCGAGCCTCGAGCATGATGGAACCGCCGGCCTCGGTGAATTTGATGGCATTGGATAACAGGTTGAGGAGAATTTCCGTCAGCCGCGTCCGGTCGGCTGCAAAGGGGGGCGCATCGGGGTCGATCTTGGCGGATAGGCGGAGCGACGCCGCGGCTGCACGATCTTGGACGATGGCAAGGCATTGATCGACCAGCCGGCGCGGATCGACGAGTTCTTCGTGGAGCTCCAGGGTTCCGGCGTCGATCCGCACGAGATCGAGGATCTCGTTGATGATGTGGAGAAGATGTCCGCCGCTTTGCCGAACAAGACCGACATACTCCGTCTGCCGAGGCTGCAGCGGACCGGCAATCCCGTTCTCCAGGACCTCCGAGAAGCCGAGTATCGCATTGAGCGGTGTGCGCAACTCGTGACTCATGTTCGCCAGGAACTGGGATTTTGCGAGGTTGGCCGCCTCCGCCGCTGCCTTCGCCTCGCGCAGCGCGCGTTCCGCCAGGACCTTGTCGGTAATGTCGCTCGCCGTTCCCCGATAGCCGAGAAACTGCCCCGCTTCGCCGAAGAACGGGTTGCCGCTGACCGAAATGCTGCGTTCCGGGCCGTCCCCCTTGCGCGTGTAGACGAAGTCGCGGAACGGTTCGTGCCGGTCGAGCACGGCAAGGTGCTCCTGCCACTTGGCCCGATCGCTGCGGATGTCCGCGGCAAAGTCGATACGGGTCCGACCGATACGGGTCTCGGGATCTTGGCCGAAGGCGCGAATATGGTCGGAAAGGTAGGTAAAGCGATGCTGGGCGTCGGTCTCCCAGAACCAGTCCGACGTGGTCAGCGCAAAGTCCCGGCAGCGCGCCTCGCTCTCGCGCAGCGTAGCTTCGGATCGTTCCAGCGAGTGCGAGCGGGTCACTAAGACCCGGAACAGCAGAGTAAATCCGATAATCGTACAAAGCGTGCCGAGGGCGATAAGCATTGACTGACGGCGCCAGTCGGCAAGCACGGCGTCTTCCGACATCGATACGGCGACGACGAGGGGAAAGTCGCGCAGCGGGTGAATCGAAACCACGCGCGCGATCCCGTCCACGTACCCCGGCGAGCGGTAGGTGCCGCCGCCTTCCTCCACACGCATGTAAAACGGCGATTCCCGAGCCAGTTTCTGGCCCAACATGTTGTCGGCACGGGGGTGGCGGGCCAGCATCGTACCGTCGCGGCGGAACACGGCAACGGACCCACCATCCTGCAAGGCAATCGCTTGATAGAAGGTTTCAAGATAGCGGATATCGATCTGACTGATGGCAAGGGCGCCTCCCGCGCCGTCGATGCGGCGGGAGAGGACGAACGACCGGGCGTCAATGATAGGGCTGGTTGCCGGAGCGCTGATGAACAGGCCCGGCTCATCGTGGTCGCGCCAATATTGGAAGTAGTCACGATCGGAGACGTCGACGGCCGGCATTGGCCAGGCTCGCGACCCGTTGATCAGCTTTACCATTGGGATCGACCAAACCCAGCGCGTCGACCTGCGGAAGAACCTTCAAGCGATCGGCCAGGAATCGGTGGATTTCCTCGGTCCCGATCGCATGTTCGAACTGGCCCGGATTATCGACATCGGCGGCGTGAACCACGGCCTGCACCTCCTGCAGGACGAGATCGACGGCCTGTATCGAACGGGCCGTCTGTTCCGCCAAGACAATCCCGAGATTGCTGGTTTCTTGCCGGGCTCGCGCCAGCGCTGTTTCGCGCCGGTCCCAAATGGCAGCGCTGGTGGCAAGAATTATGACGACCAGTAACCCGAACCAAAGAAACAAAAGGTGCCGGCTGGCGTGGGAATGCTCGGTTTCAAGGCGTTCGGTCTTCAGCACCCTTCGAAATTAGCGATAGATGCTTAGGAATAGGTGAAGAGAGGCGTATCGGCATTGGCGACGCACAGTGGCCGTCAACGAGCTGGGCGCGACCTCTCAGGCTTATCGCCATTCGACTGGAGATGCGCGATATTCGCTTTGGCTGCCATATCGGCACGGCTGCCTGGCGCCAGCTGTCCGATTCGCCGCCAGTCTTGGCTAGCCCCGGCAAGATCACCCTTGAGGCGCCGGATATTACCGCGCTCGAGCAGCGCTGGGACCGAACTTGGCGCCGTTGCGAGCGCCTTTTCGGCATCGGCGAGAGCAGGATCGAGCCGATCGAGAGCGCGATAGGCGGCGGCGCGATAGACCAGCGCATCGACACGGCCCGGTTCCGCTTTCAGCACCCGGTCGAGGTCGGCAACCGCCTTCTCGAGGAATCCCGCCGATGCCGCCGCTTCGGCGCGGTCGATCAGCAGATCCGGGTCATCCGGCTGCAATGCTACCGCCGCACCGGCAGCCGCGTAGGCGCGTATTGGGTCGCCGGCGAGCCCCCAGGCTTGGCCTGCCTGATCGAGCACTTCAGCGCGGAGCTTGGCGGGCCCCTTAGCCATCGCTTGGGCCAACGCCTCAAGGCGGGTCGCGGCCTCCTTGTATTGCTTCAGCCCGATCAATGCGACCGCGGCGCAATGGTCAGCAGGATGGGCGCCGCCACGCTCGCGCCAGGTCGATGCCAATTTCTGGGCGGCAGTTGGATTCTGGCGGGCGAGCTTCATGCAGCGCTCGTAGGTCGCCGCATCCGCTTCGGCGTTGCGGGGTATTGCCGGTGCCGGGTCCGCGGCGGCGGTCATCGCCATGCCCAGCGCGAGGACGCAGCACAGCCAAAAGACGATCATCAGCAGCCCACAAAGAGGGCCCATCGCCCTCTGCGCAAACCGGGGAGAGGGAAGAGCTTGGATCTTAGACCGGCGGATGCGGCCCGATACCCGGGATTGCTGTCGAATTGCAGCAGGCGGTACTATCGTGTCGGTATCGTAGCCGCTATCCAGAGTTGTGCGCTTCGTTGGCATTGTTGCGTGATCGCTTCTTTCCCGGTGGCCTCGGCAATGTGCTTCAGGCCTTCGCCCATCGGAATTACCGAATTTACGCGAGCGGCAATGCCGTCTCGCTGATCGGCGTTTGGATGCAGCGTGTGGCGGTCGGCTGGCTGGCCTGGACCCTGGCGCATTCCGGCACTTGGCTGGGACTCGTGTCGATGGCCGAATTTTTCCCGGTGGTGTTCCTCAGTCCTCTCGCCGGCGCCCTCGCTGACCGGCGCGACCGCGTCGGGATTATTCGCGTCACCCAGATCGCCGGCAGTATCGAAGCCATTTTGCTTGCCGCGCTCGTATACGCCAATGCGATCACGATCGAGCTGCTGTTCGGACTGACCTTGCTGCTCGGCGTCTTCAACGCGATGGCCCAACCCTCGCGTCTCGCGCTGATCCCGACGCTCGTCGATAGGCCCGCATTGCCGTCGGCGCTGGCGATCAACGCGATAATCTTCAACTCTGCCCGATTTATCGGTCCTGCAATGGCCGGCATCGTCATCGCCAAGGTCAGCGTCGGCGCGGCGTTTGCCGCCAATGCCGCAACGTATGTTGTCTTTCTCGTAGCGATGGCGAATTTGCGCGGGCTGCCGGCGTTGCCGGTCGGCGCAACTCAAAGCGTGCTCAAGGCTTCGGCCGAGGCGTATGGCTATGCCAGCCGACATCCGGGAATTGCCCCGATGTTGCTGTTGTTCACAGTCACGACGATCGGCACGCGCGGCTTTGTCGAGCTATTTCCCGGTTTTGCCGACCACGTCTTTGGGCGCGGGCCCGAGGGTCTGGCCACCTTGACCTCGACCGTCGGGCTCGGCGCTATCTGCGGCGCCACTGTGATGCTGCTGCGCCCAGCGATCGCCGGATTGACCAGGCTCGTTCTCGTCAACAATTTTATCATTTCTCTGGCGATCCTCGGCTTTACCCTGACGGACCAGTTTCGATTTGCCCTACCCTGCGTCTTTGTGGCCGGCGCCGCAATGACGATCACCGGGGTCGGCGCGCAAACCCTGATCCAAGCGGCGGTCGACGTCGGGATGCGGGGTCGGATCATGGCGCTTTACGGGATGATCTTTCGCGCCTGCCCGGCGATCGGAGCGGTGCTGATGGGCTCGCTCAGCGAGCATTTCGGGCTGAGGCTGCCGCTCGCAATCGGTGCCTTGGTCTCCTGCGGTTTCTGGTTATGGACCCGGCTCAAACGAAAGCGGATCACCGAAACGCTCGAAGCCGACCCGACCGCTGCGAGAGGGCTGCCCGCCGCGGCAAGTAGAACGTCATGACCGCGGCTCATCTTTTCTGCTTTGGCCTCGGCTACAGCGCGCTCGCGCTCGGCCGCCGGCTCAGGGCCGGGGGCTGGGTCGTCAGCGGCACGCGTCGCACTGCTTCACCGCTCGAGGCTGAGTTTTGCACAACGCCTTTCGACCGAGAGCATCCCCTTCCAGCGGGAACATTGGCCGGGGTGACCCACATTCTCGTGTCGGTGCCGCCCGATCGTATCGGCGACCCGGTGCTGATGACGCATGGCGAGGATATCGCTGCGCTGAACGGTCTCTCCTGGCTCGGTTATCTCTCGACCACCGGCGTCTATGGCGATCGCGGTGGCGGCTGGGTCGACGAGACGGCCGCGCTGTCCCCGACCGGCGAGCGTGGCCGCCGCCGAGTCGCCGCCGAACAAAAATGGCTCGACCTGTGGCGCAATCGCGGGGCGCCGATCCATATATTCCGGCTCGCCGCGATCTATGGTCCGGGCCGCAGCGCTTTTGACGCGTTGCGCGCCGGCACGGCGAAGCGGATCGACCGGCCGGGTCAAGTGTTCTCGCGGATCCACGTTGACGATCTGGCGAGCGTCCTGATCGGCTCGATGAACCGCCCGCGGCCAGGGGCGGTCTATAATGTGTGCGACGATGAACCGGCGGCTCCCGAGGCCGCGGTCACACAGGCCGCGATGCTGCTCGGAATATCCGCTCCGCCGCTCGTGCCGCTCGAAGCTGCGGGTCTCTCGCCGATCGCGCGAAGCTTTTACGACGACAACAAGCGGGTTTCGAACCGGCTGATCAAGACCGAGCTGGGTGCGACATTGCGTTACCCGAGCTTTCGCGAGGGTCTGGCTGCGATATTGGCGGACGAGGCTTGCCCAAATACCCGGCATCCTGCATCGTCGGCCTAGATAGAGAGATCTGGCTGTTGGGAGGAATCGTCGGATGACGACTTACAACGTATTGACTTTGGGAGCTTCTTACGGGTCGCTCTTGGCGACCAAGCTGCTGTTTGGCGGCCACAAGATTACGATGGTGTGCCTCCCCGCCGAGGTGGAAGCGTTCAACGCGGACGGCGCCCGAGTGCGAATGCCGATCAGGGAGCGGAAGGATCCGATCGAGCTCGACTCGCGCAAGCTGCCCGGCAAGCTGTCGGCCGCCGGTCCCGGCGACGTCGACCCGTCGGACTACGATCTCGTCGCATTGGCGATGCAGGAGCCGCAATACCGCTCTCCGGGCGTGCGCGAGCTGCTGGACGCTGTCGCCCGGGCAAAGCTGCCCTGCATGTCGATCATGAACATGCCGCCCCTCCCTTACCTAAAGCGCATCCCCGGTCTGGCGACCGACGCACTGAAGGAGTGCTTCACTGATGCGAGTGTTTGGGACAGCTTCGAACCCGGCCTCGTGAGCCTGTGCAGCCCCGACCCGCAGGCC
>JBJMQW010000552.1:0-4353 GCA_045802495.1 Allostellaceae bacterium | reverse complement strand
GTGCCGTTCAATATCGCCAACCTGCGCTGCGAGGTGGGCGAAGCCGAGGCGCACACGCGCATCGGCTGGTTCCGTTCGGTGTCGAACATCCCGCATGCTTTTGCGATTCAGTCGTTTGTCGCCGAGCTTGCCCACGCGGCGGGGCGCGACCCAAAGGACATGCTGCTCGAGCTGCTCGGGCCACCGCGCACCGTCCAGCCGCCAACGGAGTACACCAATTACGGTGACCCGCTTGAGACCTACCCGATCGACACGGCGCGACTGCGACGCGTCGTCGAGCTGGTAGCCGATAAGGCGGAGTGGGGCAAGAAGCTGCCGCCAAGGCACGGCCAGGGGATCGCCGTGCACCGCAGTTTCCTCAGCTATGTCGCTACCATCGTCGAGGTCGCGGTCGATGAGAAGGGGAAGCTGTCGGTGCCGCGCGTCGACACGGCGATCGATTGCGGCTTCGCCGCCAATCCGGAGCGCATCTATTCGCAGATCGAGGGTGCTGCAGTAATGGGCCTGAGCCTCGCGCGCTACGGCGAGATCAGCTTCAAGAACGGCCGTGTCGAGCAGAACAATTTTGACGGCTTCCAGGTCCTCCGCATCGAAGAGTCGCCGCCGATCACGCATGTGTGGATCGTCCCCAACGGGATCGACGTGCCGTCGAGCGGTGTCGGCGAGCCGGGGTTGCCACCCTTCGCGCCGGCGCTGTGCAACGCGATCTTTGCGGCGACCGGCAAGCGAATCCGCCGGCTGCCGATCGGCGACCAGCTGGCGGCTTGACAGAGGCATGAGGCGGGATTTTCGAAATCCCGCCTCCGGAAGGGATCGCAAATTGCAAAACGGTGCCCGGAGGATTGGACGGCGGGTGGCGCTCGAGATCGGTTTGTGCCTAGCTCTTGCGCCCGATCTTGCCCTGGCGCAAACCGATCCCACACGCGAACGACCGCGAGAAGGCGATCTTTTGGTTCCGGTTGGCAGCGCTGCCCCCCAGCCATTGACGCCGGACGACGTAGCGGTCGGGGCCAAGCAAATTTTCGCCTGGCCGATCGACCCGGTGAGCAGCACCGTGCGCAGCGGCTCGCGGCTTAACAAGGTGCTGCTGCTTCGCCTTGATCCGGAAGGTCTCGATCCCGCGACCAAGGAGCGTGCCGCTGAAGGTGTCATCGCCTATTCGGCGATCTGCCCACACACAGGCTGCGATGTGACCAGCTGGCATGCTGATACTCAGCTCCTCGAATGCCCGTGCCATTATTCGATCTATGATCCGAAGGAGGCCGCGAAGGTGGTCAGCGGGCCGACCCCGCGTCCCTTGCCGGCGTTGCCGTTGAAAATCGCCGACGGTCGACTCGTCGTTGCGAAGCCTTTTACCGGCCGCGCCGGGTTCCAACAGATGTGAATCGACACCAGGGAGATACGCCATGACGCGAAAGCACCGCCGACCGGCACTCGTCACAGCGAGTACGGTGGCGCTCCTATTGCTTGTCCGGGCAGCCGTGGCGCAGCAGCCGCTGCCGCCGCTGCCGAAGCCCGACACGCCGCCGCCGGTGCCGCCGATTTTACAGAGCTACAAACCGGTAACCGCTGAGCAGCTGAAACAGCCAGGAGACGGCGACTGGCTGATGTATCGCCGCACCTATGACGGTTGGGGCTACAGCCCGCTGTCGCAGATCACTCCCGAGAATGCCGCTAGGCTGAAGCCGGTGTGGACACTGGCGACGGGTCAGATCGAAGGCCACCAGGCGCCGCCGGTCGTCAATAACAATGTCATGTTCGTGGCGACGCCGGGAAACCAGGTTCTGGCTATCGATGCAAAAAAAGGCGACCTTCTATGGCGTTTCAAGCGGCCAATCCCCGACGACATGTTGTTGCTGCATCCGACGAGTCGCGGGGTCGGCCTGCTGGGCGACAAAGTTTACTTTGCCGCTGCCGATGCTGTTCTGATCGCGCTCGACGCCAAGACCGGCAATGAGGTTTGGAAGACTACGGTCGAGGACTATAACAAAGGATACTACATGTCGCTGGCGCCGCTTGTCGCCGACGGCAAAGTGATGATTGGCGTCTCTGGCGGAGAGCTCGGCGTACGCGGGTTTATTGCAGCGTTCGATGCCGAGTCGGGGAAACCGGTTTGGACGACTTACACTGTGCCGGCGCCGGGTGACCCAGGCAGCGAGACTTGGCCCACGGGTGATCAATGGAAGACCGGCGGCGGCTCGGTATGGGTCACGGCCACCTACGATCCCGAGACCAATCTCAGCTTCTGGGGCACCGGCAACGGGGGGCCATGGATGGGCGACCAGCGGCCGGGAGATAATCTCTTCACCTCATCGGTGATGGCGCTCGATACTGCCACCGGCAAAATCAAGGGCCACTTCCAGTACCATCCGAACGATTCATGGGATTGGGACGAGGTTTCGCCGCCGATCCTCGTCGACTACCAGCACAACGGCCGCACGGTAAAAGGTCTCGTCGATGTTGCCCGCGACGGCTATCTGTGGATGCTCGAACGCACCCCAGACAAGATCAACTTCATCGACGGCAAGCCGTTCGTGAAGCAGAATGTCTTCAAGAGCCTCGATCCCAAGACCGGGCGTCCAGACGTCGATCCCGCTCGCAAGCCGGAGACCGGCAAGAAGGCCGAGTTTTGCCCGTCGCTGTGGGGCGGCAAGGATTGGCCCCCGGCGGCTTACAGTCCCAAGACACGGCTTCTGTATATCCCGGCCAATGAGAATTTGTGCGGCACGATCACCGGCGAGAAGGTGACGTATACGCCGGGACAGCGTTTTGTTGGAGCGGTGTCGACGCTCTATCTGGCCCCAAATGCCGATTATATCGGCGAGATGCAGGCCTGGAATATCGACACCGGCCAAAAGGTCTGGAGTCACCCCTTCCGCAATTCCCAACTATGGGGGCCAGTATTGGCGACAGGCGGCGGTCTCGTGTTCGCAGGCGGCACCAATGATCGCTATTTTCGGGCCTTCGATGCCTCCAATGGCAAGATCCTATGGGAGTTCCGCACCGGTTCGGGCGTGAACGGTGTGCCCGTTTCGTTTGAGCTGGACGGCAAGCAGTATGTGGCCGTTCAGTCGGGCTGGGGTGTCGATGCGGCGCGCATGCAGGCGCGGATCAATCTAGTGCGGCCGTGGGAGTTCCCGGACGTACCGCAAGGCGGGTCGGTGTGGGTGTTCGCTGTCGAATAGCGCGCTAAACCTCACCCGGGCGTGCGCAGGGGGGCATGCGCAAAAGCCTGCGCAATCGCCTCGCACGCCGGCTTGGGCTGGAGGTCGGCATCGAACGGCAGTGGGCGGGAGGAGAGGCCGTCCTCTCGCCACTTCGACTGGTGCGTCTCGTGCCGCACAATCCAGCTGTGACGGTCGGACAACCCCCAGGTGACCACCATCTTCACGGCCGGTTCATCGAGGGCGGCGTCGAGAAAGCGGCTGTAGGTATCGGCCACTAAACGGTCGCGAACGGCTTGGTCGGCCGGCGCGCCCTCGTCGGTGACATCGAGCTCGGTGATCTGGATGGTCAGGCCGAGTGCGGCCAGATCGGCGAGAAAACGCCGCAGCCGCGTGGCTGAAAATGGCAGCCCGCCGGCACAGGACAGATGAGCTTGGATGCCGACCGCGTCGACCGGTGTTCCCGAGCGCCGCATCTGTTCGACGAGGCGAAGGAGCGCCACGCGGCGAGCTTCCTGCTCGGGGGCGTCCAATTCGATATCGTAGTCATTGACGACAAGGCGAGCGTTGGGATCGGTTTCGCGCGCCACGCGATAGGCGAGGTCAAGATATTCCGGTCCGAACATTTCGAGAAAGACACCGGTGCGCAACCCGTCCGAACGGCCATCCTTGGGCTCGATCGGCTCATTGACAACGTCCCAGCTATGCACCGTTCCGCGATAACGGCCGGCCAGTTGCCGTATGCGCTCGACGATCGATCGTTCAATTTTCTGTCGACTGGACAGGTCGAAGAACCACTTCGGGGTCCGGTGGTACCACAAGAGATTGTGGCCGCGCAGGACGAGGCCGTTCTCTTTAGCGAAGCCGGCCACCACATCGGCCGGCCCGTAATCGTCATCGCCTGGCGAGCCGCGGTTCATGATTTCCCATTTCATGTCGTTTTCGGCAACCACCAGCCCGGCCTGTTGCAGTACGAGATCAATGAAAGGACGGTCTCCTTTAATTTGCGCGGCTGAAATCGTAGTCCCGTAAAGGAGCCCCTTCTCCGCCGTCAGCTTCTGCAACGAAGCATTGCTCGCAGCGTGCGAATGCCGGGCGGGCGCCAAACCGGCCGCAAGCGCGGATAAGCCGGCCGCGAGGACGCTGCGCCGGTCGGGGTAGGTCGGCTTGCCCTCAGACGCCACCGATC
>JBJMQW010000551.1:0-11402 GCA_045802495.1 Allostellaceae bacterium | reverse complement strand
GTCGCCGGGGCATCCTTGAGCGCGGCGATCATGAAATCCCGGAACACCGGAGCTGCGAGGTGCCCGCCGGTCTCGTCGTCTCCGAGGCTGTCCGGGTCATCGAAGCCAATATAGACCCCGGCGGCGAGGTCCGGCGAAAACCCGACAAACCATGCATCGCGCCAATCGTTGGTGGTGCCCGTCTTGCCGGCGATCGGCTTGCCGACGGCTTGCACGACCTTGGCCGTGCCTCGTTCGACCACCCCTTGCAACATCGTTACGATCTGAAAAGCCGAGCCCGGATCGGCGACCTGCTCGCGCGTATCCGGAATGATCGGTACCGGCTGATGCTCCCAGAACACGTTTTGGCAGCCATCGCAGGGACGCTGATCAGCGCGAAAGATCGTTGCGCCATTGCGGTCCTGGACTCGATCGATGAAGCTCGGGGTGATGCGCTTGCCGCCGTTGACAAGCATAGCGTAAGCGGCGGTGTGGCGCAGCAGCGTTGTCTCTCCGGCGCCGAGCGCCATCGAATATTCGCGCGGCATGTGGTCCATGATGCCGAAGCGTTCCACGGTCTCAGCGATCGGCTCCATCCCGATGATTGACGCCACCCGAGCCGTCACCGCATTGAGCGACAGCTCGAGAGCGACCCGCAAAGGCGTCGGTCCGCGGAACCTCCCCTCCTGGTTGCGCCGCGTGTAGTTGGTTGGTGACCACATGGGCAATCCCGGCCCTTGCGGAAGCGATATCGGGCCGTCCACGACCAATGTCGACGGTGTGAAACCGTGGTCGAGCGCGGTCAGATAGACAAACGGCTTGATCGAGGAGCCCGGCTGCCGCTTGGCCTGGGTGGCGCGGTCGAATTGGCTCGTCGCAAAGCTGAACCCGCCGCTGATCGCCAGCACGCGGCCGGTGTGCGGGTCCATGGCGACAAGGGCGCCTGAGACTTCCGGCACTTGGCACAGGGTGTAAAGACCGGAGGTCTTGATGCTGTTTGCATCGGCTTTCGCATTGATCGGATCGACCATCACGACATCGCCCGGCCTGACGACGTCGCCGGCGCCGCGGGGCGCCGGGCCAAGACCACCGTTCGCGTAACGAGGCCGCGCCCAACGCATTTCGGAGAACGGGATGCGTCCGGTCGCGCCATTACTGAAGCCGATTGCGGCGCCGTCCGGTTCGGTGCGGATTACCATCGCGAGCCGCCACCCGACATCGGCGGCGACGCCGGGCACCGGCACGGCGGCGAGGTGCTCCGCCCAGTCGCCCTTCGGATCGACGCGGGCCACGGCGCCGCGCCATCCGCCATGGCCGCGTTCATACGCGATGAGCCCGGTGCGCAAGGCTTGGTCTGCCGCGGCCTGCAGCCTTTCGTCGAGGCTGGTGCGCACCGAGAGCCCAGCCCCATAGAGGACTTTCTCGCCATAACGGGCGAGCAGCTGGCGTCTGACCTCCTCGGCGAAGTACGGTGCCTTGACCTGTTCCGCCTCTCGGCGGCGGTGCGTTTCGAGCGGCTGCTCTTCGACTTCGGCTGCTGCCTCTTGACCCGCCGCACCGTCCTCGACCATCCGAGACAGGACCCAGTCCCGCCGGGCCTTTGCCGCCTCCGGATCGCGCGCCGGATTATAACGGTTCGGTGCCTTGGGAAGACCGGCGAGAAAGGCGGACTCGCCGAGCGTCAGCTCGTCGAGCGACTTGTCGAAATAGGTCTGCGCGGCGGCCGCTACGCCGTAGGCGCCGCGGCCGAGATAAATCTCGTTGAGGTAGAGTTCGAGGATGCGGTCCTTGGGCAGGGCCGCTTCGATACGGGTCGCAAGCAGGATCTCCTTGACCTTGCGCTCGATCGAAACCTCGCTCGACAACAGCATGTTCTTGGCGACTTGCTGCGTAATCGTAGAAGCGCCGACCGGGCGGCGGTTTGCCCGGAACCTGCCGACATCGGTAATCGCGGCGCGCACGATCGAGATCGGGTCGATGCCGTGATGGCTGTAGAAATTCTTGTCCTCGGCGGCGAGGAACGCCTTGACGACCACCTTTGGGATGGCCTGGATCGGCACGAAGACCCGGCGTTCGGCTGCATATTCGGCGAGCAGCCGCCCGTCCCCCGCGTGCACGCGGGTCATGATGGGCGGCTGATAATGCGCAAGCTGCTGGTAATCCGGCAGGTCTCGCCCGAAATACCACAGAGTAATCCCAACCAAACCGCAGCCGGCAATCGCCAGCATGACAGCGCAGACGAAGAAAAACCTCACGAGCTTAGCCATGCTTCGCGGCTTGCGACCGCCCTCCATGCCAGCGACTGCCAATGACCGTCCCCTCGACCCCGCGCGGCGGCGCTTTCATATGCTCTATCGGCGTGATCATTCCAAGCGTGTTTTGCCGGTAAGTGTTGTCCCCACGATACAGCATCGCGCCAACGACGGGCTCGGTGGCGGGAGGAAACCGCGGGCGGAAACCGCGGGAGGAAACCATTGTGACACGCCCCGTTCATCTATACATTGACGATCGCGAAAAAGCCGCTCTCGCTGACCGGGCGCCGCGCTCGGTGGGCGGTAGTGCGATGCGGGCGCGCCGGATCGGCAGCACGGCTGCCGCGGCGCCGGCGTCGCAATGCCGAGCGGGGCGGATCGTAGGAACCAGAAGCCGATTCCGGCTCCCCTGACGAGAGCCCACATGGCCGATTTTCAATCATTGCTCCGTGGAACAGCCTCAGGCGCCGGCGTCTTCGTTGTACACAGGACCGCGCTGCCGGCCGTTTTTCGCCCGGCCGCGTCAGCGCGCCTCGGAGTTATGCCCGAATGGCAAAACGCATGCTTATCGATGCCACCCACCCGGAGGAGACCAGGGTGGTGGTGCTCAACGGTAACCGTCTTGAAGAATTTGATTTCGAATCCTCAACAAAAAAGCAAGTAAAGGGTAACATATATCTTGCAAAAGTCACCCGTGTTGAACCGTCTCTACAAGCCTCGTTCGTCGATTATGGCAATCATCGGCACGGTTTCCTAGCCTTTAGCGAAATCCACCCCGATTACTATAAGATTCCGGTAGGTGACCGAGAACAAAGCGATGTGGAGCTGCCGCCGGAAGAGGCGGAATCTCAAGAATCCGAATCGGAAATCGCCGATGTGACCGGGTCTTCGCTGGCATCGTCGCTGCCGGAGCCGGTCCCGGTCTCGGCGGTGGCGGAAAGCAGCGAAGAGGAACCAGTAGAGCCGGAAATACCCGAGCAGTCCCACATTGCGGCGGATGAGGCTGAGCCTGTGGCTCAGCCCGGCGACAAGGAAGACGGTCCGACCGAGACGGCCACCGGCGGGGCTGCCGTAGAGCTGTTGTGGGACGATGTCTCGCGAGGGCCGGAGATCGTACCTGTTCCAGCCGAGCTGATGCCGGAACCGGAGATGGCCGCCGCAGCCTCCCTCGCACCGGAGGCCTCGATTACTTCGAGCGCGGAATTCGGGGCTTTGCCAGCCGAACCGAGCGCTGCGCTCGAAGAGGCTGAGCCCTCGACCGATGCCTCGGGCGAAACAGACCTCGACGGCGAGAACGCCGAGGCGGTCGAGACTTTGGGGGGCGACGAGTTCGAGGAAGCCGAGCACCAGCGCTCGCGCACGTTTCGGCATTACAAGATCCAGGAGGTGATCAAACGCCGCCAGATCATGCTCGTCCAGGTCACCAAAGAGGAGCGCGGGAACAAGGGGGCCGCGCTGACGACCTATCTGTCGCTGGCCGGACGGTATTGCGTCCTGATGCCAAACACCGGGCGCGGCGGCGGGGTGTCGCGCAAGATCACCAGCATCAGCGACCGCCGCCGGTTGAAGGACATTCTCGAGGAGCTCGAGATCCCGGAAGGAATGGGCGTGATTGTCCGTACGGCGGGCGCAGAGCGCTCGAAGGCGGAGATAAAGCGGGATTACGAATATTTGCTGCGCCTGTGGAACGAGATTCGCGACTTGACGCTGCGTTCGACCGCGCCCGCTCTGATTTACGAAGAGGGTGACCTGATCAAGCGGTCGATCCGCGACCTCTATACCCGCGACATCGATGAGGTGCTGGTCGAGGGCGAAGAAGGCTACCGCACGGCAAAGGCCTTTATGAAGATGCTGATGCCGAGCCACGCCAAGCGGGTTCAGCCCTATCGCGACCCCCAGATCGGCCTGTTTCACCGCTTTCAGGTCGAAAGCCAGATCGATGCGATCCACTCGCCGGTCGTTCAACTTCGCTCCGGGGGCTATGTCGTCATCAACCAAACCGAGGCCCTCGTCGCTATCGACGTCAATTCGGGGCGCTCGACGCGCGAGCGCAACATCGAGGAGACAGCGGCGCGGACCAACCTCGAAGCCGCCGAGGAGATCGCCCGGCAGCTGAGGTTGCGGGACCTTGCCGGGCTTATCGTCATCGATTTCATCGATATGGAGGAGCACCGCAATCAATCGGCCGTCGAGCGCCGGCTCAAAGACGCCCTAAAAAGCGACCGCGCCCGCATTCAAGTCGGGCGGATCAGTGCGTTCGGCCTGCTCGAAATGTCGCGGCAGCGCTTGCGGCCGTCGCTGGTGGAAACATCAACGCAACCTTGCCCGCATTGCGGCGGCACCGGCTCGATCCGCTCCACCGAATCGACGGCGCTGTACGTGCTGCGCTCGATCGAGGAGGAGGGGATCCGGCGGCGCTCGGCCGAGATCAGCGTCCACGTGCCGACGACGGTAGCCCTCTACATTTTGAATCAGAAGCGCGATTCGCTCGTCCAGCTTGAATCGCGATACGCAATCCGCGTGATGATCGCGCGAGATGATGCATTGATCCCGCCGGCCTTCAGGATCGAAAGGCTGCGCGCATACCTGCCTGCCGAGGCGACCGCGCTCGCGGCCGCGGCACCGTTGACGCAAGCCCCGGTGGAAGAGGAGGAAGACGACACCGAGGAGGCTTCAGAACTTTCCGAGGCCGAGCGGGAAGGCACAGAGGAACGGGGCCGCAGCCGTCGCCGGCGTCGCCGCCGTCGCCGCCATGACGAAGAACCCGCTTCTCACCCCGGACGGCTCGAGGCCGAGAGCGACGATCAGCCGGGGATGGTGGAGGACGAGCTTACCGCCGAAGACGGTCACATCGATGGTGAAGACCGCGAGGAAGACGATCAGGGCGATGCCGCTGAGCGGCGCCGCCGGCGGCGCGGTCGGCGCGGCGGGCGACAACGAGGGCGGCGCACGACGGGTGTAGAGCCGAGCTTTGAAGGGCCGCGGCCAGCATCCGATACCGTCGAGATCCTGCCGGCTCCGGAAATTGAGGAGAGCGAGCCGGCGCTGGTGGAAGCTCGCGCGAACTGGCCGGCTGAAGCCGGTGTGGTTGCCATCGAGACGGCCAGCCTGCCTGCCCTCGCCGGTGATCCACCTGCCGATTTCGGACGGATCACCCCGACTGTGGAGGGCGCGTTCCCCGATGCCGGCGCCGTCGAGAGTGAAGGAGCCGACGCGGCGCCCTCTCAGCCGATCGGCGAAGACGCCGTCAACGGTGAGCCCGACCGGCCGGCGGCGCTGCCAACCGCTGAATCCGAGCAGGGTGTCCCGTTCGTCAGCGAGGGCGAGCGGCGGGTGGAATCGGCGTCGGCCGAACCGGAGCTGAAACCGACGCCGCCGCACCCGGTCGAAACGGTGACCGAAAGGCCGGCCAACCCGCGTCGCGGCTGGTGGCAGCGGCTAATGCAATCATAAATGCTTCGGGATCGTGCCGGCGGGATCAAATCTCGCCGGCACAGGCTTCCGGTGAGCAGGCGGAGACCCCAGTCAGATACAATAGGTTCGGATCGGCGAGAAGCCGTTGAAACCTACCGATGCGTAGCTGGCGGTGTAGGCGCCCGCCGACAGGATCTCGATTTTGTCGCCGACGCAGAGATCGAGCGGCAGCTGATATTCCGTTCTTTCATAGAGAATATCCGCGCTGTCGCAGGTCGGCCCGGCAAGGATCACCGGGCCGCGCAACCCGTCTCGGTCCGGCGTCACGATGCGGTACTTGATGCTTTCGTCCATTGTTTCGGCAAGGCCGTTGAACTTGCCGATGTCGAGATAAACCCAGCGCCGGTCGTCGCCGCCACCCTTTTCGGAAATCAGCACGATTTCGCTCTGGATGACACCGGCATCGCCAACCAACGAGCGGCCTGGCTCAATGATGATCTCAGGCAGATCGTTGCCGAAATGACGAGTGATCGCTGCCATCACTGCCCGGGCGTAATGCTCTATCTCGGGCACTTCCCCGCTGTAATGCGCCGGGAACCCGCCGCCGATATTGACCATGCGCAGATTAATGTCGGCTTCAGCGAGAGCCGAGAACATTCGAGCGGCGGTGCCGACGGCTCCATCCCACTGCCCGAGCTCGGTCTGCTGCGAGCCGACATGGAACGATACCCCGTAGGGATCGAGGCCCAGATCGCGGGCCTTGCACAGCAGGTCGAAAGCCATTTCGGGAGCGCAGCCGAATTTCCGCGACAACGGCCACTCGGCGCCCTCGCAGGCAACAAGGATGCGACAGAACACCCGCGCGCCGGGGGCCGCCCGCGCCAGCTTCTCGAGCTCGCTCACACTATCGAAGGCAAAGAGCCGCAGGCCCGCTTGATAGGCAAACGCAATATCCCTTTCCTTCTTGACGGTATTGCCGAAAGAGAGCCGATCAGGCGCAGCGCCGCTGGCCAGACACAGCTCGATCTCGCCCCGGCTCGCCACATCGAAGTTGGAGCCTTTGCGTTCCAGCATGGCGACCACCTCGGCGGCGGGGTTGGCCTTAACTGCATAAAAGATGCGGGCGAGCGGCAGACGTCTCTCGAGACTATCATAGGCCTCGGCGATCACGTCGAGATCGACGACGAGGCAAGGGGTCTCTGGCGAGTGTTCGGCAAGAAAACGCGCAATCCTCTCGGTCATGAACCGGGTTCATCCTTCCTGCGAAGCGGCTAAAGGCAGGTGTTCCCGCCGGTCGGTGCCTGAGCTGACGCTGCCTCTAGGCGAGTAAGCTCGGCCGGACCGAACGCGAACCGGCATGATCCCGACGCAGCCTGGTGGGCCGCATCGGTCAGGTCTTGTTGCTTTAGCTCAAACTACTTGGATCGATGATCCGGCTGCCCCGCCCGCGCTGACGTGTTCCGCGAAGATTTCCGTCAGGGCAGGGCACCACGCCCCTCAGTCGGAAAGCAACCATACCGTCCTCCCTCTCGGGACCGGCCTTGCGGCCGGGCTGCCAAAAAGGACGCGTTACGTCGTTGCATAACCACCATGGGCCATAGGCACGTGCGAGTGCGTCGAGACCCCGATAGATACGCACATCTGCCCGCGACGCAAGGGAAAACTAGAGCTTACGTGAAGGTTTTATGACGCGCTCGGCTCCGGCGCTTATTCAGGCCAAAATTGTTTACTGTTTTGGGGAAGGCAGCGAGCCTTTACGACGCTCACGCACGGCGCCTGGCGTGTTGCGCGCGGCGGTCGACCAAAGGGATGACAAGACCGGGATGGTGCGCTGCGATCCGCTCCTGGGCAGCCTCGATGATCAGCTTCAACAATTCCGAGTAGCGCAGCCCTGCGATCTCGGCCATCAGGTTCAGCTTGCCGTCCCAGCACCAGCCGGGGTTGGGATTAACCTCGAGCAGCCGGATCTCACCATCGGCATCGGCGCGATAATCGAAACGGGCGTAGTCCCGGCAGCCGAGCCGCTCGAATAAAATGTTCGAGTAGTCGATCATCTTGCGCCGCGCTTCCTCGTCCAACCGCGCCTCGCGATAGCTGATCTGCGACCAGTATGGCGAGTCCGGAATCCATTTCGATTCGTAGGAGAGAAGGCGCGGCAGACCGGCGTCGAGACGGGAATAATCGACCTCCAGCGGCGGAAGTACACGGTATTCCTGACCGGGATTGCCGATGATCCCGATCGAATATTCAGGCCCGGTCAGGAATTCCTGGATCAGGATCGGGCAGCCCGGCATCTCCGCGCGCAATCGGCCGAGGCAGGTAATAGCCTCTTCCCAGGTGTGCACCACCGCATCCTTGCTGATGCCGATCGAGGAATCGCCGAAGTTTGGCTTTATCAATGCAGGAAAGACCGACGGTATCGTGGCTGCCAAATCATCGGAGTTGAAGTAGGTTTCCGCCGGCACCGGCACGTCGATCGCTTGCGCAATGCCGCGCACCAGAGATTTGTTGAAGCAAACGCCTAGGCAGCTGGGTCCGGCGCCACTGTAAGGGATGCCGAGCATCTCCAGCATCGCCGGCACGTGCATTTCCATAAATGCGTCGTTGTTGAAACCTTCGTCGCAGAAGTTGAGCGCAAAATAAGGACGGTTGGCCCGAAGATCGGCAAACAACGAAACGTGATTGTCGAGATAGCGAAAACGATAGTCCGGCAGCTCGTGCAACGCGGTTTTGAGCCGCTCGACGGTTTCGATATCTTCCTCATTGTAGCGCCCATTGCGCTTGACGGGGTCGGGGAGCCGAGGATCGCCCAGGATCACGGTTATGTCCGAGAATAGCGGGGCGCGGCGGGGCATCCGTCTGGCCCGGCGCGGCGCCTCGCAAGTCACGAATAACCGGTGCGCCACCATGCCCAGATCCTGATTGCGGTGCGATTCCGGCGCCACCAGCGAATGGAAGCGGACATTGGTCAACCCGGCCCCTGTCAGCAGCGTCTCCAGGCGCTCCTTCGAATAGAGCCGCTCCGCATAGAACTGGTCGGCGATCACGCCACGCTCGGCGTGGACGACGACTTCACGGCTGATCAGCCGGTCGCCATCGCCCGCGAGATCGCGCTCGCGGCAGACGAAATGATTCTGGTCGACCCACTCCCAAGAGCGCGCCTCGAAATGGCGGCGCATCCAGTCGCCATCCATCAGATCCATGACCAGCGAGCCGCCAGAAGCCAGCGCGCGCTTGACCGCTTCGAGGACGGCGAGATCATCCTCCGGGCGCTCGAAATAGCCGAATGAGTTTCCGAGGACGCAGACGCAGTGAAACTCTGCATCACCGAGTCGAAACCGCCGCGCATCGCCTTCGTGAAAAGAGACCTGAAGATTGCTCTGCCGCGCGCGCTTGCGCGCCAGACGGATCAAATAGCGGGAGCGGTCCAGCCCGGTGACATTCGGGAAACCCAGGCGGGCCAATTCCAGCGAGTGGCGCCCCTGGCCGCAGCACAGATCAAGGATGCGATCGTTGCGCTCGAGCCCGACGCTGCGGATCAAAAGCCCGACTTCATCGGCGGTATTGCGATCGTTCTCGATTACATCGCCATCGGTTTCGAGATAGAGGGAATTGAACAGCGTGCGCCACCAATCCGAGGGCAAATGACGCTCGAGGTCCGAAACGGGGCCCAGTGTCCGGGCGCGCCTTTCCTGCTCCCGCCCTTCGACACCTGCGCCGGTCGGGCCGGTGCGCCCGGAATGAGGCTTGGCAGCCGGCTTCGCGCAGTTGGCTTTCTTGCTCATGGCGATCTACCTCGGCTTTTCGGGCAGAGAAAAACAGCGGCGGTTTCCGGATCACGGAAACCGCCGCAGGGGTCCCTTTCTTAACGAACGGAACGGCATCGGAGCCGGCCAACGGCTCGGTGGGGAGGAATCATGTCGCGGTCAATGGGTGACGATGGAAGGCGCGAGGTGGCGGGCCGTTCGGGCCAGCGGCTGCGAGGGGCGCATGGTCGCTCGATCTTCGATTCCGCCGCTGCAAACAATATTAGGCGCCAAGAAGTTCGGAAGAATCGGCAGTCATTTCAAGGAGACATTTTGACGGCGTCCGAGTTCTGGGGCGGGATCGCGCAATCCGAGCAGTTTGGGCATCAATCGGATGGCGGCGCAGCGCCGAATCGGCGAGGGTCAGGGGTCAGGGGATCAGGGGGTTGGACGCAAGTCGATTGCGCCAAGCCGGGCGCCGGTAGCCAGATCGATGATCAGCAGTTCGCGCCCCCCGTCCGGCAGCACCAATCCTAGTACCAGCCGGTCGGTCCCCGCGGTCATCGCCTCGATGCGTGCGCCGCGCGGGATCTCGATTGCCGCCAGCAGCTGACGAGCCGCACCGGGGGTGTGACTGCCGCGTGGTATCCTGCCCGCAATGGCCGCGAGTAGAACCGCAAACCCGACCACGAGCATAACCCCCATGACCACGACCAGGATCTTGAGCCCGCGCATAGGTCTAGCTACCGATGACGCCTGACCCCGCCGCCAATGCTAACGCAATCGCAATACGAGCCGGTGAGACCGATTGCGGGCAACGCCTCGACCGCATGCTCGCGCTCCACCTCCCAGACCTATCGCGAACCAGGCTGAAACGGCTTATCGAGTCAGGCAATGTGACACAGCAAGGGACGGCGCTCCGCGACCCCTCGGCGCGGGTTCGGCGTGGGCAGAATTTTGTCGTATTTCTCCCCGAGACTGAGGACGCTGCTCCTAAAGCCCAGCCCATCGCGCTCGATATCCGCTTTGAGGACGCCGATTTAATTGTCATCGATAAGCCGGCGGGCATGGTTGTGCACCCCGCTCCGGGCAATCCGGACGGCACCCTTGTCAACGCCTTGCTCGATCACTGCGGTGCGAGCCTGTCGGGCATTGGAGGGGTACGCCGCCCAGGCATCGTGCATCGCATTGACAGGGATACAAGTGGCCTGATGGTCGTCGCCAAGACGGAGGTCGCACACCGGGGGCTGTCACGAGATTTCGCTGCTCGTCGGATCGATCGTGCTTACACCGCCTTTGTCTGGGGCGTGCCGCAAGCTCCCGTAGGCGAAATCGCGGGCAATATTGGACGCAGCCCCGGCAACCGCAAGAAGATGGCCGTTCTGGGACCGGGACAGGGAAGACCGGCGCTTACACGGTACCGGGTTGAGCGCTCTTTTAAAATCTCGGCATCGGTGGTCGACTGCCGCCTTGCCACCGGGCGGACCCACCAGATCCGGGTTCATCTCGCGCATTTGGGTCACCCGCTGATTGGCGACGCTGTCTACGGCAGCCGCGCTGGACGGCTGGTCTCGCGAGCAGGACCGGAGGGGGCGCGGATCGCTGCATTCCCGCGGCAAGCATTGCATGCCCGACGGCTCGGTTTCATTCATCCCGTAGCGAACCAGCCTCTCGAGTTCGACAGCCCGCTGCCGCCCGATCTTCACGGCCTTTTGCAAAGTTTAGAGCGACTTTAAACTGGACAATTTCCCACTATATTAGTAGGGTATGTGCGTCGGGGGATCGCGGCACTGTCCTCCAGCGTTTGCTCATCACCGATTCGAACGGAGCAACAATCGTCAAATGGCTACCCTTTCGCTACCTTCCATTTCCTCGGAAGGAAACCTCACCCGGTATCTGCAGGAGATCCGCAAATTTCCGATGCTCGAGCCGGAGCAGGAATACATGCTGGCCAAGCGCTGGAAGGAGCATGAAGATTCAGAGGCCGCACACCGCCTCGTGACCAGCCATC
>JBJMQW010000550.1:0-12767 GCA_045802495.1 Allostellaceae bacterium | reverse complement strand
CCGGCCGCAGTGCTTCTTGCCGGGATGCGGCCTGTCGATCCTGGGCCTTATGGCCGGCTTATTTCGACGCCAGACGGGGCGGTCCAGCGCATCGTCGAGGCAGCCGACGCGACTGCCGAAGAGTCCGCGATCGGCCTCTGTTGGGGCGGCCTGATGCTGATCCAAGCGCGTCATGGTCGCGAGCTAATCGCGGCGCTCGACCGCAGCAACGCGAAACGTGAATTCTACCTGACCGGCGTTGTGGAGATCGCAACCGATATGGGCCTGCGGTGCGCCGCGATCGATTTGCCGGCAGAGGAGCTGCTGGGCATAAACACCCGCGCCGAGCTCGCCGAGGCCGAGGCGCTCACGCAGCGCCGTCTGCGCCACGAGGCGATGGAAGGCGGGGTCACTCTCGTCGCGCCCGAGACCGTGTTCCTCAGCGCCGACACGCAGCTCGGCCGCGACATCGTTATCGAGCCGAACGTCACTTTTGGCCCCGGCGTTACGGTCGGCGACCGAGCACTGATCTGTTCTTTCTCGTATCTCGAAGGTGCAGCGGTCGGCGTGGGCGCACGCGTCGGCCCGTTTGCCCGGCTGCGTCCGGGAGCGATCCTCGAGGAAGAGGTACATATCGGCAATTTCGTCGAGGTCAAGGCGTCCCGGGTCGGCGCGCGCGCCAAGGCCAACCACCTCTCCTATATCGGCGACAGCGAGATCGGTGCGCGCACCAATATCGGGGCCGGCACGATCACCTGCAATTATGACGGTTTTAACAAATCCCAGACGATTATCGGCGAAGGCGCCTTTATCGGCTCGAACACGGCACTGGTTGCGCCGGTCAAGGTGGGTGACAGGGCGATCATCGCCGCGGGCAGCGTCATCACCCGCGATGTCCCGCCGGATGCGCTGTCGCTCGCCCGCGGCCAGCAGGTCGACAAACCAGGCCGCGCCCGGGACCTTCGGGCCCGGCTGCAGAGGAAGAACTGATGTGCGGCATTATTGGCATCATCGCCAAGGAGGTGGTTGCCTCAGGCCTGCTCGACGGGCTCCGGCGGCTCGAATATCGCGGTTACGATTCGGCTGGAATCGCGACACTGGTCGACGGTCGCATCGAATGCCGCCGCGCTGAAGGCAAGCTCGCCAATCTTGCTCGGCGGCTCGATCACGAGCCGGTGCAAGGGGCGATCGGCATCGGTCACACGCGATGGGCAACACACGGCCGCCCGACCGAGACCAACGCTCATCCGATCGCCACCAACAAAGTCGCGGTCGTCCACAACGGCATCATCGAGAATTTCCAGGCGTTGCGGCGGGAGCTCGAGGAGCTCGGCCATGTTTTTCGGACCGATACCGATACCGAGGCGGTCGCGATCCTCGCGACCCATTTTCTCGAACAGGGGTTGTCACCGCGGCAGGCTGTCGCCAAGACCTTGTCGCGGCTCGAAGGCGCGTTTGCCCTCGTCTTTTTGTTCGCCGGTGAGCACGATCTGCTGATCGGCGCCCGCCGCGGCAGCCCGCTCGCGATCGGCTATGGCGACGGCGAGATGTTCCTGGGCTCGGACGCCTTGGCGCTTGCGCCGCTGACCCGGCGCATCACTTACCTCGACGAAGGAGATTGGGCGGTCGTCACGTCGCGTGCTGTGACGATCTTTGACTCTGCCAATGCCGAGATCTCCCGGCCGATCCGCGAAGCCGCTAGCTCAGGCGCGCTGATCGGCAAGGGTAATTTCCGTCATTTCATGCTGAAGGAGATCTTCGAGCAGCCGGCGGTCATCGGCGACACGCTTAATGCGCTCATCAACCCGGCAACCCGCACCGTCTATCTCCCGGACCTGCCGTTTTCGCTCGACGAACTCGAGCGGGTGACAATGATCGCCTGCGGCACTGCCTACCACGCCTGCATCGTCGCCAAATACTGGCTGGAGCGGATCGCCCGCGTCTCGGTCGAGATCGACATTGCGTCAGAATTCCGCTACCGCGCGCCGGCAATGCCGCGCGGCGGCGCGGCGATCTTCGTATCGCAATCGGGCGAGACTGCCGACACGCTGGCGGCGCTGCGCTATGCCAAGACGCAGGGGCAAAAGATCATCGCCATCGTCAACCAGCCGGAGAGCTCGATCGCCCGCGAGGCCGATGTCGTGTTGCCGACTTTGGCCGGCCCAGAGATCGGCGTCGCTTCGACCAAGGCGTTCACGACGCAGCTGGCGGTGCTCGGCTGCTTCACGGTGGCGCTGGCTCGCGCGCGGGGGGTCATCAGCCATGCCCGCGAGGCTGAGCTTGTAGGGGTCATGACCGAAATCCCGTCGCGCGCCAGCGAAGTGTTGAATCACGACGACCGGATCCGCGAGATCGCGGTCGAGATCGCCGAAGCGCGCGACGTCCTCTATCTCGGCCGCGGCAGCGCCTTCCCTTTGGCGCTCGAGGGCGCCCTCAAGCTCAAGGAAATTTCCTACATCCACGCGGAGGGGTATGCGGCGGGCGAAATGAAGCACGGGCCGATTGCCCTTATCGACGAGGACGTGCCGGTGATCGTGCTTGCGCCCAACGACGACCTCTTCGAAAAGACGCTCGGGAATGTCGAGGAGGTCATGGCCCGCGGCGGCCGGGTCGTGATGATCTCCGATGCCGCCGGAGTGAGCCGGCTCGCCGGCCGGCTCGCCTTCGGCATCGCGGTGCCGCATTGCGGCCCATTCGTCACCCCGTTGCTGTACGCGATCCCGATCCAGCTCCTCGCCTACCACACCGCCGTCATCAAAGGCACCGACGTCGACCAGCCCCGCAATCTGGCAAAAAGCGTCACCGTTGAGTAGGGCGGTCGCCCAGCCGGGCCGCGAGCCTATTCAGAAGGGATCACCCGAACCTCGAACAGAGGCGCTGCCGCCTGTCCGTCGTATTGCATATCGGCCAAGAGGACGTAGACAAGATCACCTTGTGCGACGCTTTCAAACTCGCGCTTGCCATCTGGAGACTTGATCGGGTCGGCACAATCCGGCTCTCCGTCCCGGAATACCTTGTAGGCCAGAACATTTTCGCCGCCGCCGCCCTCGGCGGTAATCGTGACGTTGTTCGCCGCAGTCGTGAACTCAATCGTCACGAGCATCGCCTGCAGCCCTTCCAGAGAGCCGAACACATGGTCGGACGCAGGCCAAGACATATACGCCCCACCTTTGCCGGACTTGTCGAACCGTGAATGCTCCAACACGCATGGATTTTGCAGGGCGCCATCGAAATCGACGGTTTTCTCGAGCACTTGGTTCTTCACCCAGCCCCAATACTCGCCGCCAAGCCCGAAATAAAACGTCGAGGGCGGACTCGCCAATACCTGGGCGACCGACTCGGTGGAGCGGCCCCGCTCCAAGAACGAGCCCAATTCGCTAAGGGGGAGGGCTCGGTGGTTGGCCTGGAAGAGGTAGACCCAGAAATCCTGTGCTTGATAGGGATAAAATCTCCCGGCCGTCCCGGGTGCACCCGTTGGACTGGTTAATGGCACATTGACGGGGCGGGGATCACGAGTAGGCGTGCGGTGCATCTCCGTGTCCGATGCAACCGCCGCTTCAGCCGTCCCTTCGGTCACCCAATCATAGCTGGTTGTGCTAAAAGAGTTGGTGTAGCTGTGTTGAACCGCGTGAAACAGTTCATGATGAGCATAGGTATTCAGGAGTTCAGGCGACGGGAATCCGTCGGGGTCCACACAAAAAGTAATGGTGCCCGCTCCTATAATATATTCGTAGCGAGCTTGAGTGTAAAAACCTGCGTAATCCGCGCATGCGTCATCTCTCTGTCGAATATAAATGCCTTCAAACAGCAAGAGATCTTCACTGATTTCGAATTTTCCGTCGTCGTTTAAGCTGATCTCCTTATTATAAAGAGCTGGAGTCGGGAAACCGTGACGTTTGTATTTATTATAAGCGGTTATCAATGCATCCCGAACCGCCTGGATTTGCTCCAGGCCGCACAGCTTCTGTTGGATGTCGGGGTCGACGAACCCGATGCAATCGACCGCAAATGTGATGTTGTCCTCTCCGGTCGCGGCGCCGAGGCGTCCTCGGCGCCGTTTGTCCCCGGCAGGCGGTGTTGGTTGGAGATCCGAGCGTCCCACAAGGACGATCGTGCTGCCTTCGCCGGTGAGCGCGCCCAACGCGACAAAGTAGAGGCGTCGGTCCGGATCGTAAGTGCCGGCCAGCGGCTGCCAAAACTCGCCCGATGTAGGGCCGTCGAGCATATATTTGGCCGACACCAGCGCGGCCGCGCCGAGGCTTGACGCGTCGGTCCCCTCGGGCACCGGCAATGCCGCCACGAACGGCGTCTGGCGCGGCGCGAAAGTCGTGCACTCGGCACCAATATTGTAGAACGCGCCGAGCGGCGCGGCGCCAGCGAACAAGGCCTCGGTGGGGGCCGGGACCTCGTGGATCCAGACCTGCAACGGTTTTGCCAGGGTGTTGTCGACGGCGCCGAGCAGCACGCCCGACGGGTCGGAAACCACGCTGTCGTTGGTCAGCTCACCGGTCAAAGCAAAGGGCGGCTGGCATACATCGGGCGGCGGCGGCTCGGTGGCAGGCTCGTGCCGGTAGACCGCCCCGCGCCAGCCGTCCGCGCCATCGGCGCCGATCAATGTTGCCTGGCCGTCGAACGCCACTGCCGTCCCGAATTGTCCGTTACTCAGGCCGTCGCTCGCAAGCAGCTTCTCGACTTCGCCCCAAGCGCCAACGCCACCTGTGTTCCGCTTGAAGACATAAGCCGCTCCTTGGCCGATCTTGTCGCCAATAGCCGCACCGTTCGCACCGACGACAATCGTGTCATCGGCCAATGCCAGCGCGCTGCCGAAATAGGCGAACGCCGATGTGTCGGCGGGAGCAAGCTTGGCGATGTAGGTCCAGCGGTCGGGCGCTGCTGGGTCGCGCTGGAAGACATAGGCGGCGCCATTCGAGAAGGTCGCATTAACGCCTTCGGCAAAGCGCGCGCCGACCACGACAACATCGCCAGCCAGCGCCACCGCATTCCCGAAATTGTCATTGTCGGTCTGGCTGTCTTCCTTCGCGCAGCGCCGCGCCTCGGCCAGGAATTCGGGGCTTTGCGAAATGGCCTCGGTGAGCGTCAGACCATTGACGCAGCGATCCGCCCCCGGCGTGATCAGACGCGTGACAAAGTCCCAGCGGTCGGCATCATCGGCGTTGCGGCGGAAGAGATAGGCCGCGCCATCCGCCTCGCCCCAATAGCTGACCGAGGTTCGCGCCGCGCCGACCAGCAACATATCGCCGTCGGGCGCCACGCCGGTGCCGAACGAGACGACGTTGCCGGCGTCGCCGACAGCGGCGTAGGAGATCGTGGTAACCGCACCCCAGGCATCGGCGCCGCCGCGATTGCGCTCGAAGACGGTGACCCGGCCATGCCGCGTGCTGGCCTCGCTGGCACCGACAACGAGCAGATCGCCTTTGATTGCGACGGCGCTGCCGAAATGACCACCCGGGCCGACCGTGTCGTCGGTGAGCTTCGCGACCTGGCCCCAGTTGTCGGTGCCGCCCTGATGCCGCCCAAAGATGTAGACCGCACCCTGCTGGAAGGCACCGTTTACAGTGGCGTTCGGGGTGCCGATGACGACGGTCTCGCCATCAATGGCAACGACGGTGCCGAACTGGTCGAAAGCCGCGCCGTCTTGAGACAGCAGCTTCTTCTGCTCGGTCCACGCCGCGGTGGTGGGATCGCGCAGAAAGATGTAGGCCGTACCGGCGAACTGCTTGCCATCGACGACCGCAGAAGGCGCGCTGGCGACGAGCACGCCATCGCTAACCGCGAGAGCCGCGCCAAACTGGTCGGCCGCTATTCCGTCGGCGGCGACAAGTTTGGTCTCTACCAGAATCTCGGGTGGCGTTTGCGCGTGCAGTGAGAGCGGCGTCCAAGCAGACAGGCCAAGGGCGACCGCGATCGGCTGCAACAAGCAGGTACGCGTCCATCGATGGCGCTTCATCAAGAGATGCCCTCCGACAATCCAGCGGCTTTCCGGGCTACTGCCTTTCTGGCGCCAGGATGCCCAAGTATGGATCTCTGAGAGCCGAAGTGCGTGTGATCCGGCTCACACATCGGGCAGCGAAAACGAAACAATGAGGGTGGAGAATGCCAATGTACCGGCTTTGGCCGATGCACCGCACAGCCGTGCGCAGGCATACTCTTCGCGTCGACCGGCCGCGCAATCTTGCGAAAAACGTTACCGTGGAATAGCTGACTAAGGTGATTGGTCCACTATTCGATCTTTGATCAGCGCGTGTTTTTGTGGGCCGAGCCGCGTCTGCGCTTTCTGGACTAAAGTTCGGATGAGACCGCTTCCTTTTGGCGCGCCACTGATGGCGCCTCTCCCGCAACCGGGCGGGCGAGTGAACGCAGCAGCAGAGCGACCAACGCAGTCCAACCGGTCTGATGCGCAGCGCCGAGACCGCAGCCGGTTTCCCCGTGGAAGTATTCGTAGAACAATACATGGTCGCGGAACTGCGGGTCATTCTGCTCAATCGGCGAGTCGCCAAATACCGGCCGGTGTCCCTCGTTATTGCGGAGAAAGATGCGGCATAGGCGTTGCGAAATCTCTTCCGCAATCTCACCGAGATGAAGCATCGTGCCGGAGCCGACAGGACATTCGATCCTGAAATCGTCGCCGTAATAGCTGTGGAACCGGCGCAGCGACTCGATGATCAGAAAATTCACCGGCATCCAGATCGGGCCGCGCCAGTTCGAGTTGCCACCGAACATATCCGAGGCCGCGTCGCCCGGAACATATGTGACACTCAACCGGGTACCCTCATGCTCGAAAACATAGGGATGATTGCCGTAAAGTTTGGAGAGCGAGCGAATACCGAAATCGGACAGAAACAGCGTTTCATCCAGCATCCGGTTGAGCAGACGCTTCATACGGTGGCCGCGCAGAAGCGAGAGGAGATGCCGGTCTCCATTGGCGTCATGCCAGCGCGAGACGAGACGCGCGAGGTTCGGCCGGTGTTCGAGAAACCATTGCGTGCGAGCATTGAATCTCGGCAGCTTCGCCAGAGCGGAGCTGTCAAGGACCTCGACCGCAAACAGCGGGATCAGCCCAACCAGCGAGCGAACCCGCAACGGTATCCGCTCTCCATCGGGCAGGTGAAGGACATCGTAGTAAAACTCGTCCTGCTCGTCCCATAGTCCGATACCGTCGCCGCCGATATTGGTCATCGCCTCGGCAATGTAGAGAAAGTGCTCGAAGAACTTGGAGGCAATGTCTTCGTAGACGTGATCCCCCAGCGCGAGCTCGAGGGCAATTCGCATCAAATTCAACGTGTACATCGCCATCCAGGCGGTGCCGTCGGACTGGTTTACATAGCCGCCGGTCGGCAGCGGCGCGCTCCTGTCGAAAAGGCCGATATTGTCCATGCCGAGAAATCCGCCCTGAAAGATATTGCGGCCCTCGACATCCTTGCGGTTTACCCACCAGGTGAAATTCAGCATCAGCTTGTGAAAGACGCGTTCCAGAAAATCCTTGTCGCCGTCGTCGCCGCGGCGCTCGCGATCAATCTCGTAAACGCGCCACGCCGCCCATGCGTGCACCGGCGGATTGACATCGCCGAACGCCCATTCATAAGCCGGCAGTTGACCGTTGGGGTGCATATACCAATCGCGGGTCAGCAGCAGCAACTGGCCTTTGGCGAAGGCCGGATCGACAAACGCCATAGTGACGGCGTGAAACGCCAGGTCCCAGGCCGCATACCAGGGGTATTCCCATTTGTCCGGCACCAGCACAATGTCGGCGTTGTTCAAATGTGGCCAGTCCGCGTTGCGGCCCCGCTGACGCGAAGACGGCGGCGGTGGCTGCAACGGGTCACCGTGGAGCCATTCGGGAATGTCGAAATAATAGAACTGCTTTGTCCATAGTAGGCCGGCCAGTGCCTGGCGCTGCACCAGTCGTGCATCCGGATCGGCGATGTCATCTTGGAGCGAGGCATAGAATTCGTCGGCTTCGGCTCGCCGCTTGGCAAACGTGCAATCGAAATCATCGCGGTCGAAAGCATGCGCATCAGGCGTCAACCGTGCCCGCAGCCTTGCGTTTTCCCCGGATGACAGGCTCCGACGATAATATGCGGCAACCTTGGTGCCACGACGCTCGGGGTTCACCGCATCGGTGTTGCCGCTGACGACATAATCGTTGATGCCGTCCTTGAAATAATGGCCCGGCGCATCCGTTCCCCACAGCCGCCGCACATTTGTTTCGTTGTCGCAGAACAGGAATTCCGGCTGACCGTCGCAATACAGCTCCAAATGAGGGAACTGCGGATGATCGACCGAGACCGAAGCGTCGGCGCCTGCGACAAACTGTGGCCGCATCGAATCGGGTTTCCACGACCAGGTATTTCGCGCCCAAAGCTGCGGCAAGACGTGCAATGCAGCGGGCTCGGGCCCACGATTGTAAATAGTCACTTGCATCATGATGTCGTCGACATCTGCCTTCGCGTATTCGATTTCGACATCGAAATAACGGTTCTCGGCAAACACGCCCGTGTCGATCAGCTCGAATTCAGACTCTCCACGGCCGCGCCGTCTGTTCTCTTCCAGAAGCAAATCGTAGGGGAAGGCAGCCTGTGGATACTTGTAGAGCATCCGCATATACGAGTGCGTCGGCGTGCCGTCGAGATAATAGTACAGCTCTTTGACGTCTTCCCCGTGATTGCCTTGTGAATTGGTCAACCCGAACAGCCGCTCCTTCAGAATGGGATCGCGGCCGTTCCACAGCGCAAGACCAAGGCAGAGCAGAAGGCGATCATCGCCAAACCCGCCGATCCCGTCTTCGCCCCAGCGGTAGGCTCGGCTGCGAGCGTGGTCATGCGGGAAATATTCCCAGGCATTGCCGTTTTCGCTGTAGTCCTCGCGCACCGTTCCCCATTGACGCTCGCTGAGATAGGGTCCCCACCGTCGCCAATGCTTGCCGTGCCTGATCTCTTCGAGGCGCAGCTCCTCGGCGGTGCGAATTTTGCGCGAGCGTTCCGGCATAGGCTCAGCTCCCTTCCGAGCGGCGCTCGAGGCTAACCTCCTCGGTGTTACATGGCGAAGGTTTAGCGAGGGTAGGTAAAAAGACCTGAACCGCTTTCAACACTGTTCGCGAGATCTGCCGTCTCTACGCCCTCGCTCGAACCAAAAGGCGGTTGGGCGCATCACCGGGCATGTTTCACGTCGCTTCGACAACGAGGATGCCGATCAGGCCTCGGTTTCCCTTCCACCGTTCGAAAATCAATGCATCGAGGCCGAGACTGCGACCAAAGTGATGAATGGCAAAGATCAACTGAACCACCAGCAGGAAGAAATAGGTCCACGGCCACTCGCCCTCGGCACTGTACAGCCCGAGCCATAGATTGAGGATTTGCAGCGCGCCGACAAAGCCCCAGAAGCGAACAAACAAGCCGAGGATCAGCGAAACCGCCGTCAGCACCTCGAGCGCATAGACGATAGGTGCGAAGACGTAAAAATGTGGGAGGACCACGTTGTTGACGAAATCGGCTTGCAACGGAATGGCAGCGGATTTGCCCATCACCCCCATCCAGTAAGCGAGCCCCGTTTCTCCGAATGGCTGGTCGGGGTGGTCGGTGTAAAACGGCGGCAGCTTCCATAGAGTCTGCTGCCACCACATGCAGCCGATCAGCAGGCGAAAGGCCCAATTGCTCACATGTTGGATGCTGCGCTGGCCGGGGACGCTGCGATAAACATGGATCGCGATCGCGATGCTGGCGACCAGTAGGAGCCAGAATATGGCCGTCGTCCAACCGGGTTGTAGCAGAAAGCCTACGACGTCCGAAATCGGGTTACGATTCATCGGATGAACTCCTCAATGAGTCCGGTTGGCAATTATCACATCCAAGCCCCAGCTGGCATGGTCAGCCCGGACGCTACACCGCTCGCTGCCGATATCGGCCCAAAATCCGCTTTGAAAGACGAGCGCAGGCTGATCCAGGAACCGGCCGTCGCGCTGGCTTGGCGCTAACCTGCCACTGTTGCTCCCGACTGACCCAAAATCACCGGCTGGGACACAATGATCGGGCGGGCATAAGATTGCCATAGTTGCGTCGTATGTTTCAGGGCCGGGCGCGAAAGAAAGCGGCGTGGACGCTACAACCAATCAGAGAAATCTCGCTGCTGATTTGCTGCAGATGCAGCGGAGTGAAATAATCAGAACAATCATAGATTGTAATGTCGGGTGAGGGGCGGAAGAACGCTTCCGCCCTACACCCCGGACCACGATTTACGCGGGAACGGAAGCGCCACCGGGTTCAGATCGCGCGGCCGCGCAGATCGTTGTTGGTGCGTCGATCGCCGCCGAGCCAGCGGGCCAATTCCTGGTGGGCGTCTGCGCGACGAACTGCGTCAATCTCGGCGGCGTCGTCAGGGTCCTGAGTGAATTCGACGATCAGCCCATCGGGCGAGCTCACATAGATCGACTTGCAATAGCCGTGATTGGTTTCACGATACTTTTCGCCCGCGCGGTCCAGGCGCTGCTTCAGCTCCTCGTAGGTTTGCGGCTCTGCCTTGAACGCGATGTGGTCGTAGCGGCCGATCTTGGCCGGCTTTTCGGCCTGGGTCATCTGGTAAAGCTCGGGATCGGCGAACTGAAAAAAGGCGAGCGCACTACCGTCGCCCATCCCGTAAAAGGTATGGCAGAATTCGACCTCCCGCTGCAGCTCGGCGCTGTAATTCTTTTCGCACCAGGTCGCGACGAGCGGGATGCCGAGCAGATCCTCGAAAAACTTGCGGTTGACTTCATGGTCTTTCACCACGAAGGCGTTGTGGTGCAGGCGCGACGGCAGTTTCGTCAGCAATCCGGTTTCCATTTTTCCTCCTCCGCTCGTGAAGCTCACGCCGACGGCGATAGCGCCGCCTTGATGGCGCGGTGATAATGCTGCAATGCCGGCTCGTTGCGCCCGAACACGATCTCTTCCTGAGCGCCGGAATAGAAGCCGCGCTGCATGCCCTCAGATACCGGAAAATCCTGGCTTTCCACCGTCGCCATCAGCAGATCGAAGTTGTTGTTCCAGTGCCGGCGCGCACTGTCGGTCGATGCCGGTTCGGGTGTGTAGAGCGAGACGTACATCCGGGTTTCATCGACCCCGTCACCGGCAGGGAACATATGCCAGGTTTCAAGATGGTCCTGCGCCATGACCATGATCGTGTTCGGGAACAACAGGTAGACGATGGCCGTGAAGCTGATAAGGTCCCATTGATCCTCGGGCAGGCTTCGCAACTCGCCGATAGTGCGGCGCGGCAATACCCAGCGCAGGTTGCGGCCAAATCCATCGAAAGTGCTGCGGTTGGCGTAGAACAGCGGGCTGATCGTTTCGCGATGCAGGACGCCGATGTGATAGGATTCGAGGAACGTATCGACGGCCAGTTTCCAATTGATGCGCCGCTGCAGTATCCGCGTCTCGTAGTGGTGATAGCTTTCAAAGCCATAGGAAGCGAAGTCGGCGGCAAGACCGTCCAGCACGCTGTCGACCTCGATGGTCGTCTCCGGCCTGGGGCAGACCCAGATGATCCCGTGTTTCTCAGCGACCGGCAGCGCCCGAAGTCCGCGCGTTGCTCTGTCGAGCGTGGCAAACGAGCGCTCGTCCGGTCGCGCCACGAGCGCCCCGTCGAGACTGTAGGTCCAACCGTGATAGGGGCAGGAGAAACTCGTGGCGCCCTGGCCACAGCCTTCCGCGACGCGCGCTCCACGATGGCGGCAGACGTTCAAGTAAGCGCCGAGCGAGTCGTCGGGGCGACGTATCACCAGGATCGGCACACCCGTAAAATCATGTATCATGTAGTCGCCGGGACTGGGAAGCAGGCATCCGAGCCCGATGTTGATCGGTCCGCGGCGAAAGAACGTCTCGCGTTCCAGGGCAGCCTGATTGGGGCAGGTGTAGTCGATAATCGGGTTACGATAGACGTCGTCGGCCATTGCTGTCGTGCGCGTCTTGACGTACGACAGGAGCTTGCGGGCTTCTGCGACCTGATCCTGATGGCGCATGACCTCCCTCTACAACGCGCGCCCGTGTCTGCAGGAGCAATACCACAAATTGCTTGCGCCTTGACAGCGCAAGCAGCGGGATCATCCTCTATCCGCGTCTACAAGCGTATCAAGGAAAGCCGACACTCATGATCAGTGCCGATCTAACCGGAAAGGCTGTGCTCGTTACCGGCGCCGCATCGGGCATCGGTCTTGCGGCGGCAGAGATCTTTTCCCGCTGCGGGGCCGCGGTCGCGTTGAACCACCTGCCGGACGACCCGCGCGGGCCCACACAGGTGGAACGGCTGAAAGGACAGGGGGCGCGGGCGATTGCGGCGCCGGGCGACGTATCACAGCCGAGGCAGGCGGAGCGGATGGTGACGAGCGCGATCGATGCGCTCGGTCGGCTCGACTTTCTCGTCAACAATGCCGGGACGCCGGCCACTCCGACGCCGATCCCGTTTTCCGAGCTCGACGCGCTGACCGAGGAGTTCTGGTCGAGGATACTGACGACCAATCTGATTGGCCCGTTCCGCTGCACGCACGCCGCGGCGCCGGCGCTGAAGGCGTCGCGCGGCGCGATTTGTAACACCGCCTCGATCGCCGGCGTTCAGGGTTCGGGCAGCAGCATTCCTTACGCGACGAGCAAGGCGGGCCTGATCAACCTGACCCGCAGCCTGGCGCGCACCCTGGCTCCCGAGGTCCGGGTCAATGCGGTGGCGCCGGGTTTTGTCGACAGCCCGTGGAACAGGGAGTGGCCGGACTTAGTTATGAAGTGCTTGTTGTAGGGAAAGAGTTT
>JBJMQW010000549.1:0-4693 GCA_045802495.1 Allostellaceae bacterium | reverse complement strand
CGGCTGGAGCGGTCGCCGGGTGGGCTTGCACCCACTGGAAAGCGCCGCCTTGTCACGGCGCACGTGGAAAACGGACGTTTACTCGCAATCCTATCGGCAACGCTTAGCCGCGCTGTGCTGCTGTCAAAGCCGTATAAATCCGCAAGCGCCGCGAGCGTACGAAGGGAGCGGTTTTGACGGGTTCCGGGTAAAAAAGAGGCGGCCGCAGCCGCCTCCGATCGATTTGACCAGCTGGTGCTGGTATTAATTTGGACAGATCTTCCAGACGACCCCTGTTCCGGGGATCTGAACCAGCGCACCGTTACCGGTCCCGACAACATGCGAATCCGCGCCCTGGTCTCGCACCGCGCCATAATCCACGACATAGGCACACCGGTCCGGGCCGAACCGGACGTTGGTCGGGCGGTTGAAGCCGTTGATATTGGGAGTAACAAACGCCTGGTCGCCGGTGCTGTTGCGGGCAAAGTTCTGGATCTGGAGTGAGAGCGGGGTGTTGGGGAGCTGGTTGAAGTTGATCAGCTTGACCTCGTGGCCGATCACCGGGGCGGGGTCGGTGGCATTCTCGGGGGAGAACCCGAAATCGCCTTCGAGGCTGTACAGCACCGCTCCCGGGCTAACGGGGTCTCTCACAAAAGCATCGGGCACAAAATCGACCCCGGTGAACGACGAGTCTGCACCCTCGATGGCCAGAGGCGCGGTGATCGGTTGGGGCGGAAACGCCAGCACGTCACGGATGGGAATGTCATTGGCTGCCTGGAGGTTGGCAAGGCACGTCGCCTGTGAGAATGGCGGCGGACAAACATCATCACTTGCACCGCCGATCGGATTGAACACCGCCTGACTCGACGGCAGAAAACCAAAACGGTCGGGCCATCCGTGATAGTCCGGGCTACCATCGGGGTTTTGGCGGCCCAGGTGAAGCGCATCTGGGGCATTGTTAGTGGGTCGTGCACCCCGCTCGTCTGGACCGTCTTCACCAACCAGGATTCCTCCGGCTAACGGATGATCATCGGGCGGGAAGCGGATCGCGTATCCGTTCCGATACCCCCACGAGAAGGCCTGGATGTTGCTCGGGTTGTTAAGTTGCGCTCGGAGGATGGCGCCGTCGCAGACCCCCTGTCTAACCTGGCCCGTGACAGCATTGAAGAAGGCCGGTATCGTGGCTCCAGGTTGTTGCTTGCCGAACGGGGAATAACCGCTAGTAGCTACCCCAGGGCTCGAGGTGAAGACATTCTGGCTCAGCGTAATATCCTGGCACGGGATGTCCGCCTGATTCTCGCCGTTATTATTATCGAGACCAACGACCCCGCTGTTGGTCGTCGACCCCTGCGACCAGTAGACCCACCCGCCTTTGAACGCGAGCTGCTCGGTCGGGTGGTCACCCGTCGGCAGGTCTGTAATGAATGGCGTGACCTGGCCGGTCATCGGATTCACGGTGACGATGCGCGAACTGTTGTTTGGTGGTGCACCGCCGTGAGTCGACTGATTGGAGTCGGTCGCAAAGAGCCGCCCGCCCGAGAAGCCTCTGACAAATGCGATGTCGATCGCCGGTCCTGCGGGTTGGAACCCGCCCCCGCTAGATGTGGGCTTGCCTAATGGACCGCGGATCAGCTTCCCATTTCTGTTGAAGACCAAGATGTCGGGTGTCAATGGATTGGTCGAGCTGAATGTACCGCCAACAATGGGGTCATCCTGCTCGTTGCACCGACTCCCCCCCAATCCGTGCCCCGATTCTAGAACGAATACTTGAAAGTTCTGCGAGTCACCCAGGAACGCGATGCCGGTCGGAAAGTTCAGGCCCGAGACGAATACTGACGCCGTGAACCCTGAGGGAAGAACAATCGATGGCGGTAGGGTGGGGTTAAAATTCGCGGTGTTGTCTGGGCAGATCGGGTTTGCCACGATGTTGTTGGCTGCAACCGCCGTTAACGACAAGAATGGCGTCACTGCCAAAGCAGCAGTGAAAGCCAGTGATCGTTTCACTTGCATCTAGGACTCCTCCCTTTCGCTTGCCGTTGGCAAGGGATATGTTTTCCTGGACTTACACGTGACATTCCCGCGTGGAGGAGCCGCGAAAAAACCAGCGATGGGTTTGCCTGCGGACGGCTGCCCAAAAAATGCTGCGCAGTGGTTGCCTCCCCCAAGGGGCAGTTCTAATTTAACCGATTTTTATGAAAGCTTCTTTCGGCTGACAAATATGTCAAGCAAAAAGTTAACAGGCGAAAGTTTCCACGTCCGCAGAGCGCGTCGTAGAGAGTGCCAAGCGCAGGCGGCAACGTCCGCAGGCGACTCAAGGACCAGCAGAACCATGCGAGGGCTCTCCATAAAACCGCATACTGAAGAAGCCGGCGTTGCAGGCGTCTCGCTTTCGTCAGTGTGGCGCGTAGGGACGCATCATCTCGTTATCTTCATGGTCGAGGATATGGCAGTGCCACACATAGCCGGGCGCGCCCGTCGGGTCGAACGGATATAGATTGATTCCTGCTGTGACCCTGGAAATCTCGATGTCCTGCGGCGCCCAGCGTACGACGATGCGCGTTACCTCGCCGGGAAGCATCCGTATCGTGTCTTTCCAGCCGGTCTCGTCCGGCCGCGGCGGCCGCGCCGGAGCCTGGAGAAAGGATGAGAACGCCAGGTTCCCGCCGACTGCACCGTCCGCATTGGGCGTGTTATATGGTAGCGGCGGGCCGTAGCCGGGAATGAACTCGCCGTCCGGGAAGGCAAGCGACCAATGCGCCGCGTACTGATCCCCGGCGATCTGTTGCCGGTTTACCAGCTGAAACTGCACCAGATGCGGGTGAATGGGATGCGCGTCCTCGGTGAGGTTGGCGATCTCCCAAAGCTCGGTCGCCCCGACCTGCGGCAACTCCGATAGCCAATTGCCGAGGCTGTCCTCTGTGAAGCCCGGGAGCGGCACGCCCGAGTTCTCCCGCTTGCCGTCGAATTTGGTGTTGTTGAGCAGCATCTCGAGTGGGCCGCCCTCGCCCTCGGCTTCGACCATGATCAGCTGACGCCGTATCGCGATCGTGACGCCCGGGGCAACAGTGCCCGTATCGGGACTGGCGAGCCGCACGATAGGCCGCGGCTGATTGGCGCCGCCACGCAGGGTCGCGCCCGGAATGGCGGGATCGAAGCTGGTATCCCCGCCGCTGAGCGGCAAGTCCACGCGGAACTGCATGATCTGCCCGCTGGTACGCGGGTCTGGTGGATCGCCCGAAGGGAAGGGCGACTTTGCGCCATTGCGAAGGATCAGTGTCCGACCGATGAACCCGGAAAAGTCGACGATGACGTCGGCGCGTTCGGCGGGCCCGAGGAGCAGGCGGAGGTCGTTCGCGGCGGTCGGGTGGCTCAGCTTGACAGGCTTGTCGAGCAGCCCCCCGTCGGTGCCGATTTGCCAAATCGCCGGACCCGGCTGGTGCGAAGAAGGTTCCACCAAGCGCAGCTCCAAAAATCGTGCATTGGAGCCATTGAGAAGACGGAAACGATAACGCCGCGGCTCGACCCGCAAATACGGCCACGTCCTGCCGTTGACCACCATGGCATCACCGAAGAATTCCGGGATCCAGAATGGGTGGATGCCAGGATTTGGCGGGGAACCGTTAAGGCCGTCGGGATGGCCATCCGGGAACAGCAGCTGGCCCTTCGTGTCGAATTGGCGGTCTTGAATCACCATCTCGATTTCGTAGTTGTCAGCCGGAAGGTTGAGCCCGGTTCCCGCGATGCCGGTATCGTACTGGTCGCGAATCAAATAGAACGCGGCGAGGCCGGCATGGATGTTGAGCCGCGAAATTCCCATCGTGTGGTCATGAAACCATAGCGTCGTGGGCTCCTGCTGATTGGGGTACTCAAAGACATTGGTCGAGAAAGCGGGACCGGTCAGCTGCCGCCCAGGCGTGAACCAGGCTTCGGGGTGTCCGTCGAAGGCGGACGGCACCGCGCCCCCATGCAGATGAGTGACCACCGGCGGTGGACCGACATACGGGTCGAACGAGCCTTGGCGATCTAACGGGTCGGCCCACTCCAGCGTCTGATCGACCGTCAGGTATTTCTGCAGGGGCGGCGGTGAGGGTAGGTCGTTGTTGTAGGTCACGATCGTCGCGGTACCGCGCTGCGCTTCTATCGTGAAGCCGGGATAGTGCGGCGGCGCGTTGCCGACTTTGTATCCCCAGACGAAGGTCCCGGCGTTGAACGGGGCGGGCAGCCCGGCATAGACGCTCGCCGGCAAAACCGCTTGCTGGAATTCCGTAATCGAAACGGCGATGTCGGGCGCCAAAACCCGCTCGCCGACGAATAGCGGCAGCGCCTCGACATATTTCGGGATCGCCGTGCCCGGCAGCGGCATCTGAGAAACTTGTACGGAGCCGACCGCCTCACGCAGGCCGAATTGCGGAAGCAGGCCGGCTCCCGCGGCCAGCTGCAGAAACAAGCGACGCTTCATCGACGATCCTCCATCCGCGACCCAGCCAACGCATGGGTTGAATGCGAACATTCGCAAATTACCGCGCGCAGGCAAAACATCAATTGGGATTTTCTTAACCGTGACCGATCGACCGCTTTCGGCGCGACCTCGTCGTTGCCGCCTGCAATAGGGAAGGACCGCTCACCACGTGCGCCGTGACAAGGCGGCGCTTTTCCAGTGGGTGCAAGCCCCACCCGGCGACCGCTCCAGCCGGAAGCGACCGGAGCAGACATG
>JBJMQW010000548.1:0-6405 GCA_045802495.1 Allostellaceae bacterium | reverse complement strand
GACCGTAGCCGCTTGCCGATCAGCTCGCACGCACCCGCGAGCGGAGAGAGATCAGGCCGACGTTCGGAGTCGATCGGAGTCGGGACAGTGACAACAAAAAAGCTCGCCTCACCCACGGCGTCGGCGTCGTCGGCGAGGCAGAGGCTGGACTCGCGTAAGGCCGCCTCCGTTACTTCGCCAGTCGTGTCCATTCCGTTCCGGAGCGCCGCGATCCGCCGTTTCGAAATGTCAAAGCCGATGACCGGCTCAAATCGTCTCGCCAGCGCCAGGGCTACCGGCAGACCGACATAGCCAAGGCCGATGACAGCAAATCCGCGTTCCATGCCGACGGAGCCGATCAATTCATCTCATGGTACCACTTGTACCATTCTACGAACCGAACGAGCCCAACCTCGATCGTCGTCGTCGGCTCGAAGCCGAGATCGCGGCGCGATGTCTCAATATCCGCGGAGGTTACCGGCACATCGCCAAGCTGTAGCGGCAACAGCTCCTTTATTGCCGTGCGGCCAAGCGCTCGCTCGATGACGGCGATAAAGTCCAGCAGCTTCTCCGGACGATGATTCCCCAAATTGTAGATCCGATGCGGTACTTCGTCCGATGCCGCGGGCGGGCGGTCGTGTGCCGCCACCGTGCCAGCGACAATGTCGTCGATATAGGTGAAATCGCGAGCCATTCGGCCTTCGTTGAACACCTTGATCGGTTCTCCGGCGAGGATCGCTCGGGTGAAGAGATATGCCGCCATGTCCGGCCGGCCCCAAGGACCATAAACTGTAAAGTACCGCAATCCTGTGGCGGGCAGAGCATACAGGTGTGCGTATGTATGCGCGATCAGCTCGCAGCTGCGCTTTGTGGCGGCATAGAGCGAGACAGGCTCATCCACGCGGTCCCCGACGCTGAAAGGCTGTTTTCGATTGCCGCCGTATACCGAGGAGGAGGAAGCATAGGTAACAGCAGTCAAGTTGTCGATCCGCCGCGCTGCATCCAGCATTACCAGAGTGCCGGTCACATTCGCATCGATGTAGGCATAGGGATTTTCCAGAGAGTAACGGACTCCAGCCTGCGCCGCGAGGTGGATAATGCTTCGCAATTCTTTATTGAGATCGACCAGGGCAAAGACATCGTCACGGTTGGCAACATCCACTTGTGCGAATGAAAACCCACGACATCCGTGCAATTCCGCGAGGCGCGCCCTCTTCAGCCGGACATCATAGTAATCGTTCAGATTATCGATGCCGACCACTCGATCGCCCCGCTCTAGCAGAGTTTTGGCAATATGAAAGCCGATAAATCCGGCGACGCCGGTCACAAGGATCGCCATAAGACTCCTGATTCTCGGCGCCTCAGCTCACCGGCGAGTTCGGTGGCAACATTGGCAGCCGTATCTTTGTGTGCTTTGCAGAGAAAGATCTCTCTCCTCAGGCGATGTGCCGCGAGTCCAACAGAATGTGCGAGCGCGCGTCTGATTTGAAGTCCGAGCTGCTCCAATCTAAACGCCATGCGCGGCTGCTGGACGACCTGCCAAAGCATTGGTTCGCAACGCGTCGCGAAACTCTCCTTCAGGCGGTTACGTCCTGCCATAAAATCGTACACCTGCGCACCCGTTTGGAAGGCATGCGCTATCGCCAGAGCATGGGCGAGTATTCCGGGCCGCTCTCGCCGGTCTGCGTCGTCAAAACCGCTCTGATAAGCATAGACGCGATTGCCTAAGCGGAAATTATAAAGATATCCAATGACGCGCTCCTCGGCGCAGGCTTTGAGCAGCTGAATTCCACCTTCCACAAAGTTGCGCTCGATAAGAAGCTGATGAAACGGCTCGAAGAACTCGGCCGTAAAAGAATGGGGCTTGCCTCTGCGCTCCCAAGAAGCGCAGTGCAACGCCTTCATCGACGTGAAAAAGGTCAGCACCTCGGCCACGTTTGCCGGCGCGCTCAGGTGCAAGGGGCCAAACTGTTCAAAGTAGCGAAAGGTGCGCCGCAGCTGCTGACGGGAGTTGGCGCTGAGCACGGGGTAGAGTTCGCCGTCACTCTCTTTGAGCCGATCGAGATCGACCGAGTACGAAATTGCGAGCCATTCAACTCGCGTGAGCCCGCGTGCTTCCACCGCCTCCTCCGGCAAACGGAGCCGCGAGCTGCTTAGGTGAAGCTCCCGACCGGGGCCGGAAAACCAGGAGAGCACCGCCTCCCAGACAACGGTTTCGTAGTCGGCCGCCGCCAGAATGGCATTGTGCTCGATCATCGGCGAATCGAAGTGAGGATCGCCGGTCTCATTGAGGTAAAGGCTTCGGGACCGAACCAGACCGTGCCATCGTCGCCGATCATTAGCGCCGAGCAGGGCCATCGCAACGGTCTCATTACCCGAACGTGCCCGTAGCAACATGGGCCGACTCGATTTCGGCACCGCGGCCAGCAGGGTGCCGATCCACTGCCACGAGGTAAAAAACGAGGGGCGTGCAGCCGCTTCCAACGATCGCCATTCGCGTTCGAGAACCGATAACGATGGCAGAATCCCGCTGGAGAGCACGTCGGACGCATCCCACCCATTAACGGTAACTCAGCTCTTGCCACGCAAACGCGCTGACCGAGCGTCCCTGGAATAGTACCGAGCGATTATTACATAGCCGACCCGAGCGATGCGGATCCTCCACATTCTCGATCATTCGCTGCCGTTGCAGAGCGGCTATGTCTATCACACTCTTAGCATCGTCAATCAGCAGCGGGCATTGGGCTGGGAGCCATTGCTGCTGACGAGCGGCAAGCATTACGCTGCGGGACCGGAGCGTGAGCAGATCGCCGGTTGGGGATTCTTTCGCACACCGCGGCCGACCGGCCTTTTTGCAAAGCTCCCCTGGTTCCGCGAGCTGAGGATAGTTCGCGATCTCGGGCGACGTCTCGACGATCTGATTGGCGAGCTGCGACCGGACATTCTTCATGCCCATTCGCCGGTACTCAACGCATTGCCGGCGCTTCGCGTTGGCCGGCGGCGTGCAATTCCGATGGTGTACGAGGTGCGCGCTTTGGGAGGACGCCGCGGCAAGCCGTGGCGGAAATGGCCGACCTCGTCTGCGCTATCGCGCGACTCGGCTCGCCGAGGCCTACGCTCTTCGGCGCGCGGACGCTGTGACGACGATTTGCGAGGGCATGCGCGGAGAGGTAATCGCGTGCCGTGTTCCTGCCGACAAGATCGCCGTCATTCCCAATGCCGTGGACCGTGATACCTTTCGCGGACCGGGTGCTCCGGACCGGTCCCCGGCGAGATCGTTCGGCCTTTGCGGAAAAACCGTGCTGGGTTTTTTTGGCTCGTTCTACTCCTATGAAGGGTTGGATCTGCTGGTGCGCGCGCTTTCGGGTTGCGGAAGCATCGCCCCGAGATCGTCGTCCTTCTCGTCGGCGGCGGGCCGGAGGAAAGCAGCTTGCGCTCGCTCGCGAACTCGAGTTGGGTGATGGCGTCATCCGCGGCCTTCCTGCCCCAGCTTCCGGCGCTCTGCGATAGCTATTACGCCTCCGCGCGCTCATCGGCCTGGCTTGGTATCGGCGCCGGTGCGCTCAACGATGATTAACGTCTAAAAAACCTCACGAGTGTGAACTGGATCACATCCGTTTTGCACCGGCCACGTCATCTAACAGGCACATCCGGGTGGACCCGTCGTCTTCGTGACATGGAGAAGCATCATGCCAAGGATCGATCTGTTGGATCAGAGCGCCACGAGGGCCGAGCTCGACCAGCGGTCGCGCGAGGCACGTCTTCGGCTGGAGCGAGTAGAGCGCGTCCTCGTCGTGCGACCGATGCCGAGACAGTCGCTGCTGCGGCGCGTGCTGTACCGGCTGGGGTGGCGAATTTGTGCGAGTGCGCGCGTCGCACGACGAGCGGTCAATCTCCCGTTGACCGGACGGCGGTCGCGACGGGGGAGGTCGGTGCCGAGTGAGGCCGGCGGCGTTCGCGGATTTCATGCCGCGTGGCCGGCCTGCCGGAAGCAGACTGCCACATTGCCTTCCCGATCAGAGCGCCACCGCGTCACCTCCGGCGACCGCCTTGCCAGCCGCGGGCTTGAGCCCTGGAATCATTGGTGCCGGCGGGGAGACCTGAGCTCCCGCGTCCTCGCCCAGAAAACGGATAGTCTCTGAAAATTCGGCAAAAGCCGCTGAGACGAGTGGTCATGATGCACGGAACTGTTTGGCGAGGAGGCACGCCGCGACCAGGCGGCGGGCAAATCTGGGAGATCCTGACCAAGCATCCGGGCGGGCCGTGGCGGCAATACTCGGCTGCTGTGGCGCGACGGTAATCGAGTCCGCTGCCTCTGCATGGAGGCAGCGGCTTCGACAAGCGCGTTGGCCTACTCGAGGAATTCGCACGGCCCGACCTAATCGGCTGCGCTTCCTGTTGCTCAATACCGTCGGAAAGGTCTTGCGTATGCCCGCGAGACCTCCCTGCGCTGCACCAAGCAGACGTCCGGGCCCTCGCCGGACTGCCGCAAACCCGCCTCTCCTTCAAAACCCCCACCTTAGCCGGGTTTGGAAGGAAGCAGCACCTTTGTGTTCCGATCCGGTGGTCGAAGATCATACCCTTGACCAGATTTTGCCCGTCGCCATAGTTGAACCGCCTGAAGTGGTACAGAGCCCGGGCCAAATGCGCTGTCGAAATGGGCCGGAAGCCCGCCTTCGAGCTGAACGATAAACAGGGAGACAGCGGAATTGGCCGAGGGGGTTCCTAAGATCTGGCCAAGTCCGACGCAAGCCATATCCCACGACATTTTATAAGGACGGAATACATCGGAACAATGTTCTTGGGGGCATCGTGATGCACAAAGGAATTCCAGATCGTCCTGCAGGAATTCGGGGTCGCAGTCGTGAGATAGTTGGCTGCGCCCTCATAGGAGGTCTCGGCATTTTACTACTAGACGCGCTGGCACTCCAGCCCGGTATATATTACTACTCAGATGATGTTTACGTGCTGTATCAAGTGGCCGTGCACAGCCTGACGGCAACTCCTTGGCTCGTAATTCGGCCGCTCCAATATCTGATCGTACTGGCTGCCAACTACGTTTATTTACCGCTGTGGTTCGGGGTATCGCTTCTCTGTGCGATAGGAACGACCATCCTGTCCGCTCTCGCATGCGAACGTCTTTTCGAGCGTCGGCTTCCAAAAGCAGGATGGTGGGTCCTCGGTGTGGCTAATCCGCTCCTTTTTTATCTCGTAAGCCAGCCGGACACCGTGTCGCAAGTGCTCTGCAATCTTTTATTCGCCGGGGCTCTGCTTGCTTTTATTTCTGAATTGTCGCGGCTGCGCGGTCAGCCGGAATACGGATGGCGGGCTGACAGCGTGGCCGTTTTCCTCAACCTGATGGCAGCAGCGCTGTTCTTTACGAAGGAGACAGGCGTCGCTGCCGCGATTGTTCTGCCCGCCGCCACCGCATTGCTCCGCTCTAAAGCACGCCACCTTTCGCCTGTCTTCCTTCTTTCTCTGCTGCTCCCAATTGGAGCTGCCTGCGGCTGGGTTTTGCTTAGGCTCAACTTCCTATCGCTTCTGCTTCCCGATAAAGAAGGGGCGCGCTATGCTTTAGGCCTAACCCCCATCACATGGGCAAAAAACCTTGTCATTACATTGGCTTTTCCAATAACGCCTCTGCCAAGCAGCTTTATAGCGTTCGAATTATTGAGACCTCTCTGGATTATTGTCGCGCTCGTATCAGTTGCTCTGTTTGTAGGATTTATCTTGCGCCAGGCGAGCCGTCACCCGACAATTGTCTTACCGCTCCTTGTCGTCGTGGCATGCTGCGCGCCAATGATACTGATCAGAACCGACGAGCTTTACCCCAGTATGATCGCGCCGTTCGCAGTATCGATCGTTCTCCTTTTCGGCATCCCAAATATACGCCGGGTGAGTATGGGCTATGGACTACTGCTTTACGCCGCCTCCCTTGGGAATGCGATCATCTACTATTTGGGCGAAGATTTTAACATGTTTGACCTTCAACGCCATGACTATTCCATCTACGGCAAGACATATCAGTCCTATCCGACATGCCCAATTGGTGCAACCGCCCATGTTGCTTGGGATGGAACCGTCACTAGCGATCTTCCCTTCGGACCCCCTGGCGTTAAAGGGAGAATCATCTGCGTTCAATAAATGATCGAGAAGGGGCGGAGAATAGATCGAGAGTCGGTGATCATTCAGGTTGATCCAATGACGCGTATCGCTCTGTCCAAATGACGCGTATTGGTGGTGCCGATCAGAACGACAGAGATTGATTGCTCGGCCAGGCAGAACGGCAGAGCGGCCTCGACGGCCGGGCGGTGGGATTGCCGGTCGCAAGAAAGGATCTCCCGCGCGATCACGATTGCGCCGCGGTCGGCGGCGCGCTTCAGGTCAACCAGCAGGTCCTGGCGGTTTGGGCCAAAGGGCGCCTCG
>JBJMQW010000547.1:0-13045 GCA_045802495.1 Allostellaceae bacterium | reverse complement strand
GCGATTAGGTTCGCCCGACTGATAGGCTGGTTCGGCTTTGAAATCGTCGGTGCGGATGACGCGCTCGCCTGCAAGGATGCGGAAGGGCGTCGTCCCCGGCCCGTAGTTCGGCGGATTGCTTCTCCTGTACTCGGCATAGGCGGGCGGTATTCCGCGCATTGCCGCAGCGTGAAAGCGTTCGCCGTCGTAGGTCCCAAGCTGCCCGAACGCCGCGTCGCAAAGGCGCATCGCCTTCTCCAGCATCGTGTCGAAGACCGGCCCGAGATCGCCGGGCGACGAGTTGATGACCTGCAAGACCTCGGCGGTCGCGGTCTGCTGCTCCAAGGCCTCGCGCGTCTCGGTGATCAGCCGCGCGTTCTCCATCGCGATCACCGCCTGCGCCGCAAAGTTCTGCAGCAGCGCGATCTGCTTATCGGTAAACGGCCGGACTACCGCTCGGTAAGTCATGATCACGCCCAGCAACGCTCCGTCCTTACGCAGCGCTACAGCGAGCCAGGTCCGCTGGTTCGCGGTCTCCGCCCGTTCTCTGGCGACGGGATTATCGCGGTAGGTATCGCTTTCTCGGACATCGGCGATGTGAACCACAGCTTCGCCGCGCATGATGGGGCCTAGCATGTCGTCCGCGCGAACCGAAGCGAGGTCGATCGCGCCGAGTTGCTTCAGGCCTTCGACGGCATCCGGTTCACCCCGCATCGCCGCGAGATGGAAGAATTCGCCATCGAAGGTACGAAGCACGCCATGAGCCGCGTCGCACAGCACCACCGCCTTTTCCAGCATCGCGTCGAATACCGGGGCCAGGTCGCCGGGCGAGCTGTTGATGACCCCCAGCACCTCGGCGGTCGCGGTCTGCTGCTCCAAGCCCTCGCGCGTCTCGGTGATGAGCCGCGCGTTCTCCATCGCGATGACCGCCTGCGCGGCGAAGTTCTGCAGCAGCGCGATCTGCTTATCGGTGAACGGCCGCACCTCCTGGCGGTACGCAGTGATGACGCCGAGCAGGGCATCGTCCTTGCGCAGGGCTACTGCGAGGAGTGTGCGGATGCCACCGAGCTCTGCGGCAGTGCGCACCACCCTATCCTCCCACGCCGACGCGGCGACCTCACGCAGGTCGGCGACGTGGATCAGGGGCTCGCCGCGTATCAGAGCACCAAGGCGGTTTTTCGGACCGGGCCGGAATGGCCGACCCACGACTTCGGCAAAGGCCGGCGGCACATTATGGAGTGCCGCCGCACGGAGACATTCGCCATCGTATGTCAACAAACCGCCGCAGGCGGCCCCGCATAAGCTGTGCGCTTTTTCCAATATGGCCTGAAACACCGGCGCGAGATCGCCGGGCGACGAGTTGATGACCTGCAACACCTCTGCGGTCGCAGTCTGCTGCTCCAATGCCTCGCGCGTCTCGTTGATCAGCCGCGCATTCTCGATTGCGATCACCGCCTGGGCGGCGAAATTCTGCAACAGTGAAATTTGTTTGTCACTAAACGGGCGCACCTCCTGGCGGTAGATCACGAAGATGCCAATTACGGCGGCGTCTTTAAGGAGCGGCACGGCGAGCCCGGTTCGCGCCCTGCCGAGATCGACAGTGGCGCGGCGCAAGCGGCTGCTCGTATAGCCGTCCGACACAGCCAGGTCTGCGACGTGCACGATGTCGTGGCCCCGCACGATATCCCCTAGCGCGGCAGAGTCTGCGACGTCTATCGGCTGTCTCAGAAAATCGGCAAAGGCTGCCGGCAGACCGTGCCCGGCGGCCGCATGAAAACGCTCGCCGTCGTAGATCCAGAGAATGCCAAACCCGGCTTCGCAGAGCCGTAATGCCTTCTCCAGCATCGTGTCGAACACCGGTGCTAGGTCGCCGGGCGACGCATTGATGACCCCCAGCACCTCGGCGGTTGCGGTCTGCTGGTCGAGGGCCTCTTTAAGCTCGGCGGTGCGGTCTTCGACCTTCTTTTCGAGGTCAGCGTAGCTTTTTTGCAGGTCGGCGGCCATGCGGTTGAACTCGCCGGCCAGGCCCTCCAATTCGTCGCCGGTGTGGATCTCGATGCGGCGGTCGAGTTCGCCCGCGCCGATGCATGCGGCACCCGCTTGCATTGCGCGTATTGGCCCCGTCATGCGGCGGGCAAGAAACAGCGCGGCCAATGTCGCCAGGAGAAGGGCGAGCGCGAGCAGCGCGGCAGTGCGCAATGCCGCGCCATAAAGCGGCGTCAAGGCTTCGCTCAGCGGCAATTCGACAAACACCGTCCAGCCGAGCGGCGCGATTGCCGCGTGCGCGGTCAGCACCGATTTTCCGTCGATACTCTTTGCGACTACTGCCGGCGGTGCGGATGGCCCACCCGCGGCTTCAGCCTGCGCCGCCGCGACCTGCGGCAGGTCGGCGAGATCGGTATTGCGCAGGACGAGGCTGATGTCGGGATGGGCAATCAGCCCTCCCTCGCGATCGACGACATAGGCGTGCCCGCGCTCGCCGATCTTCAGCGCGGTGATCACACCCCAGATCAGCTTCAGATTGACCTCGGCGACGGTGACCCCGGCATTGTGGCTGGTCCGGGCCACCGCCATCGTCATGTACGGCTCCGACTCCTGGCGGAAATGGACCGGACTGAACCAAGCCCGGTGCTTCTTCGCCTCGATAAAGGCCGGTGATTGGGAATAGTCCGTCTCGCTGCCGACGACCTCCATTGCCAGCCGCGACACCTTGAGCTGCTCCTTGCCGGCATCGTCGAGCTGGACCAGCTCGGTGATTGCCGGCACCTGCCGCAACAGGCGCGCATAGTCGAGCCGGCGCTGCTCGAGCGGCGCCGCCGCCCATTGCGGCGCCGTCGTCCAGCCGAGCTGGCGTTCGATCTCGTCGACGAACTGCTCGATGCGGCGTGCCGCAGACCCGGCTTTTTCCTGCTGGATGCGGAACAGCGCCGCCTTGTTTTCGTCATAGGTGAACCAGAAATCGAGCGCGCTGTTGATCAGCAGCACGAAACTGACCAGCCCGATAAACAGCAGCACATATTTGCGGAAAAGCCGCCCGCGGGGTGCTGTTCCGGCTGTCGGCTCCGGGTGCGAGCGCCGGCCGGCCCCGAGCGCCCGGAGCCGGCCGAGCATGAGCCGGCCGGCCGATGAGAATGTGCGCACCGCATCGCTCATAGGCTCGCCTCGCCGCCTTGCCCGAGCGCCGCCGGGCCGGCGGTGGTGCTGAAACTGTGCCGATCATAACCCATACTCGACGCGATCGATACCGCCACACCGTTGGTTGCACTTATCGTATGCTTGCATTGATATCGTGATCAGTGTAACAATCAGGCCATGGCGCAAATCATGATCCGCAACATCGATCCCGCGGTTATCGACGCGTTGCGTCGTCGCGCCGCCGCCTGCGGTACCTCGATGGAGGAGCAGGCGAGGCGGGCGCTCGCGAAGGCGGTCGGTATGGACCGCGAGGCGGCGGCTCAACGATTAACAGAAATCCGCCGCCTGATTGGCCGGCTCGAAGGACCCTCGATCCTTGACGATCTGCGTCGCGACCGTGCCCGGGACAGCGCGTGACGGTCATTGTCGATGCGAGCGTCGCGCTCAAATGGGTACTGGAAGAAGAGGGGTCGGAAGCGGCGGGGTCACTGCTACGGGAAGAGCCGCTGGCGGCACCGGACTTGTTGATCGTCGAATGCGCCAACGTCCTCTGGACGAAGGCGCGGCGCGGGACTCTTACCCGTGATCTGGCGTGCGCCGCGCTGGCGGCGATTCAAGCAGCCCCGGTCGAGCTTCTGCCGGCTGACGCCTATACCGCCGCCGCCCAGGCCGTGGCCTTCGACCTTGATCAGACGGTCTATGACAGCCTTTACCTTGCAGTGGCCTTGAGCGAGCGAGCGAGCCTCATCACGGCCGACGAGGCCTTTGCGGCGGCGGCCGCCCGACATGCACTATACGCGTCGGCAGTCAAGCTCCTTGGCACGTGAGAATTGGGCAAGAAAAGCCTGCAACCCATGCCGCGTCATTCAATGACCTCGTCGGCACGGGCGAGGAGCGGAGCGGGGATTGCCAGGGCTAGCGCCTTTGCGGTCTTGAGGTTTATGACCAGCTGAAATTTTGTCGGCGGCTCGACCGGCAGACGGGCCGGCTTGGCGCCCTTGAGGATCTCGACGGCGAGGCCCGCGGCGCGGCGGAGGAGGTCACCGTAATCGGCGCCGAACGACATCAATCCGCCGTCGAGCGGAAAGACACGGAAGGAGTAAATTGCGGGCAACCGAGCTTCCGCGGCGAGCGCGATGAGCTGGGCGCGTTTGGCGGGGCCGAGCGGGCCGGAAGCCACGTAGACGGCCTCGCAGCTGTCGCCGTGCAACCGCATGAAAGCGAGTCGCAGGCCTATCCCGGTCGGCGCCTCGAAGATCACGGGCTCGATTCCCATCGACGCAGCCTTGTTGCGGATGTCCCGCAGCTTTTGCTCGAGACCGGGGTCCCTCCTGACGATGACCGCGAGCCGGCGCAGGTTGGGCAGGAGTTCCTGCAGCAGCTGCAATCGCGTCATGATCAATTCGGACGAGCTGATCGACAGGCCGGTGGCATTGCCGCGAGGCTGTGCCACGCTCTCGACGATGCCTAGGGCAACGGGGTTGTCGACGCCGACAAAGACGATCGGAACCGTGGCGGTCGCGCGCTTCGCGGCGAGCGTGACCGGCGTCCCGACGGTGACCAACATCTTGGCGCCGGCGGCGATCAGCTCCGTGATGATGCCGGGCAACCGCTCGGTGCGCTCGTCGGCCCAGCGGTCGAGAATTTCGATGTTGCCGCCGTCGCTCCAGCCGAGTTCGGAGAGACGGTCGCGGAACGCATCGAGGAGGCTCTGGTTATCCTGTCGCAAGCCTGCCTGAACAAAGCCGATGCGCGGGATCTCGACCGCCGCCGGCGCCGGTTTCCAGGCACCCGCCGTCGCCGCCGCCAGCAGCAGCTCGCGCCGCCTCATTCGATGACCTCGTCGGCGCGGTGCGCATTCATCGAGAATCTCGGCCCCTGGCCTTCGGCGTGCCCCGGATTCAATATCCAACAAGTTTCGCGACCGCGAACCTCGCTCCGACGATCGCAACGATGTTGACCACGAGCGTGCCGAACCGAACCCGTCATCGGTATTCGGTTCTGAGGGTTGGACCATCGCATGCGGGGCTCAGCCCGGCAAGCTGCAGCCGATCTAACCTATTCGACGACCTGGTCGGCGCGGGCGGTGGGATCGAGAAAAGGAAACGACCGAGCTTCGCCCGGAATAATACGAGCGCGACGCCTCGCCTCGACGTCTCGCGCCGCCGCGGTCGGCGATATCTGATGATCCTGAAATCGCCTATTTCGGATGGCATACTCGATGATTGTTTCGAAAGACCACCGCTTGGACGGACTCGGCGTCGGGGGCTATACTTATGCTCACTGATAGTTCAATCGAAAGGAGAGTTTCCGCTGCAGAGTCGCTGCAGATGCAGCGAAGCCCGTTTGTCGTTACAACTCGAGATTGCTGCCCTGCGGCTCAACCAAATTGACAAAGTGGCTTCTAGAGGCTACTCGGGGACATGCGCAGGGTCGGGCTGAAAATCCTTAAGAACAAGCTGAGCGAATATGTCCGGCTGGCCGCAGCCGGCGAGACGGTCGTTGTCACCGACCGCGGCCGTGTCGTAGCCGAAATCGGCCCCCCACGGCGAGAGGAAGAGTCCGTGATCGAGCGCGGCGTGCGCGAGGGTTGGATCAGACCGGCGGTTCGCGGCCCGGATTGGCCGCCGCAGGGCAAGTCAGTGCCCGGGCTCACATTTGAACAGCTGATGGCGGACCTGGATAAAGACCGCGAAGATCACTGGTGATCTACATTGACAGCTCTGTCGCGCTCGCCCGATTGCTTTTCGAACCGCGTGCTCCCCCCTTGGAATTCTGGCGGGCGCCGTTGGTTTCAAGCAGGTTGCTGGAATACGAGGTCTGGAACCGGGTGCACGCCTACCGTCTGGCCGCCTCGCATGGCGACTCGGCGCGATTGCTGCTGACGGGCATCGAGCTGCTGGAGATGGATAGGCGGGTACTGGCACGCGCGCTGCGACCGTGGCGGATCACGATTCGGACGCTAGATGCCCTGCATCTTGCGACCCTCGAGCACCTTCGCTCGCAGGGCGGTTCTGTCGAGTTGGCAAGCTATGACAACCGGCTACTCGCGGCGGCGCGTGCGCTCGATATTGTTGCAGCCGAGTTATGAGACCAGGGGATAGAGCGACGCCCTTCGTTGATCCAGGCGGGGGTCGCCCTTATGTTCCGCTCGCATGACCCCGCTCAGCCATATCCGCAATTTCGCGATCATTGCGCATATCGACCACGGCAAGTCGACCCTTGCGGATCGGCTGATCCAGACTTGTGGCGGGCTCCAGGCGCGCGAGATGCGCGAGCAAGTGCTCGACAATATGGAGCTCGAGCGCGAACGCGGGATCACGATCAAAGCGCAGACCGTGCGTCTCGAATACCGGGCCAGTGACGGCGGGACCTACGTCCTCAATCTGATGGACACGCCGGGCCATGTCGATTTCTCATATGAGGTCAGCCGTTCGCTCGCCGCCTGCGAGGGCTCGCTGCTCGTCGTCGATGCGAGCCAGGGGGTCGAGGCGCAGACCCTCGCCAATGTCTATCACGCGGTCGAGGCCGGGCACGAAATCGTGCCGGTGCTCAATAAGATCGATTTGCCGGCGGCCGAGCCCGACCGGGTGAAGGAGCAGATCGAGGATGTGATCGGGCTCGACGCCTCCGACGCGCTCCTTATTTCGGCCAAGAGCGGCCTCAATATCGACCGGGTGCTCGAGGCGCTGGTGACCCGTTTGCCACCGCCGACCGGCGAGGCCGAGGGGCCGCTCAAGGCATTGCTGGTCGACAGCTGGTACGACCCCTATCTCGGGGTGGTGATCCTGGTGCGGGTCAGGGACGGGGCGCTCGCGCCGGGACAGAAGGTGCGGCTGATGGCGACGGGCGCGGTGCACACGATCGAGCGTGTCGGGGTGTTCACCCCGAAGGGTGTGGCGGTCGAGGCTCTGGGTCCGGGGGAAATCGGGTTCATCACCGCCGGCATCAAGACCGTCGCCGATTGCCGCGTCGGCGACACGATTACCGAGGACCGCCGCCCGGCGGCCGCGCCACTGCCCGGCTTCAAGCCGGTGCAGCCTGTGGTTTTTTGCGGATTGTTCCCGACCGACGCGGCCGATTACGAGCGGTTGCGCGACAGCCTCGCCAAGCTTCGGCTCAATGATGCGAGCTTCGAATACGAGCCCGAGACCTCGGTCGCGCTCGGTTTCGGGTTTCGCTGCGGGTTTCTCGGCCTGCTGCACCTCGAGATCATTCAGGAGCGGCTCGCCCGCGAGTTCGACCTTGACCTCTTGGCGACGGCGCCCTCGGTCGTCTATCGCGTGCACCAGACGAACGGCCGGGTACTGACCTTGCACAACCCGGCCGACATGCCCGATCCGGTGCGGATCGACCATATCGAGGAGCCGTGGATCAAGGCCACGGTCCTGGTGCCCGACGCCTATTTGGGCCCGATCCTCGCCTTGTGCGAAGAACGCCGCGGCGTGCAGCTCGACCTGACCTATGCCGGCAACCGGGCGATGCTGGTCTATCGTTTGCCGCTCAACGAGATCGTGTTCGATTTTTACGACCGTCTCAAATCGGTAAGCCGCGGCTACGCCAGCTTCGACTACCAGCTCGACGACTATCGCGAAGGCGATCTCGTGCTGATGAACATCCTTGTCAACGGGGAGCCGGTCGACGCGTTGTCGGTCATCGTGCACCGGCAACAGGCCGAGCGCCGCGGCCGCGCCCTGTGCGAGAGGCTGCGGGAGCTGATACCGCGACAGCTCTTTGCCGTCGCCATCCAGGCGGCGATCGGCGGCCGGATCATCGCCCGCGAGACCGTCAAGGCCCTGCGCAAGGATGTATTGGCCAAATGCTATGGCGGTGACGTCACCCGCAAGCGCAAGCTGCTGGAAAAGCAGCGGGAAGGGAAGAAACGGATGCGCCAATTCGGCAAGGTCGAGATCCCGCAATCCGCCTTCATCGCCGCCCTCAAGATGGGCGACGGTTGAGTCGAGGCTTCTTCGGCATCGACCTTGACGCGAGCAGCGGCCCGGAGCGTCCTCAAGACGGGCGGCGGCGACGCGCCCGCCGGCCGGAGATGGCAAGGATCAGCAGCCCTACCCCCATCAGCACCGCAAAGGCCCAGCACAACAGGATCGTCACGATGACCGGATCCCACAAAAAAGGGTGGACATAACGCTGGATTACCGCCTGGGTGACATTGAGGCTCGAGCGGTTGAGATAAAACCAGAGCTGGCCAAGCGCAATCGGCGCCCAGCGCTTCGTGTCGATCCAGGCGCGCACATCCCACACCAAAACCGCAAGGCCGGACAAAAAAACGATCCACCCGACCAGCCGTCCAATCACAGCCTCTGCTCTCCGACGCGGAAATTTCTGCCAAATCGATCGGTCATTTTCCGATTAGACGAAAAAGAGGCGCTCGCTCGGGACATCCATTCTCGAATTCACCAATGTGCGCAGTTCACCAATCACACCACTCCTTAGCGGACAAACAAGGGACCCGCACTGCCCCGTGACCGCGATGCCCGGCTTGCTCATTTGGCGTCGAGGCGGGAGGGAATAAATTTCCCGCCCATGCGTCTTTCTGCCGGACGGCAGGCTGATGCCGGGCGGATTAGAAAACTACCGCGACCGGCAGTCATCAGTCCGTTGCTGACGGATAAAAAGATGTCCACCTCGCGACCCCTAATCGACTTTGACCTGCAACGCCGCGAATTTTTTTCGAGAAATGTGACGAAGCTCACACTTCCGCCAACCTCTATCGCTAATGATCGTTAATCCTTGCAGCGTGTCCGCGGCAAGGGGGTGAATGGCTCGCGTTCGGACAGCCGGCACTCGGGCTGTTCATCACCGGGTACCGCGGACCTCATCGAAACTGGAACAAACCGGCATTATGCGGAAAAAGCCCCCTCAAATCCCGCAACCGGCCGTCGTCGCATTGAGACCGCAGAGTCCAATCGGAGATATCGCGCCCGCGAGCAAAGCCACAATGTCGCAAGAAACCCTTGCTGTATTCGACGGCGCATGTCGGGAACGGCTTAACCAATTACCGGCAGTGCTCGGCGCAAGCCGGCTTCCGCTTCGAGGGCAAAGTTACCGGAACTTTGTAAATCGCTTGTTAACTGATTCTGGTAATCCTGGTTAACCAAGACCATACCGGCGCGAAACGCCGGCCGATCCTGGAGGTTCCGATGCGCGTGCTTTTGGTCGAAGATGATCCACCGACTGCTGCAAGCATCAAGCTGATGCTGGAGAAGGAGAATTTCATTTGTGACACGACCGATCTCGGCGAGGATGGATTGGAGATCGGCAAAATCTACGATTACGACATCATTATCCTCGATTTGATGTTGCCGGACATTGATGGGTATGAGGTGCTGCGGCGGCTACGCGCGGCCCGCGTGCGGACCCCAATCCTGATCCTCTCGGGTCTCGCCGAACTCGACCACAAGATCAAAGGCCTTGGCTTTGGCGCCGACGACTTCCTGACCAAGCCATTCGATCGCCGTGAGCTGATCGCCCGAATCCAGGCCATTGTGCGCCGCTCCAAAGGGCACTCGGAATCGACGATCCGCACCGGCAAGCTGGTGGTCAATCTCGATACCCGCGTCGTGTCGGTCGATGACCAGCCGGTTCACCTGACCGGAAAGGAGTACGGGATCCTCGAGCTCCTGAGCCTGCGTAAGGGCACAACGTTGACCAAGGAGATGTTCCTCAACCACCTGTATGGCGGCATGGACGAGCCGGAACTCAAGATCATCGACGTCTTTGTCTGCAAGCTGCGCAAGAAGCTTGCCCACGCTACCGGCGGCAGTCACTACATCGAGACGGTTTGGGGCCGCGGCTACGTGCTTCGCGACCCCATCATCTCGCCCGGAGCTTCGACCCCCGGTCCGGGCCTGGTTGATTCTGCGGCGCGACGCAGTACTGCTGCGGCCTAACGACCCGCGGCGATGACGGTCAGGCGAACCCGGCCGGGCTCTGTCGCCGCCGTCACTCCGCAATCGAGGGCCCTCGCCAGCAGACCGGCGAAATAGGCTTGAACCGTTCGGGCGGTCAGCTCGTCGACCGGGGTCGCCAACATAAGTGCGGCCTGCGTCTCCGCGGACAGAGCTGCCGCCTCCCCGATTGCTTCGAGCCTTAACGGGCGATCCCCGAGAACGAGCCGGCCGCCGCGGGGCAGCGCGCCGGCGCCGACCGGGAGCAGATTGCAAGCCAGTTTCAGCCACGCCGCTGACAGAAATCGGACGCCGTCAGCACAATCGCACTCAATCCGGCTTGCCTCGAAGAGGGCGCGCGCAAGCTCGATCGGCGCCGGACCACCAGGAGCGGCGGCTTGGCTATACCCATAGGCGAAGCGGTAAAACTGCAATCGGCGCGCGGCACTGCGCGCGCTGCTGCCAACGAGAGCGACCGCGTCGCGTATGAAGCTTGGGTCGGGCGGAGATCCTGTGACCGGGTCTTCGTCAGCAACCAACTCGACGCCGTTATTGATCGCCGCTATCGGTCCGCTCAATTCGTGGCAGAGGCGTGCCGATAGCAGCTCCAGAACCCGCAAATCCACCGTGTTCGTGAGTGTGGTAAGCCGATGCGCGGCCGATGATGTTGACGCAGCACCGGCGTCGGCACGCGCCGCTTGTGTCGTGAGACTGTCCGCACCTTCCCGGGTCATCTGCGACCCTCCGCTCGGGGCTGCAGCGCGGTCCCCTATCAGCGCAAGCGTCAGTCTGGCGTCCAGAACGGCGAGGCGACGCCACGTCAATGCGGCCGATACAGCGCAGGGTCTCTCTCCGAAGGAGGAAGCTATCGCGATCGACTGTTCCCGGCCGCGAGGAGCGCTGCTGCAGTAGCCAAATCTTCCGGCCGGTTGGCGTTGAAGAACGGGTCTATCGGCTCGCTCGGAAAGCACACCGTCGCGAGACGGTAGCGGGCGGTCCACGTGTCCACTTTGCGGATCCCCTGGTCGACGACCGCCTGCCTCAAATTCTCTCGCAGCCGCACCGGCCAGAGCCCGATCACGGGATGCGATTGCCCGCCGGACGCTGCGCAGGCGAGATCCGCGCGGCATTCTTCCACGTTGCGCACCAGCTGCGACACGAGGTCCCTAGGTAGGAACGGGGCGTCGGTCGCGACGCTGACGACGTGCGAACAATCCGGACGGTTGGCTGCGGTCCAATCGAGGCCAGCGAGCACCCCGGCCAAAGGCCCGACAAAATCGGGAACGCTGTCAGGCACCACCGGCAGTCCGAATGACGCAAACCGGGCGGGGTCCCCGTTGGCGTTCAGCACCAGCGTCTCCACCTGCGGCCGCATTCGTTCGATGACTCGCTCGAGCAGCGCTATCCCTGCTAGAAGCCGGAGCGCCTTGTCTCCACCGCCCATGCGGCGCGACTGCCCTCCCGCCAAGAGCAGGCCGACGACCTTCAAGCCGCATCCTCTTCGACGCTGGCTTTGCGTGCGAGGCGCGGATGCTCGTCGTCAACGGATCGGGGATCGCCGTCGAAGAGGATGCGCTCGCTGCCCGCGAGAGCGACAAACCGTTTCCCCTTGGCTCGGCCGATCAAGGTAAGGCCGGCTTGGCGTGCAAGATCGACACCCCAAGCGGTGAAGCCGGACCGCGAGATCAGAATCGGGATGCCCATCTGCACTGTCTTGATCACCATCTCCGAAGTTAGCCGTCCGGTTGTGTAGAAGATCTTGCCGGCTGGTGAGACCCCGTGCAGGTGCATATAGCCGGCAATCTTGTCTATTGCGTTGTGGCGGCCGACATCCTCCATGTAGAGAAGCGGCCGGTCCTCCTCGCACAGCACGCAACCGTGGATCGCCCCTGCCGCCAAGTAGAGGCTGGGTATGGTGTTGATTTTGCGTGTCAGCGTATAGAGCCATGAGGTGTGCAGCACCGCTTCGCGGTCGAGGCAGACCTCCTCGAATTTCTCCATCAGATCGCCAAAGACCGTGCCCTGGGCGCAACCCGAGGTCAGCGTCTTCTTTTTTAGCTTGTCCTCGAAATCAGTCTCGCGATCGGTGCGGACGACGACCGTCTCCAGCTCCTCATCGTAGTCGATGCCTGCAATCCGGTCGTCAGCGCGCAGCATGTTCTGGTTGAGCAGATAGCCGACAGCGAGATAATCCGGATGATCACCGATCGTCATCATCGTGACGATCTCGCGACCGTTGAGGAACAAGGTCAGCGGCCGTTCCATAACGACTGCGGTTTCGATGGATCGTCCCTCGTGGTCGATGCCGGTGACGGAACGGGTCAGCTTTGGGTCATCAGGCTGCGGCCGGACAGCGAATTCCTGCATAAGGTGATGATGGGGCTGTGCGGCTTTTGCAGCAAGAGGGCTCCATGGCCGTCTCGTCTCCCGGCGCATGAGCGCCGCCGCGCCCTTGCCCCTCCGCAAAGCGCGGCGCCTCCCCGGTTGCACCGCCGCCGTCTGATCTCCATGGCGATCCTCATGTCAGCCGGTTAACCACACCCGTCCGCACGCCCAGCCGATTTTTAGGACCACGCCGAACGTTGCGCGGCGCTCCGGGCATTGACGACAGAGGCGAACATATGCGGACATGGAGCGTGCTAACAAAACCGGACCTCTTTGTGTGCCAGCGGCAGGCTCGCTTTGTTTGACAGTCTTGTTCCCGACGGTCGGGTCGCTCGGCGCATCGAAATGCGGCCGCGGCTGACGACGCCCGAAGCGCTGTTTGCGCATTTCGACGCGCTCGGGATCTCCCACCGAACCTATTCGCATCCGCCCGTCTTCACGGTGGCCGAAGCGGTCGCATTGCGCGGCAGTTTGCCCGGAGGGCATTGCAAAAGCCTTTTTCTCAAGGACAAGAAAGGCGGATTCTGGCTCGTGGTGTTGCTTGAGGAGCGTCGGATCGACCTGAGGAAACTAGCGGCATGGCTGCCCGCGCCGCGGCTTTCCTTTGGCGGCGCTGCCGACTTGGAAAGGCTTCTCGG
>JBJMQW010000546.1:0-27425 GCA_045802495.1 Allostellaceae bacterium | reverse complement strand
GCGAAATCTCCGGAAATGGCGGCCAAAGCGTTGACGTAACCCGGCGGGATCTCTTCACCTTCGCTGCGGCGCTGGGCCTCGTGGCCGGCGCTCCGCGGTGGGCGTCCGCTGCCGGGCCGCAAGGCCAGCTGACCTGGGGCATCCATGTCTCGCTGGCGCCGACCTGGTTCGACCCGGCCGAGACCTCGGGCATCATCACGCCCTATATGGTCCTCTATGCGCTGCACGATGCGCTGGTAAAGCCGATGCCGGGAAAGCTGCTGGCGCCGAGCCTCGCCGAATCCTGGTCGGCGGCGGAGGATGGCCTCAGCTACGAGTTCGTGCTGCGCAAGAACGCCAAATTCCACAATGGCGAGCCGGTGACCGCCGAGGACGTCAAGTTTTCGTTCGAGCGCTACAAGGGCGCTTCACACGATCTGCTGCATGACAAGGTGGCGGCGGTCGAAACCCCCGACGCCGAGCACGTCCGTTTCAAGCTGAAGGCGCCGTGGCCGGATTTCATGACTTTCTACGCCACGGCGAGCGGGGCGAGTTGGATCGTCCCCAGGAAATACGTCGAGAAGGTCGGCGATGAGGGGTTCAAGAAGGCGCCGATCGGCGCCGGCCCCTATAAATTCCTCTCGTTCAATCCTGGCGTTGAGCTGGTGCTCGAGGCGTTTGATGGCTATTGGCGCAAAACGCCGAGCGTCAAGCGTCTCGTGATGAAGGTCATCCCCGATGAATCGACGCGGCTGGCGGCATTGCAGCGCGGCGAGGTCGATATCGCCTATTCGATCCGCGGCGAGCTTGCCGAGAGTATTCGACGCACGCCGGGGCTCTCTCTCAAACCCGTCGTTCTTCAGGCGCCGAACTGGGTCTATTTCCCCGAGCAATGGGATCCCAAATCGCCCTGGCACGATCTGCGCGTGCGGCAAGCGGCCAATCTGGCGCTCGACCGGGATGGGATGAACGAAGCGCTGTTCCTCGGCTATTGCAAGATTACCGACAGCATCATTCCGGACAGCTTCGAATTCTATTGGCAACCGCCGCCCGCGGCTAACGATCCCGCCAAGGCCAAGAAGCTGCTGGCTGAAGCTGGCTATCCTAACGGCTTCGACGCCGGCTTGTTTTATTGCGACAGCTCCTACGCGAATATGGGCGAAGCCCTGGTCGACAGCCTTCGGCAGGTCGGCATCCGCACCAAGCTCGAGCCGATCGAGCGCGCCGCCTTCGCGGCGGCCTATGGCGGGAAAAAGTATACCCGCGGCATTCTTCGAGGAGCGAGCGGCGCGTTTGGCGATGCTGCGACGCGCCTCGCCTCCTTTGTCGTCAAGGGCGGCACCTACGTCTATGGCAGCTATCCGGATATCGACGAGCTCTTCGGTCAGCAGGCGAACGAGCTCGATCAGAAAAAGCGCACTGCGATTCTCGAAAGGATGCAGCAGCTGGTTTACGAAAAGGCGATCTACGCACCGGTTTGGCAGCTCGCCTTCATTAACGGGATCGGTCCGCGGGTAGGCGAATCAGGGTTCGGACTGATACCGGGCTTTGCCTACACAGCCCCTTTTGAAGACATCACGATCAAAGCGGCCTAGAGACCCGGCCAGGAACGAGCATCAATGAAACAGTACATCGGCAGGCGAATTCTTTATTCACTCCTCTCGCTGTTCCTGTTGTCCGTGACGATTTTCCTTTTCGTCCGGGTGACGGGCGATCCGGCGGCGCTGCTGGTGGAGCCGGGCGCGAGCGAGGCCGACATCGCCGCGATCCACCATCAGTTCGGCCTCGATAAGCCGCTCTGGGTGCAATACGGCATCTTCATGTCGTCGCTGTTGCACGGCGATCTCGGCCAGTCGTTCTATTATCGAACGCCGGTCATGGGCCTCTACCTGTCGCGCTTGCCGAATTCGCTGATGCTGGCGGTGGTCGCCATGGGCTTCTCGCTGATCATCGGCATCCCAAGCGGCATCCTTGCCGCCGTCCGGGTCGGCGGCTTCTGGGACGGCTTCGGCAAGTCTTTCGCCCTTTTGGGTCTCTCGCTCCCGTCCTTCTGGGTCGGGCTGGTGATGATCCTGTTCTTTTCGGTCTATCTGCGCTGGCTTCCGTCCTCGGGCGCCGGCACTCCGCTGCACCTGGTCATGCCCGCCTTTGCCCTCGGCTGGTATTTCGCCGCCGCTCATATGCGGCTGACGCGCTCCTCGATGCTCGAAGTGCTCGGCTCGGAATACGTCAAGCTCGCAAAGATCAAGGGCCTGCCTCAGTCGCTGGTCATTGCCAAGCATGCCTTCAAGAACGCGCTGATTCCGGTGCTTACCTTGGCCGGGGTCAACCTCGTCATCATGGTCAATGTGGCGGTCGTCGTAGAAGTCGTGTTCGCCTGGCCCGGGATCGGCCGCCTGCTTTACGAGGGCATCACGTTCCGCGATTTTCCGGTGGTCCAGGGTGTCGTCATCATGGGCGGCGCCATGATCGTGATCGTCAATCTGGTGATAGACATCCTCTACGCCGTAATCGATCCCCGCATCCGATTGGGAACCTGATTGCCATGACCATCACCTCGCCCCTTGATAGCGTCAGCCTCTCTCTGGAGCGTCCGGCGCGCTTTGCCTTCATTCGGCGAGGCGACTTCCCGATCATCCCGAGCGCAATCTTCCTCTCCATTGCCCTGGTGGCGATTTTTGCTAATTTTCTGGCGCCCCACAATCCCGAGATCGGCAGCCTGACGGCGCGCTTCAAACCTCCGTTCTGGCAGGCCGGCGGCACCACCAAATATCTTCTCGGCACAGACCAGCTCGGCCGCGACGTGCTGTCCCGGCTGATCTTTGGCGCCCGGGTGTCGATGGTGGTGGGCTTGACCGCGGTGATGGTAGCCGGTTTCATCGGCACCGCGCTGGGCATCATTTCGGGCTATATCGGCGGCTGGGTCGACCAGGTCATCATGCGGCTCACCGATACCTGGCTCGCGATACCGGGGCTGACCTTCGCGATTTTCCTGGCGGCGATTGTCGGGCCCAGCATGTGGAACATCGTCATCATTCTTGGCGCGGTCTATTGGACACGGTATGCGCGCGTCGTTCGCGGCGAGGTGCTGTCGCTCAAAGAGCGGGAGTTCGTCCGGCTGGCGATTGTCGCGGGCTGCTCCAAATGGACGATCATGATGCGGCACATCCTGCCCAATGTCGTCAACTCGGCGATCGTGCTCGCCACACTCATGCTGGGCGTCGTGATCATCGCCGAGGCGTCGCTGTCTTTCCTGGGCGTCGGCGTCCCACCGCCCGAGCCGGCCTGGGGGTTGATGCTGTCGGACGGCAAACAGGGTCTGATGGTCGGCTATTGGTGGCTGACTGTCTTCCCCGGCCTCTGCATCATGCTGATGGTGCTGTCGGCCAACCTTCTCGGCGACTGGCTACGCGTCAAGCTGGACCCCCAGCTGCGCCAACTCTGAGCTGTTTCACATGGGGCCGCCGGCGTTGCGCGGAATGGCCCCGGCCTTTTTCTGACCAGGTGTATCGATGAGCTCCCGCCCCCTGCTCGAGCTGCAGAACCTGTCTACACACTACGTCTCGGCCCAAGGCACTCGGGTCGTACGCGCGGTCGATGAAGTATCCCTGTGCATCAATGCCGGGGAGACCTTGGGCATCGTCGGAGAATCCGGCTCCGGCAAGAGCACGCTGGCGCTGACGATCCTGCGCATCCTGCCGCCGGCGGCCCAGATCGTTAGCGGCAAGATGCTGTTCGAGGGTGAAGACCTCCTGCTCAAATCCGACGAGGAGATGCGCCGGGTGCGCGGCAAGCGCATTGCGATGATCCTGCAGGATCCGATGGCGTCGCTGAACCCGCTGTTCACGATCGGCGACCAGGTCGCGGAGACGCTTCGGGTCCATGAAGGGGCATCGCGCGCCAATGCGTGGGAGCGGGCGCGCGGGCTGCTGAAAGCGGTGCGCATCCCGTCGCCGGAGACGCGGGTGACGCAGTACCCGCATGAGATGTCGGGCGGCATGCGCCAGCGCATCGTCGGGGCGATCGGCATCTCGTGCGAGCCGCGCCTCCTGATCGCCGACGAGCCCACAACCAGCCTCGACCTGACGATCCAGGCCCAGTATCTGGCTCTGCTGCGCGACCTCCAGCGCGAGCATGGCCTCGCTTTGATCTTCATCACTCACAATCTCGGCATCGTTGCCAAGATGTGCGACCAGCTTGCAGTCATGTATGCCGGGCGCGTCGTCGAGTCGGGGCCGGTGTCGCAAATCTTCAACAGTCCGACCCATCCCTATACCGAGGCCTTGCTGAGTTCGATCCCCCGCATGACCGACAACCGGCAACGGCTCACGGCGATCGATGGACAACCGCCGGATCTCTCCTCATTGCCGCCGGGCTGCTCTTTCGCCCCGCGCTGCCCCGAGGTCTTCGACCGGTGCCGGATGCAGGCGCCGCCTGCCTTCACGACCGCGGTGGGCCGCAACGCGCGGTGCTGGCTCGCGCATGCATCGCGCGACAATCCGGCACCGCTCAGGGTCGGGACCGGAGCAGTCTGATGGCAGTCGTCGAGGCAGCAGGGCTGACCAAGCATTTCCGAGCCAAGCGCGGAGTGTTTGGCGGCGATCGCGGCGTGGTCCGCGCGGTCGACGGCATCTCGTTCGCTATCGAGCCGGGGCAAACTCTCGGGGTCGTTGGCGAATCCGGCTGCGGCAAGACGACCACCGCCAAGCTCGTGCTCGGCCTTGAGGAGCCCACCGGCGGCATCATGCGTTTTGAGGGGCGAGATCTCCAAGAGCTCGACGCCAGGGGCCGCCGCGCTTACCGCAAGTCGGTTCAGGCGGTCTTTCAGGACCCCTATGCTTCGCTCAATCCGCGCATGCGGGTCAGCGCGATTATCGCCGAGCCGCTGACCACCAACGAGTCGGTCACGGCGAGCGAGGTGCGCCAGCGGGTGCTCCAATTGCTCGACCTCGTTGGGCTGCCGGCTCGCTCGGCAGACTTGTTCCCACACGAATTCTCCGGCGGGCAGCGTCAGCGGATCGCCATCGCGCGGGCGCTCGCATTGTCCCCCAAGCTCATCGTGCTCGACGAGCCGGTCTCTGCGCTCGATGTGTCGATCCGGGCGCAGATCCTGAACTTGCTGCGCGACCTGCAGGCCGAGCTGGGTGTGTCCTACCTGTTCATTGCCCATGATCTCGCCGCGGTGGCGCATATGAGCCACACGATCGCAGTTATGTATCTCGGCAAGATCGTCGAGAGTGGGGAAGCCCGCACGCTCGCCCGCGCGCCGAAACACCCCTACACGGAAGCGCTGTTCTCGGCGGCGCTACCGAGCCACCCCGACGAGCGTCGCGACGAGATTATCCTGGCCGGCGAGGTCCCCAGCCCGCTCAATCCGCCCTCCGGCTGCCGCTTCCACCCGCGCTGCCCCCACGCAATGGAGCGCTGTGCACAGCAGGAGCCGTTGCTCACCGATGTGGAAGGGCGCCTCGTAGCCTGCCACCTGTACGAGAGCGACGTGTTAAAGAGACCGATGAAAGTGCAGGTCGGCGCCTGACGCCGGATCAGACGCCAGCGAGCTCGCGCCTAATGCTGCTTGCGCTGGAGTGGATATCGGGCTTTGACATAGCGAAGTAGCGTTGATATCAACTTATCCTAGGGCATTCCCGCATCTTCAGACGCGAGACACCCAACCGGAGGCTAGGGATATGGTTGAGATGCAGGGCCGTTTTGTTTGGTACGAATTGTTGGCGGCCGACACCGAGGCCGCCAAGGCCTTTTACACGAAAGTGGTGGGCTGGGGCGCGCAGCCGGGGCCTGTGTCCGACATGGACTACACTCTGTTTACCGTCGCGGAGATGCCCGCAGCCGGGCTCATGCTCCAGCCCGAGGACGCTCGCAAGATGGGCGCTCCGCCAAGCTGGATCGGATATGTGGCGGTTGACGATGTCGACGTGACTACCGAGCGGGTCAAGCGGCTTGGCGGCACGGTCTATGTTCCGCCCTCCGATATTCCGAATGTCGGTCGCTTTTCGGTGCTGGCCGATCCGCAGAAGGCGGTGTTCGCTCTGTTCAAGTCATTGCAAACCTGCGAAGCGCAGCTTCCCGAGCCGGACTCAGCGGGCCACATTAGCTGGCACGAGCTGTTGGCGGACGACGGGCAAAAGGCGTTCGGTTTCTACAGCGAATTGTTCGGCTGGCAGAAATCCGACGCGATGCAGATGGGCGAGATGGGCACCTACCAGATGTTTTCGGCGGGTGGGCAAGCAATCGGCGGGATGTTCAACAAGCCGCCGGCCGTGCCGGCTCCTTACTGGCTCTACTATTTCAATGTTGGCGATATTGATGCGGCTGTTGAGCGCGTTTGGGCGAATGGCGGCCAGATCCTCAACGGTCCGATGGAGGTGCCCGGCGGCCACTGGATCATCCAGGGCAAGGACCCCCAGGGCGCGATGTTTGCGCTGGTCGGAAAGAGGGCCTGACTCGCGCCCAATACAGCATAACCCCCGCCGGGGGGTGCGCCGCACTTCGCGAATGCGGGGCACCCCGCTTTCTGTGCACCACCGCCTCGCAGAATAGCGGTGGGATCACCAAATCAAGGCAGAATGGCGCTGGCCGAAATGGCCGGCGCCAATTTCTTCTCGCGGCGGCATCCTGGTGTATAGTGCGCCGCCATCGGAAAGGAGGCGCCGATGGAAATTCGGCAAGCTCTGACCTTTGACGATGTGATGCTGGTCCCGGCGGCGTCAGCGATCATGCCCGGCGAGACCGACACTCGCACCCGGCTGACCCGCGAAATCGAGCTCGGCATTCCGCTGGTGTCGGCGGCAATGGACACGGTGACCGAAAGTGCGCTCGCGATCGCGATGGCGCAGGCCGGCGGGATTGGCGTCATTCACCACAACATGGGCGTCGATCAGCAGGCGGACGAAGTCCGCAAGGTCAAGAAGTTCGAGGCCGGTATGGTCGTCAACCCGGTGACGATCCACCCGGACGAGACCCTCGCGGATGCGCTGCGGCTGATGGCCGACCACAAGATCTCCGGCATTCCGGTCGTCGAGCGCGGCTCGGGCAGGCTGGCCGGAATCCTGACAAACCGAGATGTGCGATTCGCCGACGATCCGCGCCAGCCGGTCGCCGAGCTGATGACCAGGGACAGCCTGGTCACGGTCCGCGAGAATGTCGCCCGCGACGACGCAAAACGCCTATTGCATCAGCATCGCATCGAGAAGCTGCTCGTCGTCGACGAAGCCTATCGCTGCGTCGGGCTGATCACCGTTAAGGACATCGAGAAGGCGCAGCGCTATCCGACCGCCTGCAAGGATGAGCACGGCCGCCTCCGGGTCGCTGCCGCGACGGGCACCGGCGCCGAGGGCATCGAACGCGCCGAAGCACTGTTTGCCGCCGGTCTCGACGTCTTAGTCGTCGACACTGCCCATGGCCATTCCGATCGGGTCCTGCGGACCCTGAGGGATGTCCGCCGGCTGTCGAACTACACGCAGGTTATCGCCGGCAATGTCGCGACGGCGGAAGGCGCCCGCGCTTTGATCGAGGCCGGTGCGGACGCGATCAAGGTCGGCATCGGGCCGGGGTCGATCTGCACGACACGCATGGTGGCGGGGGTCGGCGTGCCGCAATTCACGGCCATTGTCGACACGGTCGCGGAATGCCGCAAGGCGGAACTCCCGGTGATCTCGGATGGCGGCATCAAATTCTCCGGCGACCTCGCGAAGGCGATCGCGGCCGGGGCCGAATGCGCCATGCTTGGCTCGCTGTTCGCCGGCACCGACGAGAGCCCGGGCGAAGTCTTCCTCTATCAGGGCCGCAGCTACAAATATTACCGCGGCATGGGCTCGATCGGCGCCATGGCGCGCGGCTCGGCCGACCGCTATTTCCAGCAGGAAGTGACCAGCGCCCTAAAGCTGGTGCCCGAGGGTGTCGAGGGCCGCGTCCCGCATAAGGGGCCGGTCGGCAACATCGTCCATCAGCTGATCGGTGGCCTTAGAGCGGCGATGGGCTACACCGGCAACCGTACAATCCGCGAAATGCAGGCGAACTGCACCTTTGTGCGGATTACCGGCGCCGGGTTGCGCGAGAGCCATGTCCACGATGTCGCGGTCACCCGCGAAGCCCCCAATTACCCGCAGGACCGTTGAGCTCACCAGCCATGAATGCCCCTCACCTTGCGAAGCGGGAAGGTGAGGGGCTGCACGCCGTTTGACCCCCGGGGCGCAGGTCGCGGCGGCGATCGAGATTCTGACCGCGATCGACACCGGGGATCGCCCAGCCGACGATGTCGCTGCCGATTACTTTCGTCGTCGGCGCTATATCGGTGCCAAGGACCGGGCGCACATATCCGGGCATGTTTATGCTGTGCTGCGCCATCGCGCGGCGCTCGATTGGTGGATCGGCAGACATGCGGTCGCAAGCGAAGCGCGCACCCGGGTCATGGCGAGCCTTGTTTTGATCGAGGGCTGGCGACCGGAGGCGATCGCAGCATGCTGCGACGGGGACCGCTTTCGACCAGCGCCGCTCAGACGGGATGAAGAACGGCTGGTGCGCAGTCTCGCCAGCCATACCCTGCGTCATCCCGAAATGCCGCAAGCTGTCGCCAACGACGTGCCCGAGTGGCTATTGCCCTATCTCGAACGGGTCTTTGGCGGCGGGCTGGAGCGCGAGATGACGGCGCTGAATGCACCCGCGCCGACCGATTTGCGCGTGAACCTGCTCAAGGCCGATCGCGACACGGCGCGGCGCGCTCTTGCGAAAGAAGGCGTGGCGGCGGACCCGACGGCCCTGTCGCCAATCGGGCTGCGGCTGCGCGAAAGAGTGGCGCTCGGCGGTCTGGCCGCGTTCAAGGAGGGGCTGGTCGAGGTGCAGGACGAGAGCTCGCAAATCGCCGCGCTGCTCGCCGATGCGCGACCGGGAATGCGAGTCGTCGATTTCTGTGCCGGCGCCGGCGGCAAGACCTTGGCGCTCGCCGCCGGGATGGCCAACCGCGGCAAGCTCGTCGCCTGCGAAGTGTCGGCCTGGCGGCTCGAGCGCTCGGCGCGCCGGCTGCGCCGCGCCGGGGTCAACAATGTCGAGCGGCGTGCGCTGAATGACGAGCGCGACAAATGGGTCAAGCATCACAAGGGCAGCTTCGATCGTGTCTTTGTCGATGTGCCGTGCCTCGGCACCGGCACGTGGCGCCGCAACCCGGACGCCAAATGGCGTTCGCGGCCCGAGGACCTTGTTGAGCTCGTCGAGCGACAACAGCAGATCCTGCGCAGCGCTTCCCGCCTGGTCCGCCCGGGCGGTCGCCTCATTTATGCGACCTGCTCGCTGTTGCGCGAAGAAGACGAGGCGCAGGCCGAAAGCTTTCTTGCAGCCGAGCCGGATTTTTCACTGCTGCCTGTCGCGCGCGCCTGGGAAGAAACGATCGGCGGCGCCTCGCCGGCCGGTGAAGACTACCTTCGCCTGACGCCGGCGCGGCACGGCACCGACGGGTTTTTTGTCGCTATCTTCGAGCGCCAGCCATGTCCGACCGCATCCTGATCCTCGATTTCGGCAGCCAGGTCACCCAGCTGATTGCGCGGCGGATACGCGAGAGCGGCGTCTATTGCGAAATCCATCCGTTCACGACCGCCGAAGATCGGATCCGCGATTTTGCTCCGCGGGGGATTATCCTGTCGGGCGGACCCGCCTCACTGACCGAGGCCGCCTCACCCCGGGCGCCGGAAATCGTCTTTCGGCTGGGTGTGCCAGTGCTGGGGATCTGCTACGGCATGCAGACCATGTGCGCGCAGCTCGGCGGCCGGGTCATCCTGAGCGATCATCAGGAGTTCGGGCGGGCTTTTATTGAGATAATCGGCGAGTGCCGGCTGTTCGAGGGCTTGTGGCCGCTCACGGCCCAAGCCGGCGAGCGCGAGCAGGTCTGGATGAGCCATGGCGACGAGGTCGAGGCGTTGCCGGCCGGTTTTCGCGCCGTGGCTGCGAGCGAAGCCGCGCCTTATGCCGCGATTGCCGATGACGACCGACGGTTTTACGGCGTGCTATTCCATCCCGAGGTCGTGCACACGCCGCACGGCGGCCGGTTGTTGCGCAATTTCACGCATAACGTCGCCGGCTGCCGCGGCGACTGGACGATGGCGCTGTTTCGCGCCCAGGCAATCGGTAAAATCCGCCGCCAAGTCGGCAGCGGAGGCGTGGTCTGCGGTTTGTCCGGTGGAGTCGATTCCGCTGTCGCCGCGGTGCTGTTGCACGAGGCGATTGGCGGCCAGCTGACCTGCATCTTTGTCGATACCGGCCTATTGCGGGCGGGCGAGGCGGAGGAGGTCGTCAGCCTGTTCCGCGGCCATTACAACATTCCGCTGGTTCACCGCGAGGCGAGCGGATTGTTTCTCGACAAGCTCGCCGGCGTCACCGACCCCGAGGAAAAGCGCAAGGCGATCGGCGCCACCTTTATCGATGTGTTCGACGAGGAGGCGCACAAGCTCGGCAATATTGAATTTCTGGCGCAGGGGACGCTTTACCCCGATGTGATCGAGTCGGTGAGCCCCCTGGGCGGCCCCTCGGTGACGATCAAATCGCATCACAATGTCGGCGGCTTGCCGGCCCGCATGAAACTGAAGCTGGTCGAACCATTGCGCGAGCTATTCAAGGACGAGGTGCGCGTGCTCGGCCGCGAACTCGGTCTGCCCGAAGGTTTTGTCGACCGCCACCCGTTTCCCGGTCCGGGTCTGGCGATCCGCATCCCCGGCGAGGTCACCCGCGCCAAACTCGACATCCTGCGCAAGGCCGACCAGGTCTTCCTCGAAGAGATCCGCAATGCCGGGCTCTACAACGCCATCTGGCAAGCTTTCGCCGTATTATTGCCGGTCAGAAGCGTTGGCGTTATGGGTGACGCGCGCTCCTACGATTTCGCCTGCGCATTGCGCGCGGTGACCTCGACCGACGGCATGACCGCCGATTACTTCCCGTTCCCGCACGAATTCCTGGGCCGCGCCGCGACCCGCATCATCAACGAAGTTCGCGGCATCAACCGCGTCGTCTACGACATCACCTCAAAGCCGCCGGGCACGATCGAGTGGGAGTGAGGGGCGACAAACTGAGAGAAAGTTCTCGCTGTGATTCAATAACTTATAAGGCAGCGCGTATATTCGACACTGCATCGTCGGTCCCGCCGCCAAACCTCATAACTGATTGAAAGACAAGACGAATGAGAAGGTGTCAAACAATTTTATCCTTCTGCATCGCAATAGATTGACGGTATTTTTGACGGTCTTTTTTGACATGCACGCTAACCGAAACAAAAGACCGTCAGGTAGAGCGCATAGCGCCGACGGTCTTCCCGAGAACCGACTTGCTGCCGAACACGCAGTGGAAGGGGTAGTTTTTAGCCCATTCGGTACTTGCGTTGGGACCATGCGGGTTCACCGCCTGTTTGAAATCGCTCGAATAATCGCAGCCGGAGTTACGATCGTGGCGTCCATCTTGGTGTCGTGGCTCTTCTTCTCCAATGCACCATAAGCGGCGCTCAGTTCAATCAAAGTTGCTCGTTGTCCCTCCTTAGTGGGTTGTTCCTTGGCGACGATGCGCCAGCGGGGTCATGCCGAACAGGTATCGAAAGCGCTTGTTGAAGCTGGACAGATCCCCGAACCCCGCTTCGAACGCAATCGTCGACACGGTTTCGGATGAAACGACCAGGCGGACGGCTGCTCTGCGCATCCTCACCATTAGCAAAAACTGGTAGGGCGACAGGCCGGCAACGCATTTGAACGTGCGCAGAAAATGATATTTGCTCATTGCCGCCAGCTTTGCCAGCCCGTCAAGGTTAATCGGCTCTGCCGCCTGATCTTCGATGTAGCGAAGTACCTGCGCAATGCGCCGCTCGTCGCGTGCGGATACACGTATGCGAACTTTGGATATAGGCCATCACGTCGGCCTGCACGCTCAGCCGCGCGATCCTGGCGAAATCTCCCTGCTCCGGAGAGTCGGCCGGATTGGCGATGCGCACGCCATCGGCGCTCACCATCGTCACCCGCCCGAGCTGCACGTGCAGATGTTCTATTGTAACCGCGCGGCCGAGCGCGGATGAGGCGCGGCCCTGCACGATCGGAATGAACCAGTTCCAGTTCCAGAACGCGACGAGGGCCGCGATCGCCGCGACAGGAATGGCGGCGAACAGCAGGGGCTTGACGAACCGACGCGCAGCCATGAACCCATTTATTCAGGAGCCCGGCGAGCCTGCCTTTGTTGTAGCTGATTAGCAAGCTCGAGCACGCCACTAACATTGGACCCTATGCTTGCCAATGCCCTCTCGTATCTAGCGATCAGCTTTCCCTTGCGCGCCCCGTTTCTCTGCCGCCCTGCCTTTCTTGCTAGCCGTGCATCTGAATCGGCAATATCAGTCGGTGTTTTTCCGTGGTGCGCTTCCAGCTGGAACGCCACCCGCGTTCGGTCTTCGCTGAAGACGATCTCCTTCGCGACCTTGCCTTCGAGAGATCCGGATGGATGGCTCGTGCGCCTTTTGCGCTAGGGTATGCAAATAGGATCGCCGAGCGCCTGTCACCTGTTCCTTGCCGGTCACCCAACCGTAACTGCTCCAGGACGAGCGGGGAGCCATGCACCAATTCCTCAGAAACCTGACCGACGCCTTTCACAACGTCGCGAAGGCAACCGCCCGATGGACAAAGCGTACGATCGGAGATCGACCACCGCCCCGGCGGAGGCCGGATCGCTCGCAGTCAGGCGACCCGCGTCGCCATCTGCGCCTTTCGGGTTTGGAACTGCCGGGACATCGTTTCAAGCTCGTCCTTTTCGAACTCGTCGCGCGCGCAGCTGAACCCAGTACTTTCCTCTTCCTCGATATGATGCTCTACGAGATCGCGCAGCACCTTTAGCTCCGCAGTCCACTGGTCGCTCATATTGTCGCCGGTGGCGGAGATTTTCTGAAGCTGGCCTTCAACGATCTGATGCTCGTTTGCGCCCTCGTGGGCGAAGGTCCGCGACGTCTCGCTCTGGGATGACTCCAACCGGCGGTAAAGCACCTCCTGCTCGGCATGCGCATGGGCCAGCAGCTTGGTTTTCATCTCCTCGAAAACCGCCGCGCGCTGCGCGCGATCGTCGCATTCCATGATGCGGTCCATCAGTGAGTCGACTTCGCTGTGGTCGTTGTGCAAATCCTGGAGAATCCCTTCTGCGATACCGAGCATTTCCCTGATCATCGTCGGAGCCTTTCAGCGAGAGAGCGTTGAGAGACGAACACCGATCTGAGCGCGTCGGTTTCCAGGAATAAGTGAAGCCCAACCATTTTGCCGACGAGAACTCGAACCGCATCAAAGGCCGAATGACTGGGCGACGAGCGATGACCGGCGCGCAGGCATCCCATCTCGAGACGCTCGCCACGGGGTCGCGTGAACCAGGCGAGCCCCACCTCACCAAGGCCGAGACGTCCAAGGAGATCGAGCGGCTTTTGACGAAGGGACCGGCCGGCCGCAGGTTCTCGCCGGCACGAAACGCCTCCAGCCGACGAGGCAACGCCAGGCATAGGCTTGCCATGGTCTAAACTGGAAGTTTCGGCTCCTTGCAGGTGCCGTTGATCGGAGCCATTCCCATCATTCGAATGTTGGTGCTCGGGATGGGGCAGCGTGTCGCTCCCCGCTGGCAGGATGCGGAGCACACCATGTTCATCGATCCCGGCCTGTTTCGGCGCCTGATCGTGATCGCGATGGATGTGGGCGTAATCCTGGCGTTTATTGGGTACAGCCTGTATCGCGGCCTGTTCTCGTGACCGAAACGCAGCGGTCGGCTTCGAAGCCGGTCCCAGAGAGGAAGAAATCGGGGATCGGCCGAGCAGTCGGGCTCGGCGTGATTACGGGCGCCGCCGCCGACGATCCGTCTGCAATCGGCACTTACGCCAGCGCCGGCGCGAAGCTCGGTCTGTCCTTTCTTTGGACTGCCCCCGTAACTCTGCCGATGATGTATGCGGTCGTATACCTGTCCGCAAAGCTCGGCCAGGTATCCGGTCGTGGGCTATTTCGGGCGATCAAGGATTATTACCCGCGCAGGGTGCTGTACCCAACGCTGATCGGGGTTCTGATCGGCAACACGATTGAGGCCGGGGCCGATCTCGGCGGCATGGCGGCGGCGCTCAATCTGTTTATTCCCATTCCGATCCCGTGGCTGGTGGTCGCGATCGCGATCGTCATTCTCGCTGTGCAGCTCTACGGCTCGTACATTCTGATCCGCAATGTGTTCCGCTGGCTGGCGCTGGTGTTGCTCGCCTATGTGGGTGCGGCGGTCTTGGCCAAACCGGATCTGGGCGAAGTTCTGCGCGGCACATTCATACCCACGATCGAATTTAATCGCGACTTCCTGACCATGATGGTCGCGGTTATCGGGACGACGCTCTCCGCTTACATTTACAGCTGGCAATCGAATGAGGAAATCGAGGAGGAAATTGCCGCGGGCCGAACAAGGCTGTCCCAGCGCAAGGGCGCGACCGACCCCGAGCTGGCAAGCACCCAACGTGACATCCTGATCGGCATGGTATTTTCCAATGCCGTCATGTACTTCATCATCCTGTCCACGGCCGCCACCCTGCATAAAGCAGGTATCAATGAAGTTCAGAGCGCTGCGGAAGCGGCTCAGGCATTGGAGCCTTTGGCAGGCAATTGGGCCAGACTGCTCTTCCTGCTCGGCGTTATCGGAGTCGGCTTTCTCGCCGTGCCGGTGATGACGACGGGCGCCGCTTACGACGTTGCACAGGTATTCGGCTGGCGACACAGCCTCCATTCAAAACCCCATGAGGCCAAGAAGTTCTACGCCTCCATCATCGGTTTCACCGTGATTGGCGTCGCGATGAACTTTCTTGGCTTCAACCCGATGAAAGCGCTGGTTTGGGCGGGCGTGGTGCAGGGGTTTTCGACACCCCCGCTGTTGCTGCTCATCATGTTGATGACCAATAATCGTACGATCATGGGCGACAAAGTGAACGGGCGGGCGATTAATATTCTTGGTTCGATCACCACGGCGGCAATCTTTGCAGCAAGCGCCGGTTTGGTTGCCAGCTGGTTCATTTAGCTTGTGCTGGTGCGGCTGATCGACTGATTGCAATGGTCAAGTGATAAGAGGCCCTGCGGTATGCGCGGCGTCCGTGTCGATCTAAATTATCATTCATTGGAATCGCAGAGACAACCGTTAGCGTGATGTTAGCAGATCTCTGTGATCGGCAAGTAAGGAACCCCTGAAAAAGACAGGTGCAGTCATAATATAATGACGGGCGGCATGATCACGCGCGCGAATATTCGCCTCACGGCGCTTCGTTTGCTAACAATCATACTGGCTCGCCGCTCAGGAGAAGGAGTTCGCGAAGCCGCCGGCCCGAACGCCGTTTGAGCGACGCCGATGGTGCGTGACCTTGAGATGCTACCGCCCCGGCTCCTTCCGAGACCAGCGCGGATTGGCGTTGATGGCGGCCGCGATCATCCGGTTAACCTTACCTGATACCGCAAGCTTGTCGCCAGTAGCGTAGGGTTGAAGTGGCACTCTGTCGGGACCGTAATGACGTTGCGAGATGAGGGCCTTTTGCCGAAGCGCGCGTCTGGCAACGGTTTTGCCCCGGCGGCCAGGTCCCGTACCCGGCATTGCGGTCGCCAAGCACCAAAGGATTATGCCGACCGGCTCGGAGTGGAGGGCAGTTTCTGGTTATTTTTGCACGAGGAATGAAACCGGGGGAAGGCGGCTGTGTTAACGGGTCGGCTCCGATGAACCGATCAGGATGGGGATCATGCGTGCAGTCGGCTGTTGGTCGTTCAGTGTCGGCGCAGCCTTGACGAGCGTGGCCCTCTGCATCGCGCTCGCCGATCCGCTGCCGCCGAGCGCCACCTATCGCCCGTTGCCGACTCTCCCTCTTTCCGCCGTCAAGGCAAACGACGAGGCCGAGAAGCCTCAGGTCATGCAAGACCAGCAAACGGTGCTCAACCAGCGCTATGATTTGTCAAACAATCCCATCGCCGGTGTAATGATGGCGGGCGGACGCAAACCAGTGCAAGGCGGTGTACGCGTTAAGCTTCCCGCCGGCGCTACCTGGGACAGCCTTTCCAGCATGAGCGCGGACGAGATCCGGCAAAGAGGCTTGCTGCCGCCGGGCTTCATGCCCTTACCGCACGTCAAGCAGGCGACCGGCGGACAGGTGTTCCCAAACGTCCAGATCGACGAGACCAGGAGCCAGGAAGGCCGAAACATCCGCCGTTTCGACATCGACTTCGATCTTCCGGACACCTTCACGCCCGAATTTCCGCCGCCGGTTTTTCTGACCACGCATCCGGAGCTGGGCGATGTGTCACGTGGCCGACTGGTGACGATCAAGAATTATTACGAGATGATGGTTGGCTTCATCACGCCGGTCCAAATGGAGGGAATGCGGCTCCTGCTGACCCCTTTCCCGCAAGAGGAATTCAATCAGACCGAGGACCGCAAGAGCGAGGATCAAAGCCTCGGCGTTACCTGTCTCGACTGCCACGCCAATTTTCACACCAATGCCGCTTTCCACCAGACCCCGGACGTCCGGCCGCAAGCCGCCCGCTTCCGGCTCGACACCGTCAGTCTGCGCGGCCTGTTCAATCAGCAAATCCATGGGTCGAAGCGATCCCTGCGCTCGGTCGAAGACTTCACCGAGTTTGAGCAGCGCACCGCCTATTTCAACGGTGACCAGATGAGCGCTCAACGCAAGGGAGTGCATTTGCCGGAGCGCCACGACCAGACCTCGATGATGGCGCAGATGCAGAACATGATCGACTTCCCTCCAGCGCCAAAACTCGATCCGGCCGGGCGGCTCGATACGAGCAAGGCAAACCAGAGTGAATTGGCTGGCGAACGGGTGTTCTTCGACAAGGGCCGTTGTGCCGAGTGTCACATTCCGCAGACCGCGTTCATCGACAACAACATGTACGACCTGAAGCTCGAGCGCTTTTACCAGGTCGGCCATACCGTGAACGGCCTAGTGATGCTGCCTGACGGCCCAATTAAGACCTTCACGCTGCGCGGTATCAAGGATTCGCCGCCGTATCTCCATGATGGTCGACTGATGACGCTCGCGGACTGCGTTGAGTTCTTTAACCTGGTAATGGGTCTCAAGCTGACGCAGGACGAGAAGGATTCCCTCTTGGCATATCTGCTCGCCCTCTAAGCGACTGGCGTAACTCTAGGAGGATTCAAGGATGCGCGGTTTGGCGATAGTTATCCTGTTAGGGGCTCTGGCTGCGATGCCGGCCGCGGCACAACCGGCAACCGGAAATCCTGCCGCAATGGCGCCGGGCACGCCGCAATCGGCCCCTGGCATTCCGGCGCCGCATCAGCCGAACGACAACGATCGGCTGTTCGTCCTCGTGGCAACGATCGGCGGAAAGGCTGAGGTCGAATTCGCGCAGCTGGCCGAGCTAAAGGGCCGCTCGCAGGCGGTCAAGGATTTCGGCCGCCAAATGGTCGCCGATCACGGCAAAGCCAATCAACAGCTGATGCAGTTGGCGCAGGCAGCAAATATCCCCCAGCCGAGCCAGCTCGACGAGGAGCACAACGGGATGCGCAGCCAGCTGGACAAGCTGAGTGGCAAGGAATTTGACCTTGCTTACATTCGGGGGCAGGTCGCGGATCACCAAAAGACGGCGCAGCTTTTCGAGTGGGAGATCGGATCGGGTCAGGACCCGAAGCTCAAGGGCTTCGCCTCGCAGATCTTGCCGGTCGCGCTGCGTCATCTCGAGGTGGTCTCGGCCATCGAAAATCAGCTGACCGCGACCGCAGCCGCGCCGACCGCGCCGGGGCATCCGCCAGGTACGAGCGGTCGGGCGCCCTCGCGGTAGACGCATCACCGCGGTTGACAGAAGAAGGCGCAACTCGGGTTCTTTGCGGCGACCGAGCGGTCGATAAACCGCATCGCGCACTCTCGCGACACCGCAGACCCTTGGCGCTGATCGCGGAGTTCGGCTCCCGCCATCCGACGATCCAGCCCGCCACCGCTTCATTCGGGTGTCGTCGTCCAGGCTTTACTGGGGCGTTGAAGCTAGGTCCTCGACCCGCGACGATTTGGCTGGCGTTTCTGCCGACTTCGTTGGTGTTTCTATGGCTGCGAGAGTTGCAAAGGCTGCCTTCATCCGCTCAACATCGATTTCGGACATTTCTTCTAAATTGATCAGCGAGTTGCGTGCCGTCTTATTGGCGCGGATCAATTCGTCCAATTTCAACTGCATTGCCTGCGTGTCGCGGCTTTGGGTGTTCTGGATTACGAACACCATCAGAAAGGTGACGATGGTCGTTCCTGTGTTGATGACCAATTGCCAAGTGTCGGACCAGCTGAAGGCTGGGCCAGAGGCCGCCCATACAAGAACAACCCCGATTGCCAGCACGAAAGTTGACGAGCGGCCGACCCGCCGTTCGACCCAACGGGCAAACCGCGCGAAAAACGGTATTCTCTCAGTCTGGGCATCAGAGCTGGGTTTCTTATTTTCAAGCGGCATCCGATCAACCATCACTCTGCCCGTGCCGCATAAAACACGGGTAGTGGAACCCGTTCCACGAGCATTTGTATGTTAGCGACAAAAACTGATTAATAACGCTGACCACGTTCACCTGCAACGTAGCCCATGGAGCTGGCAAAAAAAGTCAAAATAGCTCTCGACGAGACCCGTATGCTGATCCTTGGGGCTCAAATTCTGCTCGGGTTCCAGCTTCGCGGGGTTTTCAGTGATGGCTATCAGCAACTGCCAACCCATGTGCGCTATTTGGACGGGCTCGCGCTGGCGCTGATGGTCTGTGTTGTCGGGTTATTGATTACGCCCGGTCCCTATCACCGCATCGTTGAGCGCGGCGGAGACAGCGAACAGCTCCACCGCCTGGTGACGGTCGTCGCCGATCTCGCCCTCTTGCCCTTCGCGCTCGCCCTCGGCCTTGATGTCGTCATCACCGCCGGTCGCATTTTGGGGGAGGCGGCAGGCGTCGCCGCTGGAATCGTAGCGACCGCGGTGGCGATTGGGTTCTGGTACGGTTTCCCGTGGCTGCGAAAACGGTATGCCGGACGGCAGGAGCGCGCAATGATCAGCAGGAATAACGGAAAATCCTCGGAAACGCCGCTTAATACGAAGATAGAGCAGATGCTGACCGAAGCGCGCGTTGTTTTACCCGGCGCCCAGGCGTTGTTCGGTTTCCAGCTTGCGATTGTCCTGACCCAGTCGTTCGAGCAGCTGCCGGAAGCATCGAGAGTAATACATGCGGTAGCGATTATTCTGGTTGCCCTGGCGATTGTCCTGCTCATGGCCCCTGCCGCCTATCATCGGATTGTTTACGCCGGCGAGGACACACACGACATGTATCGGGTAGGCAGCGCACTGGTGACACTGGCAACATTTCCGCTCGCGTTTGGACTCGCCGCCGACATTTACGTCGTGATTGCCAAAATCATGGGCTCGCCCACTACCGGCTCAATCGCCGCCGTGCTGAGCCTGGGGGGGCTGATCGGTCTCTGGCATGTTTATCCGGTGACAGCGGCGCGTCTCCGGAACCGCGCCGGGCAAATTTCCTGACGCCGGCCGATGCAAAGCTCTAGACCGCAGATCCGGTGGTTGCTAGGTCTGCATTTCCGCCATCAGCTTTTCCTTGCGCTTCATAAGCTCGTTTCCGACCACGTACAGGTCCATTCCGGCTGGCTCGACTCGGGGAACAGCTCGTCTTCTTCTTCCTGCATGTGATGCTTCACCATCCTCTCCCAGGATCCGGACCTTCGCGTCATAGAAATCATCTCCGACCTCCATTGCTTCGATTTCGGCAATCAGGTGTTTGACAGTCGCATGCTCAACCAAAGATTGGTCGATCAGATCATCTCTTGCGTCGCCTCGCCAGCCTGCGGGTAAAATACCTCTTCCTCAAACTGCGCATGAACTTTCAAGGTTATGCAGATCTTTTCGGCAAACTGCGACTTACGGTGCTCTTCCTTATCCTTCAGATCGTCGTACTCGTCGAACCATTCTTCAACTTCCGGTGATCCTGCTTCAACATCTGGATCGCATTCGGGGATGTCCTGGCAGCTTCGCCGTTTCGGCTCGGGACTGAGAACGATTCGATTTTCTTTGGGCGGCGCGGCTGGCCTTCGTTTTCGCTTTTGTCGCGATAATTTAATGATCTTCAACGTTGGGGCTGTACGGTTATAAAACTGTTCAATTCGTCGCTCTGTTCCGCCCTGCACCGCCTATGGCCGCGGGACATCATCACGCCGAAGTCGACCTGTCCGATCAAGCGTTCGGTTGCGTTTACCCACGGTTTTTGGCCTCGCCATTCGCCGTTACCGCGCCATGGGATCTAGCCAGCGGCCGATAGGTTATTGCGGGTGGGCGGCAACCAATCGGCCAGGGAAGCACAAACGATCAAAACCGACGACGCTTGCCCAATGCGCCAATACCGCCGCGACCTTTGAATGATTGGGGGCAACCCTTTCCCGACAGTTTGTGATCGCGAACGATCAACGCAAGACCCTCACCACGTTGCGTGAGGCGTTAAACTGGCCGATAGCTTATCGAGTTGAAGCTCGGTACGGGGCACTTTCGCGACTTTTGCGATTACATGGGCACTGGACTGAGGCGGCCTTGCAAGAATTCACAGCTCGAAATCAGAGAAGGCAATTACAGCTACACGTGCGGCCAATTGGCGAGAATCGTGGAGGTCTCGGTGGCTTCGATTTGATAAGAAAACCTCGCGCGGTATAGGGTCAGTAAAGCATCGTGTGTCGCATCAGATGAGCTACACAGCGCATCAGTCGCAAGGACGACCCGATATCCAAAATCGACCGCCCCAAGCACAGCCGCTAACACGCAGACATCGGTCTCCGCGCCACTAATCACCAGGGCGTCCGTTTGACGCCTGCGCAACAGCTGCAGCAATCGCCGTTCAATGAACGGAGAGTAAAAATGCTTGTCGATGACAGCCGCCGGCGGCACGAACCGCGCTAAAGACGGCACGAGTTCCAGAAGACGCGGATCGATGCGCTCGAGGGTCATTTCTTCCCACTGGTGGAAATACCGTCGCCATGCGCCCGGCATTTCTTCGGCCCTCGCAGGCGGAATAAAGCGCGTAAATACGGTCTGCTCGGAGTGATACCTTGCAATCTCATCGATCGCCGGCAATACCCGCGCCATCCAGGGCGTGTGCCACGGTGTAGGTTCGGCGAACACATTCTGCATGTCGATGCAGAGATGAATACTGCGCCCTGTCAATGGACCAAAAGGGAGGCTCATCGGATCGGATCAGACCCAATACGAGTGTTTACTCGACCCATGCCATCACCGTGGAGTGTCGTCGCGGGCGCGGAATGAGCATTGACAAGCCAGCCATAGATCCGGTTGTCAGGGTAGAGAGAACGGCAGTGGACCTTGGGCATGGCGCCAACATCGCAATCGGTCTTACCTGGGTTGCCGCTGTCGAGTAGCCGGCGGCGACCGACGGCCGCTTTTTAGAGTTTGGCCGTTGCATCAGCCGCGCCGTTGCCGCCAGTGGCCTTCCCACAATCGATCTGGCTTTAACGTATTGCGACGACGTTTGGTTCAAAGGGGAACTATAACGCACGACCGTTCAGCGCGTCTCGACAGCGGGAGTCACCCGCTCTGTGCATCGCCGGGGACAATGTCGGCGGTGATCGCGGTTCTCACCGGAACTTGATGGAAAGCGCAATTGTTGGCTCGGCAACCCTGGCCGCAACCTCGCCGGTTGCACAACACCAGGGTCCACGGGAGGAATAGCGGATGGAACTCGACGAACTACATGAGGGTATAAGCCACAGCTTGTCGAAGAAACAGAATTTCGAAGGAACGCGAGGGCTGATCGGAGGCGTGACTACGCAGACCTCGGAAAGGGCTGCGCTACAGAGACAAGCGGCCGCTTCGCGGATAGGAAGCCTGGCAACAGCTGGTCATCATGCGGCTGATGACCTCGAGGAGCATTTTCCGAAAGTTGCGGGCTACATTCATGATGCTGCCGCCGGATGCGAGCACATCTCGAGCTTCTTGCGTGACCCCAAACTCGATGAAATGGCGACCTTCGTCGGCAATTTGGGTCAAAAGCAACCCGCTGCCGCAATGGCAGGAGTGTTCCTGGTCGCCGTAGGGCTGTCCTGGTTCTTGATAGGCTCCACTGATCAGTCGGGGAGCTTCGCTGCCGACGATCGCGAGAGAGGCACTCATGGCATATGAGTCCAATCAACCGATTTCTGCGATCTTTGTCGATCTGTCAACCAATTCACCGCGTTGGCGCGGAAGGAGGGCCAGCTCGCTCGCGCGGAGATATCGGAAAAGCTCGGCGATATCGGCATGGCCCTGGGTCTCGTGGTCGGGGGGCGGTGCTGCTGATCCCCGCTTTAGTGATTCTGCTCCAGGCAGCGGTGGCGGGCTTGGCCGCGGCCGATCTAGCGGTTGGCTGGGCCAGCCTCATCGTGGGCGGGGGGGCGTTGTTGATCGGGCTCGCCCTACTCGCCATCGGCATCAGCCGTCTGAGGGCGCGACGCCTCGTCCCCAGCAAGACAATCGAGCGGCTGCAACGCGATGCTGCCGTAGCCACTCAGCGAATGAGGAACGACGATGGAATCGCAGAGCGAGCGGCTTGAGCGAGAAGCCGAGGAGATCCGCGCCCAATTAGCGGAAACGCTGGAAGAGCTGCGGACCCGGATGACCCCGGGACGAGTGGTCGATCAGGTGATTGACTACACGCGGGATAGTCCGGCAGCCGAATTCCTGCGCAATCTCCGGCGGGAGGTCCGCGAGAACCCGATGCCATTGGTTCTGATGGGGATTGGGATTGTATGGCTTTTGCTCGCGAGCAACCGGACTTCGCGCACGACCATCGCCAGTACGGCGGACATGGTGGTAAGGAAAGCAGATCACATCGCTAAGGAGACGAGTGCGGCGGTAAGCAGAACCAGTGAATGGGGACAGCAGAGGGCGGAGCGCTTAATAGACCGGGCAAGTGATGCCGCGACCGCTGGCGGAAACACGACGGCTGGGCTTACTGACCGTGCCCGCGACGTGGCCGGCAGGTTGACCGAAAAAACCCGATCGGCTTCCGCCACCACGTTCGAGAAAACAAAACGGCCGTTTACCGGCGTGTCAGAGGATGCCAGAACGCCTATAACTGGGGACGCCGCGGCCCCGAGCAGAGCAAATCACAAAGAGGATGCCTGCGCGGTGGAGCCGACCTATGAGCCTCGGTGATACACCTCGCCGAGGTGCGCCATTGCCGCGCCACCGCGGCACGAATCTTATGGGCGATCGCACTAAGCGCTTTGCTGGTCACGGCAGGTTTTGGTCGGCGCCGCGGGAAGCTGCGTTCTCGGCAAGGTGATCGCCTCGGGGGCCTGGAAGATGGACGCGGCCGACTCGCAGAAGGCCATAAGAGATTCCGGCGCCGGGATGGAAGGATATCCTACTTCGGGTTTATAACGGGATTTCGGATGACCGTATTCTCGCCAATGCTGCGAGCGTGACGTACTACGCGCTTCTAGCACTGTTCCCCGGCATCGCTGCCGTGGTGTCGGTCTGCGGCCTTTTCGCCGACCCCAATACGATCGTCAATCATGTCGATGCGGCAGCGGGATTTGCACCGGGCGGGGCGATCGACGTCGTTCGCGACCAGTTGACCCAGTTGTCCGCCCAGGGCAGCGCGACGCTGGGAGTCAGCTTTTTCATTGGTCTCGCGATCTCATTGTGGAGCGCCAATTCAGGGATCAAGCGCTCTTTGATTCATTGAATGGGGTTTATGAGGAAAAGGAAAAACGCAGTTTCGTCCGGCTCAATTCAGTCACTTTGTCTTTTACGATCGGCACCATCGCTTTCTTACTGATCGCCTTAGCCTGCGTCGTCGCTCTCCCCGTTGTGCTCAATTATCTTCGGCTTCCGGAGGTGACCGATCTGCTTTTGAAGATCGCTCGGTGGCCGATCCTGCTGGTGCTCGTCGCGCTAGAGCTTACTTTGATCTTTCGGTACGGTCCTAGCCGCATGGAACCGCGATGGCAATGGATCACCTGGGGGAGCGCCTTTGCCGCTGTCATGTGGCTCGCCGCGTCGGCCCTGTTCTCGTGGTATGCAGCAAATTTTGGGAGTTTCAACAAAACCTACGGCTCACTCGGCGCTATCATCGGATTTATGACCTGGATGTGGCTGTCGATAATTGTGGTGCTGGTCGGCGCCAAGCTCAATGCGGAAATCGAGCATCAGACCGCGCGCGAAAGCACGGTCTGCCCATCGAAGCCGCTCGGCAGACGCGGCGCGAAGATGGCTGACACCGGTTCTGCGCAGGCGTAGAGAGTTGCCTGCCTGGCGACAGCGGGGTTTTGATCGCCAGGCCAAGACGACGCGGCGGGCAGCGTTTCGGGCCGAGATGAATCGGGTGGCCGGCGCTGTGCGCGCTGATCGCGCCGTTCGTTCTATCCCAAGGCGGGCAATGGCCGCCCTCCGATCGGTATCGAGCGGATGCTGCGCATCTATTCCTTGTAGCAGTGGTTCAATCTGTCGGACCCGGAGGTGGAAGAAGCGCTTCATAATTCGCTGGGTATGCGCGGTTTCGTCGGTGTTGACCTTGGCCGCGAGCCGGTGGATGTGAGTAGCGTCGAATTACGTTATTTCCTGCATTGCGGGCACGGGTTCAGGGTAATTTTCCCCACTGTGGTTGGGACCGAGCTAGTGATTGGGCCACCTTACATATCGATTTGTGCCGGCATTTGATGGTGGCGTCCGCGTTCGATATACGCCGCTAGCCGCGCGAGTTCTCAGGTGGCCCCGAGTCGATTCTCCGGGATCTCGTAATCTAGGCTCGTGCCGCTGTCGGGTTGAGGCCACCGTGCCGATGCCGCCATTCCCACGACATGTCGAACTACCGCCGTTGTTCCGTTCAGCCACGATGCGATCAGCCCGGTGCGGGCGGTATGCGGTAACCGCGATCTTGGACCATTCCGTAGGGGAATATCCCCGACAGGTCCTGCAGCACATAGCCATGCCCATTTGCATCTTTCCCGACGACTATTATGCCGGTCTCATCCGCGTCTTCACCGGACGTCACTGCGGGGTCGATCGCGACCACAACGCGCTGCAGCGAGGGCGCGGCCGCGACCCGAGCCGCATCGATGATGGCGTGCGACCATAATGCGCCCGGGGTATCCTCGAGCAACTCCGCATTCAGCTCCTGACGACCGAGGCGCGTACCCTCGTATTTGCGAATGACTTGCGCGAAAAACCCCGGCGCCAGATTTGCGCGATTGTCGTAGGTCGAACCGCGCGTCACAGCGACATCGCGGCCCCCCCTGGCCAGCAATTCTCGGATCAGCTTGGTCGGCCGGGGCGTAGTGGCGACAAGGCAGCGCGGATTGCGTCCCAGTCTCAGGCCGAACTGCAGCATGTCCCAGGTTTCGGGGCGTGACCACGAGGCCAATTCGTCACAGATCGCCGCATCATGCTGGGGACCGCGCAACCGATCGGGCTCCTCGGCGCTAAATGTTGTCGCGATGGCACCGTTGGGCCAGGTCAGCCGCCGTTTCGAGGGCTCGTAGACCGGCCGGAACCATGACGGAGCGACGGCAAGAATGCCGCTCTCCCCTTCGACCAAGACATCACGCGCGTCGGCAGCGGTGGCTGCGACCAGCGCAGTTCGACTGGCCAGCCCCAAAAGGACCTGCTCGCATATCCACTCCGCCAGGGTGCGGGTTTTTCCAAAGCCTCGGCCGGCGAGCAACAGCCAGATCTGCCACCAATCGCCAAGCGGAGGAAGCTGGTTTGGCCGCGCGACAGCCCGCCAGGAGTTTTCCAGAGCCTCTACGAGCTGCGCAGCAAAGGACTTAACCATCGAGCACCTCGCCTTTACCGCGACGATCTTCGAGCGCCAGCAACGGGGGGCTCGTTTCATCAAGATCGCGCAATGCGGCGATTACGGCCTCTCGCGCCTCGGGATAGGGCGCCACCGCGCTGACGATCCGAGCAATCGCTTTCGAATAATCAGGATTGATCCGAAGATTATTCTGAATATTCAACAGCGGTCCACGCTGTAGCTCGCCGGTCAGCCGCCCGCTATCCCGCAGGTTCTCGTGCAACCGTCCTGCCAGGAGCGCCAGAGCATTGTCGTCCCCCGCCTCCGACGCCGCGCCGAACCCTCTGTAAAGAGCATTGCGAATAATTCGATAATGGTCGATCAGTGCAACAGATTCATCCGCGACCATTTCTTCGAGCTGATGTTTTGTCGCTCCAGCGCCCGCGATGTACGACGTCCGCGTCTCAGGCGAGACGTGATTGATCCAATGCCGACGCAATGCGTGATCGTCGATCTCGAATTTTCGCGCGGTTCCCTTGATCGATGCCCCAGCCGCGAGAAACCGCTCGATCCGCTGCCGTTCGAGATGATTGCAACCCTGACAGCGCCCCGTTCGAGAACCCTTCTGCCGCCCCATCCCGTCCGCCGTCAGTATATTTAAAACAATAACTCTGTTGCCTTGATCGGAACCAAAAATTCCGAGGCCATCGAATCGCGCAACTATAGTGCAGAATTGCGGCGCGGTAATGGCGCTATACAACGCTCGACGCCACAACCTCAAACAACCTCACAGATGCTAGTTGTTCGGGACCACCGAGTTGACTTATTCTGCGCTTTGCGCGCAAGACACTTACCAGAGGTGTTTGCGCTCCAATCGTGCCGGCGGCGATGTAGCGTGCGGCAAGAAAACCAACCTTGATCAACGAGCGAGTAGTCTGATGGCTGAGGACAAGCGGACATGACCATCACGGACTCGAATCGACGCGCTTGACCCGTTCCGGACTTCGGTGGCCGTGGTCAGCCGTGCTCGCCTTGTAGCTCGTAGCGTTGTCTCTCCCACCCTTCCGGGTAGGCCGCCAGGTCGCGGCGCTGCTCGGCCGCCTGGAGCTCAAGAAGGTCAGGGAAATGCCCCGCCAGGACAGCATGAACTTTGCCATCGTGTTTTCGATGCTGGGCGTCCGAAAAGGAGCATCGTCGTTATGGCGAACCCAATGCCGGCAAATACCGAACGAGCCTCGCGCATCAATGCAAGCGAGGCCGACGGAGCGGCGGCGATCCGCATCGACATCGCTGCGGGTCGGGTATATTTGTGAGCATGCCTTTCCGGGACCCTATCGAAAAGCGGTTGTCGGCCAGACTTTTCCGAGATCAGGACCATACCGCCAGGGCCCAAGCGGATGCTGGGAGTGAGCCGCGCGATCCGTTTTGGTGGTCAGCCGTGCTCGCCACGCGAGCGGCATTCGCGGCCCGCCCCGGCGCGAAGCTGCTCTCGATTCCACTCCATGGCGGCTCCCTCAGTGTCTCCGTTGATGGCGGGTGGCGTGCATCGAGATCGTTGCCGGATGATGTCGCGGTGCAGCTCGATCTTTATCTTCCCTACTGCTTTTCTCACCCCGCCGGGCTCGCTGTCGCTCATATCGGGCAGAGCCTCGACG
>JBJMQW010000545.1:0-7284 GCA_045802495.1 Allostellaceae bacterium | reverse complement strand
ATGGTCGAGGTGCTGTTCACCAATCTCGAATTTCTCGCGCATGAATCGGACATCAAGCGGCGGCTCGCGCCTGCGGCGCTCGTCTATGCTTTCGCCGAGGGCCTCCTCGTCCAATCGACGATGCAGCATACCGGATTTGCTTTTTTGCAGATGGAACTCAATGTCGAAAACCCGGTCTTTGCCGGCGACACGATCCATGCGGAATGCGAAATCGTCGAGGCGCGGCGCAGTCGCAGCCGCCTCGTCCGTGGCCTCGTCCGCACCCGCATCCGTGTCGTCAAACAAGACGGCGCCGTCGCACTGACCTACACGCCGTTGCGCATGGTCAAATGCCGCGAGGTTGCCGATTGAGCGTTGAGCATGGCTCGCTCGCATTGGGATTGCCACCCGCCTCGTCACACCGGCCCACGGGTCCGGCCTCTAGCCGATCCGAGGACAGGCTCCGGCGGGTGCCCACCGCCGCAATGGATACCGTCCCTCGACGGTAGTGTACTGGCGTCAGTCGCGCAGTTCCGGGACGATCCAGAACGGCTTCTGGCCGCGGGAGACGCGCTCGAAATTATCGAAGGCGTTGCGCCAGCGCTTCCAGTGATTGTCCCAGGTCGGCCCGGCGCCATGCGGCGAAAAGATCGCATTCTTCATCGTGAACAGCTCGTGATCGGGCTTTGGCGGCTCCTCGACCATCACGTCGAGCCCGGCTCCCAAAATCTTCTCGTCGCGCAGGGCCGTGTAGAGCGCCTTCTCGTCGACGACCGGACCGCGGCACGTGTTGATCAGGATTGCCGTCGGCTTCATCATCGCGAGCTCGCGCTCGCCGATCAGATTGTGCGTCGATTTGTCGAGCGGCACATGCAAGGTGACAATGTCGGAAGTCTTCAGGAGTTCGGGGAACAACGCGAACCGGACGCCGAGCGCGTCTTCCTGATCGGTCGTCAACCGGTTGATGTCGTAATATTTGATATGCATGTCGAAAGCTTTGGCGCGTCGCGCCACCTTCTTGCCAATATTGCCGAGCCCGATAATCCCCAATGTCTTGTCCTCGAGCTCGTAGAGCTTGGCCGAGTTGAAGTCGTTGCCGCGCCAGCGTCCGGAAACCACACCCTCGTGCTGCCAGATCAGCTTGCGGCAGACTGCCAGCATCAGCAGCATCGCGTGCTCTGCAACCGCTGTCGCATTGGCGCCGCCATTATTGCAGATTGGCACGTTGGCCGCCCGCGCAGCCTCGAGGTCATAGGTATTGTAGCCGGCGCTCAGAGTCTGCACGATCCGCAGCTTGGGCGCAGCCTGGTAGAATTCCGGCCCGTGTTTGAACTGCCCGGCGCCGATGTAATACTCGGTGTCTTTCAGCAATTCGAGGAATTCGGGCCTGCCATGCGGGGCAGTGGCCAATTCCCAGCCTGGCGGCAACAGATCATAGGCGATCTGGAGGGTTTCTTCGGAATGGGTGCTGGGCGTCAGAATGCGGGGCATATTGCGTCTCCTCTTCGGGGGATTGTCGCGCCTGGTTGGCAAGGGCTGCATCGTAGCGATACGTTGCGATCGTCGTCAAATAAGCCCGGAAGAACAGAGCTATGCCCGAGTCGCTCGAAAGCCGCTTTCAGAACCTGCACGAGTTCGTCACCCAGGCGCGCACAAATCTCGATCGCAACAATTGGGACTATTTGATCGGCGGCTCCGAGACCGAAACGACCCTGGCGCGCAACCGCCTGGCGCTCGATGCGATCGGCTTCCGCCCGCGGGTATTGCGCGATGTGTCGAACATCGATTGCAGCAGCTCACTGTTCGGCAAGAAGCTGCGCATCCCGGTGCTGTGCGCGCCGGTCGGCTCATTGCAGGTATTCGATCCGGGCGGAGGCGCCACCGTCGCCGAGGCGACACGCACCTTCGGCAACGGCATCATTCTCTCTTCGGTTTCCGAGCCGGGGCTCGACAAGACTGCCGAGGCTTCCGGCGACGGCTTCAAAATCTTCCAGCTTTATGTGCGCGGCGATGCCGAATGGGTCGACGACCATGTCCGCCGCACGATCGACAAGGGCTACAATGCCTTTTGCCTGACCGTCGACACCGACAGCTACAGCCGGCGCGAGCGCGACATCGCCAAGCGTCACCAGCGCCAGCGGGTGCGCGTCGACGACGCGCGCATCTTCCAGGCCCAGTTCAATTGGCGCGATGTCGCGCGCATCAAGAGGGCATTCGACATCCCGCTTGTCCTCAAGGGCATAGCCACCGCCGAGGACGCGAAACTCGCGGTCGAGCACGGGGTCGACTGCGTCTATGTGTCGAACCATGGCGGGCGGCAGCTCGACCAGGGGGTCGGTTCGACCGATGTGCTGCCGGAGGTTGTCGAAGCCGTCGGCGGGCGCGCCCGGATCATTGTCGATGGCGGCATCAGCCGCGGCACCGACGTCATCAAGGCGCTGATCCTCGGCGCCGACGCGGTCGCCTGCGGCCGGCTCTACGTTTACGGGCTTGCCGCGGCCGGCGCCCCCGGCATGGTGCGCCTTTTCGAGATCCTCGAGGAGGAGATCCGCATCTGCCTGTCATTGCTCGGCGTCACCGGCTACCGCGAGCTCGACAAATCCTACATCCGCCCGGCCCGACAGGTGGTGCCGCCGCACGTGCACAGCGCATTTCCCCACCTCAACCTGGCGCGCGAGACGTATTAGCGAGCGCCAGTGCCGGCGCCTCTTGCCGATGATCCCGTTCTGAAACGCTTTCGCGTAGGGCTCGACCCTCAGGCGGCAGCGTCAGGGTGGGCGGTCTCGGCCAAGGCCACCCGCTCCGCCATGATTTTCTGCCGCCAGCGGCTGTCGACCTCCTGCCAATCGACGAGATCGACCCGATAGGGCAAGTCGCTATCGCTGAACGCCTCGGCCAATGCGGCGGTTTCGTCGAGCGTCATCGGCCGGCCGATATCAATTGCCAGATCGAGGTCGGAGTAACGCCGCGCCCGGCCGGTCGCCCGCGAGCCGAACACCCAGATTTCCGCGCTCGCCGGTAAATTCGCACGGAGGATATGCAGCACCAGCCGCCGATGAACCGCCGGCAAGTCGATCGGTGAGCGTCGGGTCATGCGAGCCGCCGCTGTAATTCGGCGTAGAGGTGCTCGGCCTCTTCGAGGAAGGACGGGATCGCAGAGACGACCTGCGACGCTACCCGGGCATCGTAAGTGTGGCTCGTGCGGGCACGCATCTCGCGATAGCGCCGCCAGGCAGGCCACTCGCCCTGCACCAAGCCCTGGGCGTTTCCGGTCCGAATCAAATCGGCGAACGGCATTTGCTCGATTTCGTCGGGAGAAGCCGCGCCTTCCTTGAGATACCGTCTGAGCATCTTGTGGCTCAACTCATAGGTGAACTCAAAGCGCTGGATCAACCCGTCACGCAGCTGCTCGTCCGTCGGAGCATGCTCGAAACGGGCGAGCCCCTCGCGAAGGCGCCGCACGGCGTTTCCAAGCGAAGTAGTGTCGAGCTTCATCGCCGCTCCGCACTGAGGCCGAGCAACGTATAGCACAGACCCTCACATCGCGCTCCGCGAGCGCATCCGCCTCCGCCCTCTTCACCCCGATGCTGTTCGACCCTGACGTAGCAGGATAGCTGGTCGGCTTCGTGCGACTAACTCACTCCGCCGCCAATGCCGGGCGTTCGCCCAAATGCTGCAGGCAGCGGTCGACCCAGAGCTTGGTCAGTTTTTCCTGGACGCCGTTTTGCGACAGGCGGCGGCGCAGGGTGCGGAAATCGACGCGGTCCATCTCCTGATCCTGGTTGAAGCAGGAAAACACCACCGTCTCGGTACCAGTGATGGGATCGCGGTGGCGCTGCAGGCACTGCGCGCAGATCTCCTTCATCATGCACTGCATCGGCGAGTTGATCGACGCGATCGCGCGGTGGTCGGGGCGGAAATAGCGCTTCAATCCTGCCTGGCGCGCCTCGGCGACGGCGGCCATCATGCCATCGGAGCCGATCGCGATGATGCGGTCGACCGCCGACAACGGGATCGTCACCGGCCCCAGCGCGCCGCGGCCATAAGCCTCGATCGCCTCGACGATGTTGCCGACAAAGGCGCGATCCTGCGGCCGCCCCGGCACAAAGCCGGGCGCCTCGTCGCAGCACCACACGACGCTATCGGCGGCGTGCTCGATGTCTTCGACTTTGTAGCGGTCCTGCAGCAATTTGTAGCCGGCGAAATAGAGCACGCGCGAGCCGCGCGCGCGAAATGCCGCGCCGATCGAGAACAGCACTGCATTGCCGAGCCCGCCACCGACCAGCAACACCGTCTCGCCCGATGGGGTCTCGGTCGGCGTGCCGGTCGGCCCCATCAGGATCACCGGCTCGCCGGGCTTCAAGAGGGCGCATAAGTCGGAAGAGCCGCCCATCTCAAGCACGATCGTCGACAAGAGGCCGGCTTCGGTGTCGATCCCGGCGCCAGTCAAGGCCAGCCCCTCCATCGCCAAGGTCGTCCCGTCGACCCGCGCCGCGTGCGCCTCGTAATTCTGTAAGCGATAAAATTGACCGGGCTTGAAGGCGCGGGCGGCGATCGGCGCCCGCACGACGACCTCGACGATGTTCGGCGTCAGCCGCACGATCTCGCGCACCCGGGCGCGCAGCTCGTAATCGAGCCGCGCCGCAAGCTCGACCGGCGAGGGTTCGGACGGGGCGCGCCGCGCCAGCATCCGGCTGACCACCGGGTAGCCCAGGGTGGCGCTGCCCATCGCCTTGACGACATTGCCGAAAAAGCTCGGATGCAGGTCGCCGAAAAAGCTGACCGCGCGCCCGTCGCGGCGCAGATGCGTCAACACCCGCACCGCCGACGGCTTCACGACCCGCTCCGGCGTCGCCGGCTTGCCCTCCTCGTCGAGCGCGCGGAAATAGCGGCCGTCGAGGGCAATATTTTCGGGATCTTCGCGGCCGAGCACCGTGTTCGGCTGGGTTCCGGCCGCGACCAGGATCGTGCGCGCCGGCAGCACAATCTCTTCGCCCGGTCCCTGGTTCGGCTCGGGGCGGTGCCCGCCGACTTCCGTCGCGTTGTGCCGAGTGAGCCGCAATGCGGCGGCCTGGCCGAAGACGTCGACATCGACCTCGACCGGGGTGAGGAGTTCCGCAAAACGGATCCCCTCTTCGATCGCCTTTGCCACTTCCTCGTGGTTGAGGGTGTAGCTCGGCGAGTCGATCAGGCGCCGGCGGTAGGCGATCGTCACGCCACCCCAGCCGTCGATCAAATTGGCGAGGCGCGGCAGGCGGCTCTCTCGCCGGGCGGCCTCGCGCTCGGCGCGGATTTCGCGGGCATGGGCGATGAACTCGGTAGCGACCTCGCGCTCCGGCGGGGTCCACTCCGCGCGCACCGCCTCCTCGCCGCGCTCGGCGACCAGGATCTCATAACGCGATAAAAATTTCTCGACCTGCAACGGGTAGTAGGCCAGCGACTCGGTCGCGGTGTCGATCGCGGTCAGGCCGCCGCCGATTACGACAACCGGCAGCCGCACGGTCAGATTCGCGATGCTGTCGGTCTTGGCGGCGCCGGTCAATTGCAAGGCCATCAGGAAATCCGAAGCCTGCCGAACCCCCGGCGCAAGCCCGTTCTTCATTGGGATAACGGTCGGCCGCCCAGCCCCCGCACAAAGCGCTATGTGGTCGAAGCCGAGATCGAACGCGCCGTCGATCGTGATCGTGCCGCCAAAGCGGACGCCGCCATACATGGCAAAGCTCGACCGCCGCTCGAGCAGCAGGCGCACGATCTTCAGGAAATTCTTGTCCCAGCGGACGGTGATGCCGTATTCGGCAACGCCGCCGAACCCCGCCATTACCCGGTCGTCGAGCCCCTCTACCAGGCTTGCGACGTCGCGGATCGGCTCAAAGGAGCATCGCGTGCCGTCGAGCGCGACGCCGCAGATCTCCGGCGGCAAAGGCTCGATCTTGAGCCCGTCGATCGCGGCGACGAAGTGGCCGTCGTTCATCAGATGATGCGCGAGGGTGAAACCCGCGGGCCCGAGGCCGACGACGAGTACCTTGTAGCCGGTCGCCGGACGCGGCAACGGCCGCCGGATGTTGAGCGGGTTCCAGCGCGTCAATAGCGAATAGATCTCGAAACCCCAGGGAAGGCCGAGCACGTCCTTCAGGGTGCGGGTTTCGATCTGCGGGATGTCGACGGGGTCCTGCCGCTGATAGATGCAGGCCTTCATGCAGTCGTTGCAGATACGGTGTCCGGTCGCCGCGCAGATCGGGTTGTCGATGGCGACAATGGCGAGGGCGCCGAGGCTGTTGCCGCCCGCCTTCACCAAATTCATTTCAGAGATCTTCTCCTCAAGCGGGCAGCCGGCAAGGGTCGCGCCAAAAACGCTTCTTTTGAAACCGCCGTCCTTTTCCCAGAGCCCCTTCGAGCAGCTGTCCTTGCCCTGGTTATGGCACCAGATGCAGTAATTGGCCTGGTCGAGCGCGCCGGTCAGGTCGGTGCCGGGGTCGGTCAGCGCAAAGCCGTCGCGGCGGCGCCATTCCTCCTCGGGCAGCCGCAGCATCGTGACCCCGTCGCGCTCGACGGTTGCAACCGGCACCAGATGGTGCATGTCGAGGCGATGCGGCACCTTGAACAGCACCCCGCGGCGGTGCTTGCGCCGGCCCTCGGGCGCCAAGGTCGCCCAGGCGGCGTAGCGCTGCGCCACATCGAGCGGCGCCGCATTGCCGGCCTCGTCTTCGAGCCAATTCGCGACATGCTCGGCGTAGCGCCGCTCCCAGGCGGGGATCGCTTCGCCGTCCGGCGTGCCGATCAGCCGGTCGAGCTCGCCCGCCAGCCGGGCTCCGTCGATGGCAATGGCATCAGCCTCCTTGATCCCCTTGACGGCGCGCCGCTGAACAAACAGGCGCTTGACCGAGTAGAGCGGCGCCAACTCGTGATGGCGCGCCTGCAGCGCCCGCATCTCGGCTTGGATGCCAAACAGCCCGCCGAGAAAATCTTCGAGATATGGCGCAAGATCGACGACGAGGTCGGACTCGTCGGAGTGCTCGATCGCCGCCGGCTCGCGCCGCGCCGTCATCAACCGATCGTGCAAACCGACATCGGCCTCGGCCAGATACGCAACAAACGCCCGATCGAGACGAAGCAGACCGTCCCGGTCGTAAAGATCGGCAAATGAAAGCCCGTGTTTGAGGACGAGGTCGGTCATCGGGATTAGGCGATCCGGCGATACAGCCATAGATGTAGGATGGGTTGAGCGCAGCAAAACCCATCACATGCCCGGGCTCGCCCGATCGAGCACGGCGTTCAGCAACACATTGCAGCCGGCGGTGAGATCCT
>JBJMQW010000544.1:0-24517 GCA_045802495.1 Allostellaceae bacterium | reverse complement strand
GCCATCGGATAGGCGCGAGCGCGGCATCGGTAGCCGGGCTGATCGACAAGGCGATGACGGTTTCGCAGCTTTCGGCGACCCCCGCGGCGCCCGCGAGCGTCACAAAAACCGCAGCCGTGCGCGGCGAGAAGAACATCGCGAAATCGATGGTTCCGCCACGCAGCGCGCGCACCGCCGATGGATTCAGCTCTGCCACCGGCCTCGCCTCGTAAAGCACGCAACGCTCGACCGCAAACCCTCTTTTGCCCAGCGCCTCGGTGAGGTTGCCGGCTACGGTCTTGCCTGCGACATGAAGCAGCCGATCCCGCCGCGGATCAAGCCGCTCTGCCGCGAGCCGGACGAGATCGTCGGCATTTCCGTCGGCGCTCTCCACCATTCTGAATCCCTCGGCGCGAGCGCAGGCCGCGGTAGCGTCTCCTACCGCAAAAAGCGACACGCGCCGCTCGCCGCTCGCCCGCGCGAGCGCCCGCACTCCATTGGCGCTGGTGCACAAAATCGCCTGGACATTCGCGAGGTCAATCGGCCCGTCGGCATGGAAATGTATTTGCATCAACGGCGCAGTCACCGCCTCCACGCCGCGTCTCGCCAACGCGGCCGCCAAGGTTTCCGCCTCTTCTCGGGGGCGTGTAACAAGCGCCTGCAAAACCGCCCTTCCCCCTCATACGAAACCACTTGACAGCGCCCACGCGCTAGGTCCCGGGTAGCTCCTGAAGATCCTTGAGAGCCTGATACATAAACCCAGCTTATCCGGAAAGTTCTCGGGATGAGAGAGGAGAACCTAACCAAGCAGGCAAGGGGAATGCTCGTTCCTCTGTTGGGGCTTCTCGCCGCAGGTTTCTGCACGGTGGCTCCGGCGCTCGCCGAGGATGGCGATCAGCGCATGACCGTGCTCCACCTCAGCCAGACTGCCGAACGTTCGGTGGTGCGCGATCTGCTGCGGATTGAGCTCAGGGTCGAGGAGACCGGGGCGGACGCGCGGTCGGTGCAGGCGGCGATCAACCGCCGCATGGCTGCGGCCCTTGATCGCGCACACCAGGTGCAAGGCGTGCGGCTTGAAACGGGGGCCTACAATGTAGGCGAAGAGCGACCGCAGAACAGTTCTGTTCGCTGGCGCGGCAGTCAATCGGTGATCCTAACCGGCAAGGACCCGGATCAGATGCTGAAGCTCGCCGGAACGCTGCAGTTGGATGGGCTCTCGACCTCCTCGCTGGCCTATGAGATATCGCCGGAGACGGTGCGCGGCGCTGAGGAGGACCTGACCGCTGAGGCGCTTGCGGGCCTCGACCACCGCGCCGTTTCGATTGCCGGCCACATGCATCTTGTGGTTCTGCGATATCGGGATCTCCGTGTCGGCAACGCCGAGACAGGCGGGCGGCCGGTGCCGCGCTTCGCCGCGATGGCGATGGCAGCGCCGGTGGCCGAGCCCGGCGAGGTGGTGATCCGCGTGACGGTCGAGGCCGATCTGCTTCTGGTCCCCGCGCGACCTTGAGAGTGATCGCCTCGTTGGTGCTCCCGGTTCCACCGCTCCTGGTCATTTCGGACCGACGTCAAGCGCGACGGCCGCTGGAGGAGGTTGCCGAAGCGGTATTTGCGGGCGGGTGCCGCTGGTTCAGCCTGCGCGAGAAGGATTTGCCGCCGGCTGAGCGGCACGCTCTCCTGGCGGCGCTGGTCACGCTCGGGCGTCGCTACGGAGCGAGCGTGACGGTGCATGACGATATCGCAGCGGTCGCATCTGCGGGTGCCGCCGGTGTCCATCTGCCGAGCGGCGGCAGCCCCGAAGCCGCCCGTCTGCGGCTTCCGGACGCACTGATCGGTGCGTCGGCGCATTCGGTCGAGGAGGCGTCGGCATTGCTGCGCGCGGGCGTCGACTACGCGACCGTCAGCCCGATCTTCATTACCGCCAGCAAGCCCGGTTATGGCCCGGCGCTCGGTCTAGATGGTCTGACGCGCGTGGTCGAGCAGGCCTCGGGCCCGGTTATCGCCCTCGGCGGGATCGCGGCCGAGAATGCCGCGCAGTGCTTTGCCGCCGGAGCACAAGGTATCGCGGTCATGGGCGAGATCATGCGTGCGGCCGATCCGCGGGCTGCGACAGAGGAAATCCTGTCGGCAATTTCCGGCCGCTGATCTGGCGGCAGCAAATTGCCGACTATGACCTCTGTCGTTCGGCCGAGTAAAAAATATAGGGTTAAAGGGAGTAACTCGCTCCACCTCTTCGTTATGCCCCGTATAGGACAACAACGAAGAGGTAAAGAGGTGAGAAATTTGGTGCTGGCGGCGCTCGCCGCTTTATCGATTGGCACCGCTGCCTTTGCTCATCCGGCGGAAGCACGGTGTTGGTGGAACGGATACTCGAGAGTTTGCGGGAATCCACATAGCGAATGGTGGTATCGTCACCATCATTGGGGGCCGCGATACGGGCATCACTATTGGGGTCCCCGCTACGGATACGGCTCCTCCCACGGCCTACGGTGGCACTCCGGGTGGGGTTACTAAACCCTAGGGTCTTGCGGTGCGGGTCGCCCGGCCCACACCACAAGACGTGACCGTCAGCACTAGCGCTGCAGCGCCGAACTCCCCGCCGTGGCGCCGGCGATCTTGCCGAACACCGAGCCGGACACGAGCCCAGTTCCTCCTGGATAATTGAAATAGAAGAGGCCGCCGACCAGTTCGCCCGCGGCATAAAGGCCGGGGATTGGCTTTTCCGCCGTGTCGAGCACACGGCCGTCGGTGTCGATCCGCAAGCCGCCAAAGGTGAAGGTAACGCCGCAGGTTGTGCAGTAGGCCTCATAGGGCGGCTTGTCCAGCGGCATCGCCCAGTTGGTCTTCTCGATCGCCAGACCATTGGTCGTGCGCCCGTCCTTGACGGTCGGGTTGTAGGGGATGTCGCGCCGCACTGCTGAATTATATTCGGCGATCGTTTTGAGGAAGGTCGGCTTGTGTACCGCCGCGCCGGTCTCCGCCATCTTGTCGGCCAGCTCTTCGAAAGTATCGGCGGAAACCTTGGTCACTCGCCGGATGCGGTATTCGTCGCGCTGCAAATGCACGACCTGTTGGTCGAAGATCTGCCAGGCGAATTGGTGCGGCTGGTTCAAAATCTCGCGGCCGTATTTGGCATAGGTATAGTTGCGGAAATCAGCCCCTTCATCGCAGAAGCGCTCGCCGTTGGCGTTGACCATGATGGCGAACGGGTAGCTGTGCTTTTGGAAATTGTCGCCGACCGCGAGGTCGCCGAACTCGGGCGCGCCGTAATCCCAGCCGACCGCATGGCAGCCGGACCAGTTGCCGTAGGGCATCGCGCCGATATCGAGCGCCATCTTGATGCCGGCGCCGGTGTTGAAGCGGGTGCCGCGGACTTTCGCGAGGTCCCAGCCAGGACCGAGATAGCGGGTGCGCATCTCGGCGTTGGCCTCGAAGCCGCCGCAGGCGAGCACGACGGCTTTGGCCGGGATCTGGATCGTCTTTCCCTCGACCTTGGCAACAACCCCGTGGACGCCGTCATCGTCGGCGATCAGCTTCTCTCCGACGGCCTCGTAGGCGACCTGGATCTGCCGCTCCTCGGCGGCCTTGAAGAGGCCCTCGACAAGCCCCGGCCCGCCGCCCCAAGCTTCGAGCGCAAGCCCGCCCCAAAAGACAAACTTGCCCTCATGCTTGAAAGCCTGGCGCGAATACATCGGCGCAAAACGGATGCCCTGGCTGCGCATCCACAAAAGCGTCTCCTGGCTCTTCGTGATCAGCAGCTCCGCCATATCGGGATTGCTGCGATAGTCGGTCAGGCGGCCGAGATCGTCGTAGTATTTGTCTTGCGTGTAAGTGCCGAAATCGCTGGTGGCGAGCTCCGTCTCGGAGAGGTCGCAGAGCTTCAGAAGATCGTCGACGCCATTGTAGACAAAACGCAGCGCGCCCGCCGTATAGCGGCTGTTGCCGCCGCGTTCGTCAAAGGGGGCTGCCTCGAGCACGAGGACCCGAGCCCCCTCCCCACGCGCCGCCAGCGCCGCGCACATTCCGGCATTACCGGCCCCGACAACGACGACATCGAACTCGCCCGCGATCATCCCGTTCCCTCCGAGCAATTGGTCGATCACGGAGTAGCGCGAGGAAAGCGCAGGTGGCAAGCCTTTGCCGGCTCGACCGCCCGCCCGGTCGTACTATCATGCCGAGAAACCATCCGGACTGAGGGAGGACGAGAAGATGAAGCAGAGCATGACGCGGATCAGAACCTCGCATGTCGGCCGGCTGCCGCCGCCGAAGGGCTGGGAGGACATGCCGGCGCGGCTCGCCAATGCCGAGGTCACCGACCCCGCTTCCATAGCCGCACAAGTCACGCCAGCGATTGCCGAAACGGTGCGGATGCAGGTCGAGGCCGGGATCGATTGCATCGGCGACGGCGAGTTCTGGACCGCCCGCAGCCTCGCCCACTACACCGCGCATTTCACCGGCATCGAGGCGCGCCCGGTCGCGCCGGGCGAGCCGCCTACGACCCGCCATTCGACCCGCGAGCGCGACGAATTTCCCGATTTCTACGCCGATTGCGACAGGGCCGGGACCTTGTTCCTGGTCCCCGGCGAGAAGCCGATGCCGCCCGTCACCGTACGGGTCGTCGCCCGCGGTCCGGTCAAATCAAAGGGGCCGGAAGCCATCAACCGCCAGCTCGACGCCTTCAAGGCGGCGATCGAGCGCTCGGGTGCGGCGGTCGAGGAAGCGTTCGTCCCGGTGCTGGCGCCCGGCTGGCTCGACCACTTTATCTTCAACGAACACTACCAGAGCGAGGAGGAATTCTTGTTCGCCTTGGCTGACGCGCTGCGCGAGGAATACCGCGCCGTCGTGGCGGCGGGGTTCATCCTGCAGATCGACGACCCCGGCCTGCCGGATTGGTGGGACATGCTGAAGCCGGAACCTTCGGTCGAGGCCTATCGCGGGTTTGCGCGGCGGCGCATCGACGCCGTCAACCTGGCGCTCGCCGGCATTCCCGAGGAGCGGGTGCGCTATCATTTGTGCTGGGGCAGCTGGCACGGGCCGCACACCCACGATCTGCCGCTCGAGCACATCATCGATCTGATCCTCGAGGTGAAGGCGCAGACCTATTCCTTTGAGGCCGCCAATGTGCGCCACGAGCACGAATGGCGGGTGTGGCAGAACGCCAAACTGCCGCCGGGCAAGATGCTGATGCCGGGCGTCGTCAGCCACGCGACCAATCTCGTCGAGCACCCGCAGCTCGTCGCCGACCGCATTCTGCGCTACGCGGCGATCGTCGGCCGCGAGAACGTCATTGCCGGCACCGATTGCGGCCTCGGCGGCCGCGTCCACGCCGACCTCGCCTGGGCGAAACTGCGCACCCTCGCCGAAGGCGCCCGCCTCGCCTCCGCCGCCCTGTGGGCTTAGATAGCGGCCAGGATGGACGCACCGTCGGCGCAGCTATAGGTGATCGTTCTCTCCACTGACGGCATCAGCACGGCACCGATGGGAGCATGGGTATGATCTTTCCCCAAGGCGGAGGGTGCCAATGCGGCTCGATCCGCTATGAAATCTCCCGGCCGCCGAGAATTGTGTATGCCTGCCATTGCACCGAATGTCAGCGACAATCGGGTGCGGCATTTGCACTGGCCGCGGTCATACCACAGGCGCATTTTCGTATTACGAAAGGGGAGCCGAAAATGTTCGCTCGGAAAACCAGCCCCGTGAAAACGATGGAATGCTGGTTCTGCCTGGACTGCGGAACCCGCTTGTATCATGTTCCTGGCGGCACACCTTATCCGAACCGCAACATTAAACCAGGCACGCTGGACGACACCTCGTGGCTCATGCCTACGATTCATTTCTGGACGCGCAGCGCGCAGAAATGGGTGCAGATCCCCAACGACGCGACGAGGTACGAAACGCAGCCGGATACCTTAGTTTGGGCCACACCAGAATCGCGGTAACTCACTAATCGCGCCCGCCGCTCGGCGCCTCGGCTGAAAGGCACTGCAATGCACCATTCCTGTTTATGCGCTGTGCTGATCGACTGTAAGGCGTCCGATGTGGACGGGGCCGCCCGCTTCTGGGCCGCTGCGCTGCGTCGCCCGTTGGATCTCGGCCATCCGAGCAGCCGCGGCAATTACCGCATGCTGGAAACTCCGCCCGACGAGCCGATCGTGGAGATCCAGCGCGTGGACCATGAGAGCCGCGTCCACATCGACATCGAGACCGACGACATCCCAGCCGAAATCGGGCGCCTGGAAAAGCTGGGTGCCAAAATCGTGGACCGGCTGGAGCGCTGGGTCGTGATGCAAGCGCCAACCGGCCAGCGCTTCTGTGTCGTGCGGATCCAGCGTCCCGGCTTCCCAAAAAATGCCAATCGCTGGGAATTAAGGCCAATCGCTGGGTATTAAGGATTATCTCTTGCGATCCACGGAAGGACGGTACCCGTCCGTCGCATTCGCTGCGTGCGCTGCCCGCGTCGAAGCTCCCCTGGACTTAGTGGTGAAGATCTAAAGACGATCGTAAACTCTCGTCGTCCCGGCAAAGGAAGGTGTGAAAAGAGCGAAACAAGTGCTCCACCCCATCTAAGGCATTCCGATCTAAGACATAGACATACCGCTGTCGCGTGGGCCTCCGCCCACGGACAAAGTTCCGTGAGGAAAGCCGCGACTCATTCCTTCTGGCTATCGGAACTTCTGAAATACCTTACGAAGCGAGGGATGAGTTCGTACTCGCGGCGAGACGGGCCCCCGGCTTTCGCCGGGGAAGCAAAATAAATGAGCGATGGATGATGCCTTCACACCCTCGAAGGCGGCGACCTACCGAGCTGCGGCGTCTCGAAAAATCTTAAAAGGTAAAGCACGTATATAGCGGCTCGGTGCTCACCGCCCTCGCGCGCCCTTGCGCCCCGACAGACTTTTGGTCGCTTTCCCCTTGCCCTCGCGGCGTTTCCAACCGATACCTTAAAGGCATGGCCATGCCCCGCCCCGCTCCGCGGCTCGTCGCGGTCCTCGGGCCGACAAATACCGGCAAGACCCACCTCGCCATCGAGCGGATGCTCGGCCACCGCAGCGGGATGATCGGCTTCCCGCTGCGGCTGCTCGCCCGCGAGAATTACGACCGGATCGTCAAGTTGAAGGGCGCGCGCAGCGTGGCCCTGATTACTGGTGAGGAAAAGGTTCTTCCTCCCAACCCGTCCTATTTTGTCTGCACCGTCGAATCGATGCCGCTCGATCGCCAGGTTGACTTCCTCGCCGTCGACGAGATCCAGATGTGCGCGGACCCCGAGCGAGGCCATGTCTTTACCGCCCGTCTCCTGCATGCGCGCGGTTTGCACGAGACGATGTTCCTCGGCGCCGACACGATAAAGCCGCTGATGCGGCGGCTCGTCCCCGAAGTCGAATATGTGAGCCGGCCGCGGTTTTCGACGCTCTCCTACACGGGCCACAAGAAGGTGACGCGCCTGCCGCCACGGAGCGCTGTCGTCGCCTTTGCGGTCTCTGACGTGTTCTCCCTCGCCGAGCTAATCCGCCGCCAGCGGGGCGGCACGGCGATCGTTCTCGGGGCGTTGAGCCCGCGCGCGCGCAATGCGCAGGTCGGCATGTTTCAAGCCGGGGAGGTCGACTATCTCGTCGCCACCGATGCGATCGGGATGGGGCTGAACATGGACCTCGACCATGTCGCCTTCGCGCGCACCGGCAAATTCGACGGCCGCGGCCCGCGCCGGCTCACCGCCGCCGAATTGGCCCAGATCGCCGGCCGCGCCGGGCGCCATATGAGCGACGGCACCTTTGGCGCCACCGCAGGGCAAGGGCCGCTCGAGCCGGAAATCGTCGAGGCCATCGAAGCGCACCGCTTTGATCCGCTGACCCGGCTGAATTGGCGCAATACCCGGCTGCGCTTCACATCGGTCGCCGCATTGTTGAAAAGCCTCGACGAGCGGCCTTCGGTTCCCGGTCTCCTCCAAGCGCGCGAAGCGGACGACCACCGCGCGCTACAGAACCTCGCGCGCAACCAGGAGATCGCCGCGATCGCCACCCATCCCGGCGCTGTCCGGCTGCTCTGGGAAGTGTGTCAGATCCCCGATTTCCGCAAGGTGATGACCGAGAGCCACACTCGGCTGCTGGCGCGCTGCTTCCTGCATCTCGCCGGCCCCGGGGAGCGGTTGCCGACCGACTGGATCGCCGGTCAGGTGGCAAATCTCGACCGCATCGACGGCGACATCGACAGCTTGATGGCGCGCATCGCTCATATCCGTACCTGGACTTACATCACCCATCGCAGCGACTGGGTCGAGAACGCGGCGGCATGGCAGGAGCGCGCCCGCGCGATTGAGGATCGCTTGTCGGATGCGCTGCACGAGAGCATCACCCAGCGTTTTGTAGACCGGCGCTCGGCATTCCTAGTGCGGCATCTGGCCTCAGAAGGCGAGCTCATGGCCGCCGTATCGAAGGCCGGCGAGGTTCTCGTCGAAGGGGCCTATGTCGGCCGGCTCGACGGGTTGCGCTTTGCCCCCGATGCGGTGGACGGCATCGAAATGCGGATGCTGATCGCCGCGGCCAGCCGGGTGCTCCGAAGCGAGGTTGCGGGGCGCGCGCGGGAGCTCGCTGCAGATGCCGATGAGGCTTTCGCGATCGGAGCCGGAGGAGAGTTGAGCTGGCGCGGCGGTCCAGTCGGCCGAATGGCGGCCGGCGACAACATGCTGACGCCGCGGGCCGAGCCGCTGTCCGGCGATTTCATCGAAGGCGACGCGCGCGAGAGGGTGCGTCGTCGCTTGCAGGAATTCTTGCGCAATGAGATCGAACGCCGGCTGGCGCCACTATTTGCCGCGCGAGCGTTGCCGCTGGGTGGGGCCGGACGCGGAATTGCCTTTCAGCTCGTCGATGCGCTCGGGTGCCTGCCCGCAGCAGAGATCGGCCGCCAGGTCGCAGCGCTCGACCCGCCAGACCGGAAGGCGCTGAGCCGGCTTGGCGTTCGCTTTGGCACTGAAAGCATCTATTTCGAACCGCTGCTGCACGCCGATGCGATGCGCTTTCGTGCCCTTCTGTGGGCGGTACGGCATGGCAAGCCCGTGCCGCCGCTTCCGGCCGGACGTGGGCTCGCCAAACCGCTCGAAATCGATCCTGCGCTGCCGGGCTCGTTCTATACGGCGGTCGGCCTGCGCGTGCTCAACGGGCTCGCCTTGCGTCCGGACCGATTGGAGCGGCTCGCCGCTGCCGCCCGGCGCCTTGCGCGCGGCGGCCCATTCGCCGCGGCGCCGCCACTGGCAGCTCTCGCCGGAGTTGAACCTCCGGCATTGCGCCGGCTGCTCTCGGCGCTCGGCTACCGCGCCGTCATCGATGGCGATGCTGTCACTTTCGTGGCCCGCCCGCGGCGCCAGCGCGAGATCCGCAACAGCGCTCGCCGGCGCGGGCCGGCGGGGGAAGGCCATCCCTTTGCCAAGCTGCGGGAGCTGAAACTGGCTTGAGAGGCGAGGAATCCTCGACCCGGCGGCTCGACCAATGGCTGTGGTTTGCGCGCCTGGTCAAAAGCCGTTCACTGGCCTCCCGGCTCTGCACTGCGGGCGCCGTCGCCGTCAATGGAAGCCCTGTCAATAAGGCCAATCACGCCCTACGCATCGGCGACAGGATTGCCGTGCAGCAAGGGAGGTACGTCCGCAGTGTTCGCGTCCTGGCGCTGGGTTCGCGTCGTGGGCCTGCCGCCGAGGCGCGGTTGATGTACGACGAAACCGCTCCCCCGGTTCGTCTCTCCGAGCTTGCCTCGGCATGGGTTCCATTGCTCGTGTCCGACGATCCTTAACGCGTCGTCATAGAGCTACTATTGGCTGAGACGGAGGGCGATCAACGATTTCGCAACGTCATTGAAGACTGTTTGCAGGTTGCTCGGTGTTGCCGCTTCATAGAAGCCGCCATTAACTGCGCAGTTCTGCAGCTGGGTATTGCTGGAGCCGCCCGGGCCCAGACCGATCGCGTAGATGATATAGCCTTGCGCGGCCATGTTCGAGCAAACACTGGTAAGGCGGGAGTTAAGGTTCGTCACGGCCGTGCTCGTGCTGGTCGTGCCGATCTTGCCGTCGGCGATCTGCCCGAGCCCGGTCATATTAGCGGTAGCGGGCCATTCCTCTTCGCCGTCGGTCATCAGCACGACCACCTTCTTCCAGCCGGTAGTGGTCGTGTCGGAATAGCTCAGCGGATGTCCGTTGACGGCGGTGAAAGGTCCGGTCGGCGACAGCGTGCGCCAGCCCCAGACCATGCCGATATGCACCTGGGTGCCGCCGGCATCGCGGGTCCACATGCTGCTGATCTTGTTCAGTATCGCGGCCTTTCCGGTCGTGGTGGTCGCGTCGGTCAGCGGCAATACGGAAACCGGGCAGCCTTGGTTGGGTCCGTCTTGAGCGAGCCACTCCGAGCTCACGTTACCCTGAATCTCGGTCGTGGTGTCCTGCCGCGACACCCCGCTCGCCCAGTTATTGGCATTATCCTTCACCCAGTAATAGGGATACCAGCTCAGCCCGCTTGTCGGTTCGGATGTGTCGGGGTTGCCCGACACGGCGAGCACGCCGGTGCCGGAGGCATTTTCGCCCGAGCTGGTCGGCTCGATCACGCAGCCGCCCCAATTCGCCGTGGTCGAGGAACCCGCCGGGCTCGCCGTGTTGTATGCCGAATCATAGGTGAGCGACGCGAATGCAAACAGCTGGGTGTTGCAACACGTGCCCGTCGCACTGGAGAATGTGCTCGGCGTCGTGGCATTTTGGGAGATCGTCAGCGAGCCGGTGCCGGCCGCGAATTGCGCTGACGTACCGGTCACGGCTGTGATCGTCGTATTTGCCGGGATCCCGTTGCCGAGGATGATCTGACCGACACTCGGGAGGGTAGAGAAGGAAACATTGGACACCGTTGTCGACCCTGTGGTCGTCGTCGCGCCGAGATTGGTTAGCGTTACGATGTCGGAGGTATTTGTCGATGTCGCATTGGCCGACATCGTGAGCTGGAACGTCGAGGTATTGATCGAGGTGACATAGGCATTGGCAGGTATTCCGGTTCCGGAAATTCCCATACCGACGACAATGCTAGTGAGGCTGGCGGTGGTTCCCTTCAAGTTGGTGATCGTCGCGGAGCCGTTCGTCGTGTTGCCGGCCAGGCTGAAGGTTATGGGCTTGTTGGACTGCCCCTGGGTCGGGGCCTGCGACAGCCCCACCGTGCTACCGCTGATCGACGATACCGTGGTGGCTGGCGACGTGCGGATGCCGGTGCTCGTGCTGGTGACGACCATCCCGGTCGCTACACAAGTGTTGGTGGTATTGGCTACTGACGTGAGCTGGTAAGGGCTGGTGGTTGTCCAAGTGCCTGTGGTCGTACATGTCGTCGGGTCGGTGTAGGGGGTGCTCGTGTTCCCGCTGTTGGGTCCGACCGCCAGCGAGTTGCCGGTGAAAGTCAAAGTCGCATTCGAGGAAATCGTGATCGACGAACTGCTGACGCTGCTGATCGTCGCGCCGCTCGGGATGCCGCGTCCATATATGTACATCCCCGGCTGAATGGCGGCGGTACCCGAAACCGAGCCGCTTGGCGTAAGCATCGAGACGCTCGAGATCGAGTTGCTGCCGCTGGACGTTGTCCCGATGATTGGCGTCACCGGCATCATGTCCCCGCGCAGGTCGGTGAATTTGCCGCCAGTCGTCGTGATGTGGCTGCAGCTGGTCGTGCCCGTGCAGAAACTGTCGCCGACATTGACCGTCGTCACATAAGGCACAATGCTGACATAGAGCTGCTGGGCAGAGTTGATGGCGCTGGTTAAGGTGTTGACAAATGAAGTGGCGGCTTTTATCAGGGTGCAGATGCGGCTGTTGTTGCCGGAATTCGTGCAGGTGGTGTCGCTAGACACCACGCCGCTGCTGCAGTTGCTGTCGCTGGCGCCGCACAGCATCGATCCGGTGTTGTCGAGCACCACGGCTATTTCGAGTCCCACCGTTTTCTTGGTCTGAGCCGAGACCGTCACGGTGATGCTGTTTACGCCGACCAGCTGCATCACGGTCATCGGCACCGTTGCCTGCGCCTGCCAGTTTATGACCGCTGAGGTGAGATCGACATTAGCCGGCACCGGGGTAACCGTGACGTTCGTGCCCAGCGCGGTCGACGGGTAGTTGGCGGTAAAATAATTTTGCAGATCGGTCTGCAGCTGCGTTTGCGTCTGATTCGTCTCCGATCCGACGGCCAGCGCCGCCGCGTCGAGCGCGGCGCCGAGCCGAATTTTCACCATGTAGGCACGTCCAACGTCGATCGCCATGCCGCCCGCGATGATTGCGGGGATCGCGCACAGGCCGAACATCATTGCGACATTTCCATCGCATTGGCGGACGAGCCGGCGCAGGCTGGCAACGATTGTGTCGATCACGTGACGCATCTGACTGATAGTCCTCCCGGCGCCGCGCGGCTCACGGACATACGCTGCCGGTGTTCAGATAGGTTGGCACGCAATTCATGTAGCGCGGGCGATTGAACGCCGATTCGCTGAGGGTATAAGATGAGCTCAAGACGTGGCTGATCGGCGAGGTATAGGAGTAGGTTAGGCGGGCAATGATCACACTGTCGGTGGAGCCGGCTGTCTGATTACCGAGATTTGCCAGGCTTACACTATTGGGAATGTTGCCGACTGTAATCGCCGTTGCGCCGTTGACCTCGAGATGCCAGTTGATTACCGCTGTCCCGGTGCTGTAGGTCACACTGGCATAGGCGATCTTGAGCTTGGTGCCGGTCGTCGAGAGCGGCGTGAGCACCTGCTTGGCGGCATTTGTAATATTGGTAAAGTCGCCACTCTGCAGGATCGTGTTTACCCTCGTTTGAGCGACGAGATCGGCCGCCGTCTCGGCCGAGGATTCCAGCTTCATCGAGGCGAGCACCAGGTTGGCCGTCTCGTAGCTGCCGAGCAAAAGCGTGATCATGAGCGGGGCGGTCAGCGCGAATTCGATGGCGGCAGTGCCGGTTCGGTCGAGGGAAAGCTTGTCGACGGGAACCGAGCGACGCCTCATGACAAGAACGGCTCGTTGCGAAATATGACCGTCGAGACCAGCGTTACAGAACTTGCCCCGGCGCCCGCGCCGCCGGTCGGGCCGGCGGGGCCAGTCCAGCAACTGCCGCCGCTCAAGCACCTGCCGACCCAAGGAACGATAAAGGGACGAGGATAGCTCGCTTGAACGCCGACAATCTGCCCACCGGTGCCCGGCGAAAACTGGCAGGCAGTGCCGGTGCCTGTCGGATTGTTGGCGTTAAATGTGCACGGGGTGAAGCTGACGCTGCCGAAATTGGCGAACACCTGTACTTCGAAAACCACGTTGCTGGCGCAATTCGTGGCGGACAGCAGCGCGCCCATTTTCGCGCACAAGAGGTTCTGGAACGTGGTGATCGGGCTGACTTGGGTCTGCACTTGCCCGGTGCGAATCAGCCGGGCCGCGTCGCGCGCCGCGCCGTCCATGATGGATTGGGTCGTGAGAGTGAGACCGAGCTCGAAAATTGCCAGCAGGAGGAGCAGAAAAGGCGGCCCGACAAACGCAAACTCGACAGCCGTGCTGCCCCTCTGATCCTGCGCGATATGTCGAAAAAAATTCATCAAAGGCCTTCCTGGCAAAGAGGCGCATATGCCTGCCAGCTACGGACCCTCGCCCCTCTGAACTCCGTCTTGCAGAGTTGCAACGTGGAACAAAATTATTACTTTAGAGTAAAAGGCTGCTATACTGGTTGGGGTGCTGCGTTTATTATTCTCTTTGTAATTGGTTAACGCCGGCATCACAAGGGTTTGCTAGTGAAATTGTGCGGGCGGTTGATCGTCCGGTAGATTGGAATAGTGTTTAAACTCGGCGCGTTGTTGCCCACAGCCGATGTCGGCGCGGCGAAAAGACAGATGAGGTTAGGTTGATCTCGGAAACGCGGCTCGAGACCTATCGTGGCGCCAGGGCGCTGATCACTGGCGGTTTGGGCCTGATCGGCTCGGCGATCGCGCGCCGTCTCATCGCCCTCGGCGCCGATGTGCTGCTGCTCGACAGCATGATCCCCGAATATGGCGGAAACCTCGCCAATATCGCCGATATTCGCGATCGAGTGACGGTCAATATCGCTGATATTCGCGGCGGCTACGCCTTGCGCCACCTCCTTGGCGGACAGGATTTTCTTTTCAACCTGGCGGCGCAGACCAGTCACCTCGACTCGATGTCCGCGCCGGAAGACGATCTGGCAATCAATTGCACGGCGCAGTTACAACTGTTGGAAGCGTGCCGCGCAATCAATCCCACCATCCGCATCGTGCATGCCGGGACGCGGCAGATCTATGGCCGCCCGAATTATCTCCCGGTCGACGAGCAGCACCTGCTGCGGCCCGTCGATGTCAACGGCGTGAACAAGATGGCGGGCGAGGCGTATCACCTTTTGTTTCGCGACGTGTACGGCATCAAGACGCGCTCGCTGCGGCTGACGAATGTCTACGGGCCGGGAATGCGCATCAAGGACGCGCGCCAGACTTTTCTCGGGATCTGGCTGCGCCGGATCATCGAGGGCCAGACATTCGAGGTCTGGGGCGGCGAGCAACGCCGCGATCTCCTCTATGTCGACGACGCCGCTGACGCGTTCCTGCACGCCGCGATAACGCCCGAGGCGGAGGGGTTGGCGCTCAACATCGGCGGGGGCGAGTCGGTCAGTCTTGCTGACCTTGCAAAGGCGATGGTAGAGGCGAATGGCGGCGGCAATTACGAGATCCGGGAGTTTCCGCCCGAGCGCAAGCGCATTGATGTCGGTGACTTCCTAATCGACGATCGCCGCTTTCGCGCAATATCGGGCTGGCGCCCGCGCGTCGGTCTAAGCGAAGGTCTGCGTCGCTCGATCGACTATTATCGTCTCAACCTCGCGAGCTATCTCTAGGCATTGGCCCTCGGGGCCGCTTCGGAGAAGCGCCGTCGTCGGTGTCGGAGGGGCCCATGTGGTCCCACCGTCGCAGGCGGCCCGGTGACCCACCGTGAGGCGGGTCGTGATCTCTCGGCATTCCGGTACCAAACGCTCGGTATGGTCTTGCAACGCGAAGACTTTCGGCACATATCGTCGGCGCATTCCCGCCAACATGCGACGATGGCCATGACCCAGGAAACAAGAAACTTCCAGGCAGAAGTCAGCCGTTTGCTGGAGATTGTCGCGCACTCGCTCTATAGCGAAAAGGAGATCTTCCTGCGCGAGCTGATCTCGAATGCTTCCGATGCTTGCGACCGGTTGCGCTATGCGGCGCTGACCGAACCGACGCTCGCCGAGGGCGATACCGACTATCGGGTTTTGCTGATCCCCGACAAGGCCGCCCGGACCCTTACCGTTGCCGATAACGGTATCGGCATGAACCGAGGGGAGCTGATCGAAAACCTCGGCACAATCGCCCGCTCCGGTACTGCTGCCTTTGTGAGCCAGCTCTCGGGCGACGCCCGCAAAGACATGAGTCTCATCGGTCAGTTCGGAGTCGGCTTTTATTCCGCCTTTATGGTCGCGGACAAGGTCGAGGTGCTGAGCCGCAAGGCCGGCGACAGCGAGGGCTGGCGGTGGATGTCGGACGGCAAGGGTGAGTTCACGATCGAAACGTTTGCCGATGCAACGCGCGGCGCCAAGATCGTCGTACATTTGCGCGAAGGCGAGGACGAGTATCTCGACCCGGCGCGCCTTCGTCGAATCGTCCATACCTATTCGGATCATATCGGACTACCGATAGTCCTCAAAGCCGACGGCAAGGACGAGACGATCAATACTGCCTCCGCGCTCTGGACCCGTCCCCGGTCCGAAATTACTCCGGAGCAATACAAGGAGTTCTACCATCACGTCGGCCATAGCTTTGACGACCCTTGGCTGACCTTGCATAACCGCGCGGAAGGCGTTCTCGAATACACGAATTTGTTGTTTGTGCCGTCGACAAAGCCGTTCGACTTGTTCGACCCCGAGCGCAAGAGCCGGATCAAGCTCTATGTGAGGCGGGTGTTTATCACCGACGAAGGCACCGGCCTCTTGCCGCCTTATCTGCGGTTTCTGCGCGGCATCGTCGACAGCGAGGACCTCCCGCTCAACGTCAGCCGCGAGATGCTTCAATCCAACCCGATGGCGGCAAGAATTCGCCAGCAGCTTACCCGCAGGGTTCTGAACGAATTGGTGAAAAAGACGAGTGAAGCGCCTGACGACTATGCGAAATTCTGGGATAACTTCGGCGCGGTGTTAAAGGAAGGCCTGTACGAAGACCGCGAACAGCGTGAGGAGCTCCTGACCCTCGCCCGGTTCCGATCGACTGCCCGGGAGGGGCTCGTCTCTCTCGACGAATACATCGCGGCGATGAGGCCCGGACAGGATGCGATCTACACGATCCATGGCGACAGTCTCGACGTCATCAAAAAAAGCCCACAGCTCGAAGGCTTCCAGGCGCGCGGTGTCGAAGTTCTGTTGATGACCGATCCGATCGACGAATTCTGGGTGCCGGCCATCAACACCTATAAGGAAAAACCGTTCAAATCCGCGACGCGGGGCGGTGTTGATCTGGTTAAGATCACGCCGCCTGAGGCGCATGAGGAGGTCGTGCCCGAAGCGCCTGCCAAGCTCGCCAGTTTGATCGCGATCTTCAAATTGGCGCTTGGCGAGGCGGTCAAGGACGTTCGCAGTTCCGACCGTCTGACCGACAGCGCAGTATGTCTCATAGCCGACGAGGGGGATATGGACATGCACCTGGAGCGGCTGCTGAAGCAGCATCGTCAACTGGAGACCGCCTCAAAGCGCATTCTCGAGCTCAACCCGCGGCACAAGCTGATCGAGCGGCTGGCGGCGAGCGTCGGTGAGGCCGGGGCGTCTGAGCAGCTGTCCGAATTTGCCTGGCTTCTTTTGGATCAGGCGCGCATCGTCGAAGGCGAGCAGCTTCCCGATCCGCCCGCCTTCGCACGTCGCCTCGCCACCCTGCTTGAGCGGGGGCTCCCGCAGGCCGCCTGAGCTATTCGGGGAAGGGCGACGGCGTGCCTTCAGGCACCTTGACCTGGAATACGTTCAGCGTGTTCCCGATCAGGGTGTAGTATCCGATGATTGCGATCACCTCGACGAGGCCCGTTTCACCCAGGATGGCCACAGCTTCCTCGAAGCTGTTGTCCGACAGGCGTTGCGATTTGAACAGCTCCGTACAGATGCGGTAGACGAGCGCCTCGTCCTTTTGTCCGGAGCTCGGCGGGTCTCCACGCCGGATCGCCTCGATGGCGGCGGAGGATACCCCGGCCTTCTCGGCCAGCGGCGCGTGCGCATACCATTCATATTGCGCGCGCCAGAATTGGGCAGTTGCGATGATCGCGAGCTCGGAGAGCCGATCCGGCAGCGACGTTCCCCACCGCAGATGTTCGCCAAGCTTTGCCGCATGCTCGCAGATCTCGGGCGATCGGATCAGCAGTTGGAACGGACCTCCGAACCGGCCGCGTCGGCCAGCCACGATCAGATCGTGAACGTGGCGCTGGGCGGGCGTCATCTCTGCCGAAGTGATTTCGCGGTACCGAGCCAATCCCACCTCCTATGCGTCAGGCATGCGGCGCATGCGCGTCGCTTTCTGGCATGTCCGCCGATCGGGCGACTCTAGCGCCGGGATAGTGACGAAGGAAGCCGGCAAGATCGAATGCCTCCGACGCCGAGATCCCCCGGTTGCATACGCGGAGCCTCCATCTGCTTCGATTGTCCCGACCAGCGAAGCCCCGCCCCTGATGCGGGTTACAGCGAATTAATGCGCGTGAAAGCCGCCTGTCACGTCGTCGGCTCATTTCTCTAACGACCCGGCACGCGCTCGCTGTGATCTCGGCGGCGCGGCATCCCGCGCGATAGGAGGAATACTTGGCGCAAGTTGGCAATACAGACACCCGGCACCGTGCGCTGGGCAGAGGCCGCGCTGCGGCCCTCGGCTTCGGACTAGGCGCAACGTTGGCGCTCTCGCCCTTTGTCTGGGCCGATGATCCACCGGCCCAGAACCTCAAGCCTGCGCCGGCAGCGCCGGCGCCAGAGACGATGACCGCCCCGATCGCTCTGATGCAGCATCAAAGCTTCGCTCCGCTCGTCAAAAGAGTTTCGCCGGCTGTCGTAAATATATCGGTCACGCAAAAGGCGGCCGCCGATGCGATGGTTGAAGAGCCGGACGCAGCACCGGAGCCCGGCTTTCCCGGCTCGCCGTTCGATGAAATGCTCCGCCGCTTCTTCGAGCAGCAGAATCCCGGCGGGCAACATCGCCTATTTCCACAAAATCCTGAAAACCAAGCCCGCAGGATCGCACTCGGCTCCGGATTTATTATTGATCCGTCGGGCATCGTGGTGACAAACAGCCATGTGATCGGCAATGCCAGTAAGGTAGAGGTGACACTGCAGGACGACGAAAAGTACACCGCGAAGATCATCGGGCGCGATCCAAAGACCGATATCGCAGTGCTAAAGATCAAAGCCGATAAGCCGCTCCCCTATGTAACCTTTGGCGACAGCAGTGCTGCCCAGGTTGGAGACTGGGTCATGGCGGTCGGCAACCCATTCGGGCTGGGAGGGACCGTCACGACCGGCATCATTTCGGCTCGCGGGCGGGATATTCATTCCGGTCCCTTCGATGATTTCCTGCAGATCGACGCGCCGATCAACCGCGGCAATTCCGGTGGTCCGACTTTCAACCTGGACGGCCAGGTCGTCGGCATCAACACGGCAATCTATTCGCCCAATGGCGGAAGTGTGGGTATAGGGTTCGCCGTCCCCTCCAACGTCGCCAAGACCGTAGTGGCGCAACTCGAGGAGCACGGTAAAGTGAGCCGCGGCTGGCTCGGTGTGCAGATTCAGGAGGTGACGCCTGCAATCGCGGCAAGCCTGGGACTGCAGGGCGAGCACGGCGCGTTGGTGGCGGTGGTTACGCCAAACAGTCCCGGCGCGCATGCAGGGCTGAAGCAAGGCGACGTGGTTTTGTCCTTCAACGGCAACGAAGTGGGTCGGTTGCGCGATCTGCCGCGCATGGTTGCGTCAGCCGCACCCGACGCGAATGCCAAGCTGAAGGTCTGGCGCAATGGCCGGACAGTCGAGCTGCAGGCCACGCTGGGCGAGCTGCCCAATACCGAGCAGATGGCTTCGGCAAGCGGCGCTCAGGAAGAGGATCAATCGACGAGCGCGGCTGCGCTGGGAATGCACTTCGCGCCATTGACAAACCAAGCGCGGCGTGAACTCCACATCGCCAAAGACGTGCAGGGCGTGCTGGTGAGCAAAGTCGATTCCGGTAGCGCCGCCGAGGAGGTGGGGCTAAGTCAAGGCGACGTTATCGTCGCGATTGATCAGCAACCAGTCAAGACCCCAAATGAAGCGGCGACAAAATTGAAAGAAACCGCCGCGTCGGCGAAGAAAAGCGCTCTCATACTGCTAAATCGCCATGGCGTGACGCAGTATGTTGGCGTCAATCTTGGCGGCAATCAGGGCTGAGAAAACGGCCAAATCTGTGCCCCCTTCTGGAGGGCTTAGCCAGAAGGGGGCACGAATGGATACACAAGCTCAGCGCGGACGCCAGGCAGATGGCGCGTTGGCGCCATTGTCGCGCGGCGGCAGTGGCACACGCGCTTCCAGGCGTTCAAGCTCTATTCTCGTGCGGGCGCCGGCCCGCAGTAATCGATCTGTCGCTTCGCGCAATCCTGTGCGACTCTCCAGTGTGTCACGGGCAAGAGCGGCATCAAACGCCGCGAGGAAGGCGGAGATATCGCCCTCCACGCGCTCGCGCAACGCCTGGTCGATAAAAGCGCCATCTCTCGCCCCGTGGTTGTCCGCCATTTTACGAGCAGGACCGTTTATTGTTACCGGGGTGAATGACAATGGGGCAGCGGTCTGCCCCCCATGCTCCGCGAGTTCCGGTTGTTTCGCCGGCGCACTCACGATAACGCGCCCGCTGGGCTCCGTAGGATGAGAGCTCGGCGCATCTTGGTTTGGGCGACTGGCGCTTGGGGCGCTCTGCGAGGGCGAGGAGAGGTGCAAAGTCCGCCGCTGCGCACCGCTCTGGTTGGCGTTGGAGGCGCCGAGCACGAAGGATCCATCCCGGCTTTCGGGCTTCGCGTCGTGGAACCCGCCGCCCCGTTGCTCTGGAGCCATCCCGCCATTTGCCAATGGCATATCTTCCGACGCGGTCTGCGGCTCGAGCCGGGTTGTCGGCGTCACGATGGGCAGCACGCCTTCCGGCGACGGCCCGACCGCGTGCAATTCGTGCGTGTCGATTTGCTCCTCCGAAACTCCGTCATGCGGCTCTTCCGCTTGGGATTCGTTCGATGGCGGCGATTCTTTCGTTTGCCCCCTGAGCTCCGATTCAGAAAGCTCCTTAACGCCCTCGCCCGCTGCATTGCGCGCTCGGCTCCGACTCACGATGTAGCTTATCGCTGGCGGCGAACAGTCGTAGGTACGGGCGATGCTCGCCAAAGTCTCACCCGATTCATATCGTTTTATAATAGCCGGCCAATCCTGTTGGGGAATTTTCCCTCTTTTGCTTGACTTCTCCATTGCACGCCCTTCGACTGAGTGCTTGTGGATTTGTGTCGTTCTGATCTCTTCTCGCGATGCTGACGAAGCTCCGACCAAAAGTGCCGGATGACGACATCGCCGAGCAGGGACGAGCTGGTCAAATCTAAGGGCTAGAGCGACGATTGCCAGCCGGGCAGCTCACCGAGACCTGACGGGAGCACCGCAACCCGAGCCATCTAGATATGGCATACTACCGGGAAATCAGTGAATAACGAAAGAGGTTTGTTCGCCAGCGCCGCATCTTGCGGAAAAATTTCGTCGCCAAACCGCAAGCGGGTCAGACCCGCACGATCTTGCCCGGGTTCAGAATACCATCGGGGTCGAGTGCCTTTTTGATTGTCCGCATGACGCCGACTGCCTCACCGTGTTCAGCGGCCAGGAATTGCATTTTGCCGTAACCGATGCCGTGCTCGCCCGTGCACGTGCCGTCCATTGCGAGCGCGCGCGCCACCATTCGCTCGTTCAGCCGATTTGCCTCGGCTATTTCTTCCGGACGATTCGGGTCGATCATGAACACGAGGTGGAAATTCCCGTCGCCCACATGGCCGACCAGCGCGTAAGGAACCGGTGATCCCGTCAAATCCCGCTTGGTCTCGCTAATGCACTCGGCGAGCCGTGATATCGGAACGCATACATCGGTCGCGAGCCCTTTGGAACCGGGTCGCAACGCCAACGCCGCGTAATAAGCGTCGTGCCGTGCCTGCCAGAGCTTCGAGCGTTCCTCGGACGTTGTCGCCCAGCGAAAATCGTCCCCGCCGTATTGGGCGGTGATCTCCTTTACGCTCTCGGCCTGCTCCGTCACTCCAGCCGGTGACCCATGAAACTCGAAGAACAGCGTAGGAGCTAATTTATGATCAAGCTTCGAATAGCTGTTGATCGCCGCCATTTGCCCTTCATCGAGCAGCTCGATTCGCGCCACGGGGATACCGCTCTGGATCGTCAAAATCACGGTGTTGACAGCACTCTCGATGGTCGGAAAGGCGCAAACTGCCGCGGAAACCGCCTCCGGAATCCCATAGAGACGCACGGTCAATTCGGTGATGATCCCCAACGTGCCTTCCGATCCGACAAAAAGACGGGTCAGGTCGTATCCGGCCGCCGACTTGCGAGCACGTCGCGCCGTGCGGATGATCCGGCCGTCGGCGAGTACGACGCTCAGCGCCAAGACATTCTCACGCATTGTCCCATACCGTACCGCATTGGTGCCGGAGGCACGCGTCGCGGCCATTCCGCCGAGCGAGGCGTCGGCCCCGGGATCGATCGGAAAGAAAAGTCCCGTATCGCGCAGGTGCTCGTTCAGCTGCTTGCGCGTGACGCCGGCCTCGACACGAGCGTCGAGATCCTCGGCGTTGACCTGCAGAACGCGGTTCATCTGCGACAGATCAATGCACAAGCCGCCGGCCAACGCGGCAACGTGCCCCTCCAACGACGTACCCGTCCCAAACGCGATTATCGGCGTCTTGTGGTCGGCACAGAGCCTGACAATCGCAGCGACCTCATCGGTACTTTGCGCAAAGGCTACTGCATCCGGAGCATGCGGGGCGTGATAGGATTCATCTTTTCCGTGATGCGCGCACACCGCCGCCGAGGTCGACAACCGCTCGCCCAGCATTTGGCGCAACGCGGCAAGCAGCGAGGGGTTAAGAGGCTGACGATGAAACGCGGCGGCTGCGTCCATGGCGTGACCGAACCGTAACCCGAACTTCGCGTCCAGAATTACTCCCGCTGCCGTCATCGCCGCAATCGGTATCGAGCGATGCCCCGCGAACGCCGGTACTTTCGATATGGAACATGGTCGGCGGGACCGATAAATGGTCGTTTTCAAAAATGTCGGTCGCAAGCACCTTTTCTAGCCGTGGATTGCCGAACCGCTCCCTCCGGCCTTCCTTTCTTGCTTCAACGGATCCCATCATTGAGCAATTACCGCAGCGACACCACGTCTTCGACAATTACGCGGCAGGGGTTGGAGGGTCGAGATGGTGCTGGCGGCGGTAACCCTTGATGACAAGTACGCCCTCGAGCAAGGACGGGTGTACCTGACGGGCACCCAGGCGCTGGTGCGCTTGCCGATGATGCAGCGGCAGCGCGACGCCGCTGCGGGACTTAACACTGGTTGCTTTATTTCGGGCTACCGCGGCTCGCCTTTGGGTGGACTCGATCAAGGCCTGTGGGGCGCCCGCCGATTTCTCGATCGCAATCACATTCGATTTCAGCCCGCGATCAATGAGGAACTGGGCGCAACTGCGGTCTGGGGCAGCCAGCAGGTCGGCCTTTTTCCCGGCGCCCAATATGATGGCGTGTTTGCGCTGTGGTACGGGAAGGGACCGGGTGTCGATCGCAGTGGAGATGTTCTGAAGCACGGCAATGCGGCGGGGTCCGCAGCGCATGGCGGGGTTCTCCTGCTTGCCGGTGACGACCACACCTGCAAATCCTCAACTTTGCCGCATCAGTCTGAATATGCCTTCATGGATGCTGGCATCCCGGTGCTGAATCCTTCGGGCGTCCAAGAGATTCTCGATCTCGGGCTCTATGGCTGGGCGATGTCGCGCTATTCCGGGTGCTGGATCGCATTCAAGACAATCGCCGAAACCGTCGACAGCTCGTCTTCTGTGGAAGTGGGACCGGAGCGGATTTCGCTCGCAATGCCGGAAGATTTCGAAATGCCGCCCGGCGGGCTCAATATCCGATGGCCCGACCAACCGCTCGAGCAAGAATATCGCCTTCACAAGTACAAGCTCTACGCCGCCCTTGCTTTCGCACGGGCGAACCGGCTCGACCAAATCGTCATCGACAGCCCGCGGCCGCGGTTCGGGATAGTGACGACCGGAAAGTCGTATTTGGATGTGCGTCAGGCCCTCGATGATCTGGGTATCGACGAGGCGCATGCCGCCGAAATCGGTTTCCGTCTTTTTAAAGTAGCGATGTCGTGGCCGCTCGAGCGCGAGGGCATCCGACACTTCGCCGAGGGTCTTGAAGAAATCCTCGTGATCGAGGAAAAGCGGGCGGTCATCGAAAATCAGTTTAAAGAACAACTTTACAATTGGCGTGAGGATGTCCGTCCGCGCGTCATCGGCAAATTTGACGAGAACCGCAACTGGATCCTGCCGTCGAACGGTGAATTGACGCCGGCGCAGATCGCGCGCGTGATCGCGCAGCGCATCGCGCGTTTTCACACCTCGCCAAAGATCGCCGCACGCCTCGCGTTTTTAGAAGCCAAAGAGCGCCAGCTTCACGGCGGCACCGTCGTTCCCTTTAGCCGCACGCCCTATTTTTGCTCCGGTTGCCCGCACAACACCTCTACCAAAGTGCCGGAAGGCAGCCGTGCCCTCGCGGGTATCGGCTGCCATTACCTCGCACAGTTCATGGATCGCTCGACCGCCACGTTTACACAGATGGGTGGCGAGGGTGCGACATGGATCGGTCAGGCGCCCTTCACGGAGACTCAGCATATTTTTGCCAATCTCGGTGACGGCACTTACACCCATTCGGGGGTGCTGGCGATCCGCGCCGCAGTCGCAGCCAAGGTCAATATTACCTACAAGCTCCTGTTCAACGACGCCGTCGCGATGACCGGCGGGCAACCGATAGATGGCGGGCTGACGGTGCCGGCTCTGACGCGTCACCTCGCCGCCGAAGGAGTTCGGCATATTGCCGTCGTCACTGACCAGCCCGATCAATACCCGTTGGGCGTCGACTTCGCCGCGGGGGTGACGGTGCGGCACCGCGACGACCTCGATGCGATCCAGCGCGAGTTTCGGGAGATTAGCGGCGTCACCGCCATTGTCTACGACCAGACCTGCGCTGCCGAAAAGCGCCGCCGCCGCAAGCGCGGCCGTCTCCCCGACCCCGCCAAACGAGTTTTTATAAACGATCTCGTGTGCGAAGGCTGTGGCGACTGCTCGAAAACCTCTAATTGTCTTTCTGTAATACCAGTCGAGACCGAGTTTGGCCGCAAGCGGGCAATCGATCAGTCAAGCTGCAATAAGGACTATTCGTGCATCGAGGGGTTCTGCCCG
>JBJMQW010000543.1:0-8364 GCA_045802495.1 Allostellaceae bacterium | reverse complement strand
GCGTCGACCAGCTGGTGTTTAGTCAGCCGAGCACGCCTGTTGGATTGGTCGGCAATTTCAGCACCGTGCAAAATGCACAAATCTTGATGGACGCCAACCTGCCTCCCGGCTGCCTGCCGGGCGGCTGCAATGTGGCGGCCTTCGCGTCCTTCGAGTACGTGACTGCAGCGGCAATCGACGGCTGGACGCGGCTGAGCTATCTCGACAGCATGGATTTCGAGGCCTTCACGCTCAGCAAGGGGGGCTAAGCCGCCTCAACCCATTTCGCCGGGTTGGCGCTCAAGACTCTCGCAGTTACACTGGTTCCGTCCACTCGGGAGGAACCAAAAATGCTCGTCATGAACGTCATTGCCGAGATCTTGAAGCGCGAAGGCGTTTCGACCCTTTTTTGCTTTCCGACGACCCCGATAATCGAGGCTGCGGCGGCTGTCGGGATCAAGCCGGTCATCTGCCGCCAGGAGCGGGTCGGCGTGCACATGGCCGACGGGTTCTCGCGGGTTTCCAACGGCCGCCCGCCGGGTGTCTTCGCGATGCAATACGGGCCGGGCGCCGAGAATGCGTTCGCCGGTGTTGCGACCGCTTTTTCGGATTCGAGCCCGGTGGTGTTCCTGCCGCTCGGCCATCCACGCGAGACGGCGCAGCTGTTCCCGATGTTCAAATCGAGCCGGTCCTACGCCGCGATCACCAAATCGGTCGAGGAGGTCATTCAGCCGGAGGAGATCGCCAATGTCATGCGCCGTGCCTTCAGCCAGGTGAAGAACGGGCGGCAAGGGCCGGTCATGGTCGAAGTGCCGGCCGATGTCGTCGGCGTTGAGGTCGCGGTCGACCCGGGCGTGCATCGGCCGGTTCGCCTCTCCCGATCGGCGGCCGACGAACAAGACGTCGAGGAGGCGGCGCGCATGCTGCTCGATGCTTCCTGCCCGATGATCTTGGTCGGCCAGGGTATCTTCTACGCGGAGGCGACCGAAGAGCTGAAGCAGCTCGCCGAGCTTCTGCGGGCGCCGGTCATGACCACCTTTGACGGCAAGAGCGCCTTCCCCGAGGACCACGCCTTGGCCCTCGGGCCCGGTGGCGGCACTTTCACGGGGCCCGGCCGCCACATCCTGCACAAATCCGACCTCGTGCTCGGGGTGGGGTGCAGCTTCACCCGCCACGGCATCGCCACACCGGTCATACCGCCGGGCAAAAAGATCATCCATGCGACCAACGACACGCGCGACCTGCACAAGGCCTTTGCCGCCGACCTCGGCATCCTAGGCGACGCCAAGCTGGTGCTCGGCCAGTTGATCGAGGCGGTCCGCGATAGGCTGAACGGCAAGGCGCGCTCGAACGCTATCACCCAGGAAGTCGCCGGCAAGCGCGAAGAGTGGCTGGCGCGCTGGCAGGGCAAGCTGCGGTCAGAGGAGCGGCCGATCAACCCTTACCGGGTGATCTCGGAGTTCATGCGGGTGATTGATCCGGCCGACGCGATTGTCACCCACGATTCCGGCAGCCCGCGCGAGCAGCTGAACCCGTTCTATCGGGCGACCCGGCCGCGCGGCTATATCGGCTGGGGCAAGTCGCACCAGCTCGGCACCGGGCTGGGGCTGGCGATCGGCGCCAAGGTCGCGGCGCCCGACAAATTCTGCGTCAACATCATGGGGGACGCGGCGTTCGGCATGACCGGCCTCGATTTCGAAACTGCTGTGCGCTGCGGCATCCCGATCACCACTATCGTGCTGAACAACTCGACGATGGCGATCGAAACCCACGCGATGGCGCTGTCGCATGAACGCTACCGGGCGCGTGACCTTGGCGGCAACTACGCGAATATCGCCCGCGACCTCGGCGGGTGGAGCGAGCGCGTCGAAGACCCTGGACAGGTCGGCGACGCGATCCTGCGCGCCCGCCGCCAGAACGAGGACGGCCGCGCCGCCCTGCTCGAATTCATCACGAGCCAGGAGCAAAGCTTCTCGCATCGCCGCGGCGCCGCCGAATAAGGAATCTGCCCCTCACCCTAACCCACTCCCCGCTGGAGCAGGGAGAGGGAATCTCCGGCGGGCTCCCTCGCCCCGCTTGCGGGGAGAGGGTCGGGGTGAGGGGCATCGAACACCGGAGACCGTCATGCCGCCACAGATCGGATACCTGCTGCCGACGCGAGAGCGGGTCATGGAAGGCAGACCCGAAACTGCCTCGCTCCTCGACCTCGCGGTGCGCGCCGAAAATCTCGGCTTCGACTCCGTGTGGGTCGGGGATTCGCTGCTTGCTCGGCCGCGTCATGACCCGCTGACCTTGTTGGCGGCAGCAGCCACTCGGACAAGGAAGGTCATGCTCGGCACCGCCGTCTTTCTGCCGGCGCTGCGCAATCCGGTGGTGCTGGCGCATCAGCTGGCGACGCTCGACCAGATCAGCGAAGGCCGGCTGGTCCTTGGAGCGGGCATTGCCAGCGACGTGCCCAATATCCGGGAGGAGTTTGCGGCTGCCGGGGTCCCGTTCGAGGGCCGCGTCGGCAGGATGATGGAAGGATTGCGCCTGGCGCGGGCGCTGTGGACCGGTAAGCCCGTCGAATGGCAGGGCCGCTGGCCGGTGCATGGCGGCGTCTTGGGACCGACCCCGTACCGTGCCGGCGGGCCGCCGATCTGGATGGCGGGCTCGGTGAGGCCGGCGCTCGAACGGGCCGCCCGGCATTTCGACGGCTGGTTCGCCAACGAGGCCGATCTCGCCCGCTGGCGTGGACAATGGGCCGAGGTGCAGCAGCTTCTCCGCGACGCCGGACGCGATGTCAGCCAATTCGTCGCCGCGATCTATGTGACCCTGGCGATCGACGAGGATGCCGGCCGTGCCGGACAGCGGATCGATGCCTTTCTGGAGAGATATTATGGGCAGCCGGCCGCTGCCATGCGCAAGAGACAGGCCTGCTACGGCGGCCCGGCCGCCAGCGCGGTGGAGTTTCTCCAAGCTTTCGCCAGCTCCGGCGCGAGCCATATCATCGTGCGTTTCGCCGGCGATCCGGATCGCCAGCTGGAACTTCTTGCGGGGCTTCGCATGCAGCTCGACCGGTGATTGGCCCCTCGAAAAATCGCCTCGCTCGGATTCTGTGGACCGCGGCGGCACTGCTGCTGTGCACCTGCCAGACGGCGATGGTGCCGAGCAACGAGCCGCTGCCGCGCAACGCGCAAGGGATGCCGGTGTACAGCGGCGGCTATGCGCTGTTGCCGATGCTGCAAAATCCGCAGGGCGAGGTCGTGTTCATCATGGCGTTTTCCGGCGGCGGCAAGCGTTCCGCCGCCTTCGCCCACGGCGTGCTGCGCGGTCTGAGACAGATCCCGGTGGTCGAGGAGGGGCGAACGAGGTCTCTGCTCGATGAGCTCGACTATCTCGCTGCCGTCTCCGGCGGCAGCTTTCCGGCGATGCATTACGGGCTTCACCGTGACAAGAGCTTCGAGAACTTCCCTGACGAGTTTCTGAAGGCGGACATCAACGCCTATGTCTACGGCACCTATCTGCTGCCTTGGAATTGGGAGTGGTTGGTCAACCCGTTCTACGGCACCAACGACCGGATGGCGGAAATCTACGACCGGCTGATGTTCCACGGCGCAACTTACGCCGACCTGTTGCGTCAGGGCTTGCCGCTTATCTCGGTCAACGCGACCGACATCGCCAACGGCATTACTTTCGCGTTTACGCAACCCACTTTCGATCTGCTGTGTTCCGACCTCTCGAGCTTTCCGGTGGCGCGTGCGGTTGCCGCCAGCAATGGCTTTCCGGTGCTGTTTTCGCCGATCACCCTGATCAGCCATACGCCGGACTGCCGAGGCGTCCGGCCGCCGGCTGCGGCGCCGTCGGAATGGGCCGAAACCGCCGACGAGCTGTCCCGCCGAGCGCTATTGGCGCGGATCGCAAACCGCTATCTCGACCCCGTGCGCACGCAATATGTCCACCTGATGGACGGCGGCATTTCGGACAATCTCGCGCTGCGCGGCGTCACGAACGGCGCGATCGCGCTCGATGCGAACGCCGATTCCTTTCGCCGGGTTGCGCTAAAGTCGCGCCGGGTTCTGGTCCTCAGCGTCGACGGCCAGTCGGCGCCGGACCCGGCGTTGTCGAAGCAACGTGTCGTGACCGGTCTCAGTCAAATTTTCGGAGCGGTTTCCGGCACCCAGATCGACGCCTACAATTTTGAGACCCTGATCCTGACCAGCTCCGAGCTGCAACAATTGGTCGACAGCATCCGCAAGGTTCGCTGCGCCGAGGCTCGGGTGATCGAGGGGCATGATTGCGCCGATGTGCGCGGCGCATTGGTGCATATCTCGCTGGCGAGCATTCCCGACTCGCAAGAACGCCAGCGGCTGCAGGCGATTCCGACCGGGCTGACGATCCCCGACGCGGATGTCGACTTGCTCATCGGCTCGGGGGAGCACCTCGTCCAGCAGAACGACACGATTCGGGGGCTGATCTCCGATCTCGACGGCCCGACTGTCGCCATTTCGGCGCAGCCAAAGCCGCGATTGAGAAATCGATGAAATCATTTCACTGTGGTCTGCGCGCGCCGTTGATGGTCGCCTACGCCACTGTGTCGCTTCTGCTGGCCAATTTCAGTGCAGGACTGTGTGCAGAACCTTCGCCGAACCAAGCGGCCTTCGATTCCCCCGAGGTTCAGTCCGCCTCGGATGTCGTGCCGCCGGCGCTGCTGGCCGGGCCACACTACCGCGTGGACCCGGCCGTCCGAACCTTTGCTTTTATGAACCAGCACTCGGTGACGTCGGACTATGGCGCCTTTACAGCGCCGAGCGATGTCCGGCTGCACGGGCGAGGGAGCGGCACCGACTTCAATCGTCATGGCGAGCGAAAGCGAAGCAATGACAGCGCCAACTTCGTCGAAATCCGCTGCTGATCAGCCGCGATAACCGATGATCGCATTGCGCAGACGCTGTGAGATCCAGTCCAGTGCCGCGACGGTGATCAAGATCATCAGGATCAGAAAGCTGACCTGCTGCCATTCCAAAACGCGGATCTGCTCCGACAGCTGCAGGCCGATCCCGCCGGCGCCGACGATTCCGATGATCGTGGCGGACCGGGTGTTCGCCTCGAAGAAGTAGAGAACCTGGCTGGCCATGACGGGCAATATCTGAGGCACCAGTCCGAAGCGGATGGCGTGAAGCCGGCCGCCGCCCGCCGACAGCACCCCGTCGACCGGACGGCGGTCGGCCGCCTCGGTGGCCTCGGACATCAGCTTACCAAACGCGCCGATATCCGAAGACATGATAGCCAATGCACGGCGAAAGGCCCGAGCCCGACGACGTTGATCCAGATCAATGCCCAGATCAGTGTATCGACGCTTCGCAGCGTATCGAGACTGCGCCGGCCGAGGAAGTGGCGACGACGTTGCGGGCGGCGAGAAACCCCAACGGGACGCCGAGAATCGCGGCAAACAGAGTACCGAGAAAGGCAATCGCGAGTGTTTGCCCGAGCGCCCCAAGATACACAGAAACCGCGACCAGCTCTGAGGTTCGGGAGGCAGCATCAACCCGACGATTTCGATCATCCGACCGAAGCCCGCGATAATGACGGCGGGTGAAATGCCGAGCACGGCGAGCCCTCCGATGTAGAGCCCGATCGCGGCGACCTACCAGGCGAGCAGCGGGATCCTTCGGCGCCAGTCGGCGATCAGCACGTCCGGGTAGCGGGTGCCTAGTCCTTTACCATGGGAAATAAGGGTCTCGCGTAGCCCGCGCATCTCGCTCACGAGGCGGTCTCCGTCGCCAGCAGCCCGTGGCGCAAGCGGGCCGACAGAATCTCGATCATCATCACCGTGACGATGATCATCAACAGCATGGCGCTGACGTCGGAGTAGTAGAATTTGCGTATGGCGACGATCAGGTCCTGACCGATGCCGCCGGCGCCGACAAACCCGATCACCGTGGCGCCGCGCACATTGATCTCGAAGCGCGACAGCGTGTAGCTGACGAGATTGGACAGTACCTGCGGAGTTGCCGCAAAGCGCACCTGTGCCAGCCAACTGCCGCCGGTCGCGGCAATCCCCTCCACCGGCCGCATGTCGATATTCTCCACGACTTCGGTAAACAGCTTACCCAGCGCGCCGGAGGTGTGAATTGCCATTGCCGGGATGCCGGGCAGGGCGCCGAGCCCGAATGCGGCCACAAAGATCATCGCAAAGACGATATCCGGGACGCTGCGGCAAAATTCCAGAAGGCGGCGCACCATGAACCGAACCGGCGCGTGACGCATCAGATTGCGACTGGCCGGCGCCGCGCCGATGAGGGCTCCCAGCGCACCCGTGAGCGTGGCGACATAGGCGATCAGCGCGGTTTCGCCGAGCAACCGGTTCCAGCGCGCCAAGCCCCAAAACCATTCCTGCGGGTCAGTCCACACCCGCGCACCGGTATCGAGCTTCAGCAAACGATCAAAATAACTGGTGAAATTGCCGATCTTGTTCCACAATGTGATGGGTTGCACTTCGGCGCCGGTCGCCGAAATTGCCAGCGCAATCGTTGCGAGCGCCACTCCGAGCGCGAGCTGCCGGCGTTTGGCTGCGGCGGCCCGGGCATAGGAGGTGAGCAGCGGCGCAAGCTGCCCTGCAGGCGGCAGCGAGACAAGCCGCGCCAATTTTCTATGTCAGGCGACGTTGCCTCAGCTGCTCTTCTTGCGCAGCCGGTCGACAAACTGGATCAGTTTGATCGCGTCGTCATAGGCGGCATTGTCGATGGGCTGGAAGGGCTGGTTCTTGCCGTCCGAAAGCTTTGCGAAGGTTGTCTTGTCCTTGGCGGCGGCTTCGAGGAAAGCCATGCGGACAACAGATTTGAGGTCCTCAGGCAGGTTCGACAGCATAGCTGTGGGCGAGTTGATGATCAGCTCCGATTTGAGGATGATCCGGAAGTCCTCTTTTTTCATTGACGAGCCGTCCGGAATTTTTCAGCATGCCCTTATTGAGCATGCGGGTCAGGTTCGAATCGTCGTCGGCGTTCCACCAGTTGGCGGCGACATCGACCGTACCTTGCGCCAGTGCCAATACCGCGTTTTCGTGGCTGCCGGTGACCTGCGTCTTGGCAAAAAACATATCCGGGCTAATGTCGAGCGTGTAGAGCGGCATGTTGTACCCGGAGGTCGAATTCGGATCGACAAGCCCGGAATTTTCCCCTTCAGATCCGCGATTTTCTGATAGGGGCTTTTGGCCAAGACGTAGAATACGGAATGGTAGCCCTTGCTGCCGTCGCTGTTAATATCGATAACGAATGCGTCGGCTGGAACATCCGCCAATCGCTCCCGCGAAAGCGAGGCCGGACCGTAATAGCCGATATGAATATTGCCGGCGCGCTGGCCTTCGATCACTGCGGCATAGTCATTGGCGACGCGCAATGTGACATCGGTGTCGAGCTCCCGGCCGAGGTACTCGACAAACGGCGTGTAGCGGTCGGTCACGCCAGTGGCGTTCTCGGCGGGCACGACGGCGTACACCAGCTCGGGGTACTGTCCGCGCCAGCTCTGCGCACTCGTGAGCCGGGACGCGCTGACCGCCGCAGCGGCAGTGAGGCCAGCAAGTAGGGCGCGACGGTTGATCGTCATGTCCAACCCCCTTCTTCCATTTCAAGTCGCAGGTACGATGCCGGCAGCCGCGCCCGCATATCCGCGCTCGGTTTCGTTCTGCACGCGGTTCGCGTCCGTGCCGTAGAGTTCGCGGGCGGTGCGATCGGTCAATGTGTCCGGGACGCCGTCAAAGACGACCCGACCGGTGGCAATGCCGACCAGTCGATCGCAATAGGCACGGGCGAGTTCGAGAGAGTGCAGATTGCACACCACCGTCACCCCGTAATGACGATTGATCCGCCCCGGCGCGTCCATGACGATCCGGGTGTTCTCCGGATCAAGCGACGCCACCGGCTTGTCGGCCAACACGATTTCGGGCTCCTCCAGGAGTGCGCGACAAATCACCACCCGCTGCTGCTGACCGCCCGACAGGCTTTCGGCCCGTTGCGCCGCCAGTTCGGCCAGCCCGAACTGATCGAGCGTCGCCATCGCCATGATCTTGTCTTCCCGGCTCCAAAGTCTGGGCAGCGACTGCCAGGCCGGCGCGTAGGCGAGGCGGCCCATCAGCACATTGTTCAGTACGTCGAGGCGACCGACCAGATTGAATTGCTGGAAGATCATCGCACAGCGGCGCCAGCCGCGCAGCCTGCGGCCCCGCAATCCCGTAACATCGACCCCGCCCCACAAGATGCGCCCGGCGCTCGGATCGGTTAGGCGATTGAGGAGGCGCAGCAATGTCGACTTACCCGCTCCCGAGCGCCCGACCACTCCGACAAACTGTCCGGCCGGAATGACGAGCGATACACGGTCAACGGCCCTCGTCTGGTCGAAGACCTTGCT
>JBJMQW010000542.1:0-17238 GCA_045802495.1 Allostellaceae bacterium | reverse complement strand
GGCTACGCTCATTGATATACGCAGCGGCCAAATATTGCGCTGCGGGGCTGCGCCCCGCATTGCCAGAACAGACAAACAGTAGCGTCTTCATCGAAACTATCTCCCGTTCTTGATCCCGCCGCTTACCCTTGCGACCTCGCCCCGCTTTGCGGCAGGCCCAAGAAATTTGTCGTCTGTGGAATCACGACACCCAGTGATGCTCTCCGTAATCGCCACCCACTAGGCGACGGCCAGCATCTTAACTAGCCGTCACGAAATGACGGGATTATCACCCGCTCGGAATAGATACACGGCCGGACGCCCCGCTATCATTGAGGACAGGATTCCTGCCGCGCTGCCGTACCCCAATCGTCTAGCTCTATCAATGACCGTGAGCGCGCGCTCTTTGGCGATACCGAGCCGCTTGAGCACATACTTGACTTGGCCGACTGTGGCTTCGAGCACTTCTATTTCTTTTTTGGCTATTTCTTTTTCGGCCATCACTCCTTCTCCGGCTTCGAGACCTGGAATCTGGGCTCACTGAGCGCTTTGGTCAAATTTGCGGGCGACAGTTGTAAGACTGTGGTCACGAAGCGTATCGTCGGCTGACGATGACTCCCGCCTTCCGTTTCGATCCGGTTGAGCTGCCGCCTGAATGTGAGGCGCTGCGGGCGAAGGTGCGCGAGTTCATCGCCGGGGAGCTGGCGGCGGGGCTGTGGGTGCCGAACAGCGATTTTGGCAGTCATCGGTCGGCGGCGTTCAGCCGGCGGCTCGGCGCGCGCGGCTGGATTGGCATGACTTGGCCGAAGCGCTATGGCGGCGGCGAGCGCAATATGCTCGAACGCTATGTCGTGACCGAGGAATTGCTGGCCGCCGGCGCCCCGGTCGGGGCGCATTGGATCGCCGACCGGCAGAGTGCCCCCTTGCTATTGCGCTATGGCACCGAGGCGCAGCGGTTCGCCTTTCTGCCGGGGATTGCGCGCGGCGAGAGCTTTTTCTGCATCGGCATGAGCGAGCCGGATTCGGGCTCCGACCTCGCCTCGATCCGCACCCGCGCGGTTCCGGTCGAAGGCGGCTACGAGGTCACCGGCGCCAAGGTGTGGACGAGCTATGCGCACGAATCGCATTTTGCGATCACGCTCGTGCGCACCTCGCCGGCCGAGGCCGACCGCCATAAAGGGCTCAGCCAGCTGATCCTCGACCTCAAAACGCCGGGTGTTGCGATCCGCCCGATCATCAACCTTGCCGGCGACCACGATTTCAACGAGATCGTGCTCGATCGCGTGTTTGTGCCGGCCGACCGGCTCGTCGGCAAGGAAGGCGATGGCTGGCGGCAGGTGACCAGCGAGCTCGCCTTTGAGCGCAGCGGGCTTGAGCGTTTTATCAGCTCCTTTCAGCTGCTCCTCGAGCTGATGCGCCGCGCCGGTCCCGATCCGGAGCCGCAGATCGCCGAGGCGGTCGGACGCATGACCGCGCATTTGTGGAGCTTGCGGCGCATGTCGCTGTCGATCGCCGGCATGCTGCAGGCGGGCGAGACCCCCAACCTCGAAGCGGCACTCGTCAAGGATCTCGGCAATGCTTTTGAGCGCGAGATCCCCGAGCTCGCGCGCCTCTTGGCGCCGGGCCGCCGGCGCGCCGCCAATGACCGGTTCGAGGAGGTGTTGGCGGAGACCGTCCTGCACGCGCCGTCCTGGACCTTGCGCGGCGGCACTCGCGAGATCTTGCGCGGCATCATCGCCCGCGGCCTTGGTCTGCGGTGAGGCAGGCGCAGATGACGGAGACGATCCTCTACGACAGCGCTCTGCGGCTCTTCGGCGATCTCGTCACGCCCGAGGTCGCGGCGGCAGCGGAACAAGGCGGCTGGCCCTACCGGCTATGGCAGGCGGTCGAGGCGGCCGGCTATCCGGATGTGCTCGCCGAGGGCTTCGGCGGCATGGCCGAGGCGGTGACGGTGCTGCGCGCCGCGGGCCATCATGCCGCGCCGATCCCGCTCGCCGAAACCATGCTCGCGCGGTGGCTGTGCGCCACTTGCGGAGTCGAAGCCCCGGCCGGCGCACTGACGATCGGCCCGGTCGAGCCGGGCGACCGACTCGACATCGCAGAGGCGGCGATGTCCGGCCATGCCGGCTACATTCCATGGGGGTGTGCGGCCGCTGCAGTTGTGCTGATCGCCGGCAACAAGCTGCTGGTGGTCGAGCAGAAAGCGGCAAATTTCACACCCGGCAGAAACCTCGCCGGCGAGCCGCGCGATCATCTCGACGCGGTCGAGCCCGGCGGCCGCTCATCGCCATTGCCGGGGGCCATCGATATTGGGCTGGTGCAGCGTTTTGGGGCGCTGTTTCGCGCGGCGCAGATGGCGGGAGCGATGGAAGCGGCACTCGCGATGTCGACCCGCTATGCCAATGACCGCGTTCAGTTCGGGCGGCCGATCGCCAAGTTTCAGGCCATCCAGCAGCAATTGGTGCTGCTCGCCGAGCAGGCGGCAGCCGCCACGGTTGCGGTCGAGAGCGCCGCCATCGCCGTCGCCGCAGACCGCCCGTCATCAGTGCTCGCCGTCGCCGCGGCCAAGATCCGCGCCGGCGAGGCAGCCGGCGAAGCCGCAGAGATCGCGCATCAGGTGCACGGCGCGATCGGCTTCACCCACGAGCACAGCCTGCACCGCCTGACGCGGCGCCTCTGGTCATGGCGCGACGAGTTCGGCACCGAAAGCCACTGGTCGCGCGAGCTCGGCCGAGAGGTGATGGCGGCGGGCCCTGATGCGCTGTGGCCGATGATCACCACCGGATGATGGGAGTTTTCTACCTCAAATAGGAACCATGCCACCTCTCTCCCTGCGCCGGTCAACTGGGCTCCGGCGCGACAGACATGGCCGCAGCACATCTCTTATGTCACAATCGCGCCACGACCGCTGAACACCGAGGAGCACAACCATGAAGGTCGCCAATGCCGTCGCCGAGATCCTGAAGCGCGAGGGTATCGAATTTCTGATCGGCTATCCGGTCAACCCGATCATCGAGGCCGCGGCCGAAGCCGACATACGCACGATCATGGTGCGGCAGGAGCGCATCGGGCTGCATATGTGCGACGCGATCGCCAAGGTTACCTCGGGCGACCGCATCGGCGTCTTTGCGATGCAGCACGGGCCCGGCACCGAGAATGCGTTTGGCGGTGTGGCGCAGTCCTTTGGCGATTCCTGCCCGGTCGTTGTGCTGCCGGCCGGCTATGCGCGCAATGTCAACCAGGTCCGCCCGAACTTCAACGCGGCGCTCAATTTTCGCCACGTGACCAAATGGATCGAGCAGGTGACGGTGCCCGGCGCCACCGAAGAAGCTCTGCGCCGCGCCTTCACACAGGTCAAGAATGGGCGGCCGGCGCCGGTATTGATCGAATTCCCGTCCGATCTGCTGCGCGAGGAGATCAGCGGGCCGATCGAATACCAGAAAGTGCCGCGATTGAAGAGCGGCCCCGACCCACGCTCGGTCTCCGAGATCGCCGCAGCGCTGGTCGCTGCACAGCGCCCGGTCATCGTCGCTGGCCAGGGTGTGCATTATGGGAAGGCGTGGAAGCAGCTGAAGGATCTCGCCGAATTGCTCGAAGCGCCGGTCATGACGACCCTGCCGGGCAAGAGCGCTTTTCCCGAAAATCACCCGCTGTCACTCGGCTCGGGCGGCATCGGCATCTCGAAGCAGCTGCACACTTTCTTGCACAACGCCGATCTGGTGTTCGGCATCGGCTGCAGTTTCACCCGCTCCAGCTTTGCGACGCCGATGCCCAAGGGCATGCGCATCGCCCATGCGACGCTCGATCCGACCGACATCAACAAGGATGTGCCCGTCGAGCTGGCGGCGGTCGGCGACGCCGGGTTGACGCTCGACGCGCTGCTCGAGGAGGTGAAGGACCGGCTGCATGGGAAGCCGCGCGGCCGGCTCGACGGTGTGACGCGCGGCATCAGCTCGCTAAAGAACGAGTGGATGGAGCAGTGGATGCCGCGGCTGACCCAGAACACCAAGCCGCTGTCGCCCTATCGCGTGATCTGGGAATTGCTGCACACGGTCGATGTCAAAGAGACGATCATCACCCATGACGCCGGCAGCCCGCGCGACCAGCTGTCGCCGTTCTGGGTCAGCGAGGTGCCGCTCGGCTATCTCGGCTGGGGCAAGACCACGCAGCTCGGCTATGGGCTGGGCCTCGCGATGGGGGCGAAGCTCGCCGCGCCCAACAAGCTGTGCATCAATGTCTGGGGCGACGCCGCGATCGGCTTTACCGGCATGGATTTCGAGACCGCGGTGCGCGAGCGCATCCCGATCTTGTCGATCCTCCTCAACAATTTCTCGATGGCGATCGAATTGAAGGTGATGCCGGTGGCGACCGAAAAATACCGCTCGACCGACATCAGCGGCAATTACGCCGATTTCGCCCGGGCGCTCGGCGGCTATGGCGAGCGGGTCACCGAGCCCGAGCAGATCGTTCCGGCGATCCGCCGCGGCATCGAGAAGACCCGGGAGGGCACCCCCGCGCTGCTCGAATTCATCACCGAGAAGGCGGTCGACGTCTCGCGGTTTGGGTGAGCGGTCAGCCAGAGGCCCTCACCCGCTAAGGCCTCCAGGCCTGACGGGCGAGGGCCTCTGGCCTTTGCCCTGACCTCGGTGTAGGCTCCGCGTAGCGTTGCGATACGGGAGGCGGCATGCCAGCGCGCACGGGAAAACAATATCTCGCGGGCCTGCGGGAGCAGGAGCGGGAGGTGTGGCTCGCCGGCGAGCGGGTCGCCGACCCGACCGCGCATCCTGGTCTGCGCGGCGGCGCGCGCGCTATCGCTGCGCTTTACGACATGCAGCACGACGCCAAACTGCGCGACGAGATGACTTATGTCTCGCCAAGCACGGGCGATCGCGTTGGGCTGTCATTCCTTATTCCCCGTACCCGCGAGGATCTCGAGCGACGCCGCGTCATGATGCTCAATTGGGCGCGCGCGACTTGCGGCATGATGGGCCGCTCCCCCGATTTCATGAACGTCACTTACGCCGCCTGGGCGGGGGCCCATGAGTTCTTCGCGCAAGGCCGCCCCGAATGGGGCGAGAACATGCTGCGTTACTACGAATACATTCGCGAGAACGATCTCACTCTGACCCATTCGCTGATCAACCTGCAGCGCAGCCGCACCGTCTCCGGGGTCTTCAACCTGCAGGAGGGAACGGCATTGCAGGTGGTGCGCGAGACCGAGGCCGGTATCATCGTGCGCGGCGCCCGCATCCTCGCGACATTGGGACCCTTGGCCGACGAGATCGGGGTCTATTCGCCGCGCATGGGGCGTCATACCGAGAGCCACAGCCCTTTCGCGCTCAGTTTTGCGATCCCCTGTGGCACGCCGGGGCTCAAATTCCTGTGCCGCGAGAGCTTCGATCTGGGACGGTCGCATTTCGATCATCCGCTCGGCTCGCGCTTCGAGGAGATGGATTGCGTCGTCTTTTTCGACGATGTGCTGGTGCCGTGGGAGCGCGTGTTCCTGCTAGGCGATGTCGACATGCTCAACCGAACTGCCAATGCGACCCATTCCTCGGCGCATTCGGCGCATCAGGGCGCGGCCAAGAATCTCGCCAAATGCGAATTCGTACTGGGCGTCGCATTGCTGATGGCGCAGACTTTGGGCAACGCCCATCTGCCGCATGTCGAGGAGCGTATTGGCGAATTGATGCTCTATGCCCAGCTGACCAAAGCCTGCATGCGCGCGGCCGAGGCCGATGCGCAGCTCGATGAATGGGGCGTCATGACCCCCGACCCCCTGATGGTCGAGAGCCCGCGCAATCTGTTTATGAACTCCTATCCGCGGATGATCGAGATCCTGCAGCTGTTGGGCTCGAGCAGCTTTATGCTGACCCCGACGGAGGCCGATTTCGAGGGGCCGCTCGGCGCTGATATCGAGCAGTATCTGGCGACCGACAATGCGTCGGCAAGGGATCGCGTCAAGCTGTTCCGTCTGGCCTGGGATCTTGCCGGCAACGCCTTTGGCAGCCGCCAGGTGCTCTATGAGCGGTTCTTTGCCAGTGACCCGCTGACCCGCGCCCGCGCCATTGCGCAGATCTACCCGAAGAAAGAAGTGATGGACCGCGTCCTCGAATTTCTCGGGCGCGATGACGATGCTGAATGAAAGGAGAGCAAAAGATGGCCAAGCGACCAATGTATTTGCAGCACGTAAATTTGTATGTGCGCGATGCTGAGCGTTCCAAGAAATGGTACGAAGACCTGCTCGGCCTACATACCTATGAATACCGGCCGGGATGGGCCGCCTTTATGTCAGCCGACACGGAGCAGTCGCATGAGGTGGCGCTGATGCAATTGGGCTCCGACGCGCCGTTGCAGCAGAAGGGCCAGGTCGGCCTCAACCATCTCGCTTGGCGGCTCGAATCGCTCGACGATTTGAAGGAGTTCTACCACCACCTGAAAGAGATGGGGCAGCCAATCGAGCGCATCGCCGATCACGGCATCTCGCTCGGCATCTATCTGCGCGATCCCGACGGCAATGGCGTCGAGGTATTTTACGAAATGCCGCGGGCAGAATGGCCGGTCGACTACCACGTCTTCACGCGTGAGATGACCGGCCAAGGCCGCTTCCCGGGCCCGTGGGATGCCGAGCTAATGGCGCAGCGCGCGGCAGCCGCGTAGCGGACGACGCTACACGTCATGCCCGCAAGGGCGGGCATCCGGAGCCAGCACTGCGACGGTGGCCCTGGACCCCCGCTTGCGCGGGGTGACGACACAGGTGCTAGGATGAGCCGAGACGAAGATCTTACTCGCCTTCTCCTCAAACAGGAGATTGATGAGTTCCTCTACCATGAGGCGGACCTCCTCGATGATCGGCGCTATGAGGAGTGGCTGGCGCTGGTCGCCGACGACGTGCGGTATTGGATGCCGATGCGGCGCAATGTCAAATTCGGCGAAGAAGAGCACGAGTTCACGCGTGCGGGTCAGGACATCAATTGGTTCGACGAGGGAAAGGAAACACTGACGCGGCGCGTCAAGCAGATCCTCACCGGCATTCACTGGGCCGAGGAACCGGTCTCGCGAATCTCGCACATGGTTTCGAATATTCGACTCGTCGAGGTCAATCCCTCGGTAGAGGCGCCGGCTGAAGTCACCGTCAAGTGCCGGTTTCTGATCTATCGCAACCGCGTCGAAACGGAGACCGATTTCCTGGTCGGCAAGCGCGAGGATCTGCTGCGCCGCGTCGATGGCCAATGGAATATTGCGCGGCGCAAGATCGTGCTGGATCAGAATGTCTTGCTGACGAAGAACCTGACCTTCTTCTTTTGAGACCTCATTTTGTCGCACCGGCGAAGGCCGGCGCCTATTTCGACCATGGGTCCCGGCCTTCGCCGGGAAGAGGAGATCCCGGATCAGGGAGGGTGCGGTGACAGCAGCGAATCAAGGATATCGCCCTGGTCTTGTCGACATGGCAGCGGGGCAGATCAGCCGCGAGATCTTCGTCAACGAGGAGATCTACGAGGAGGAGCTGGAGAGGTTGTTCGCTCGGGTCTGGCTGTTTGTCGGCCACGAGAGCCAGATCCCAGAGCCGGGCGATTATTTCGTCTCGGGAATGGGCGAGGAGTCGGTCATCCTGTGCCGCGACCGGGCCGGCAAGGTCCATGTCTTCCTGAACTCGTGCCGGCATCGCGGCATGAAGGTGTGCCGCTATGACGAGGGCAACACCCCGGTCTTCACCTGCCCGTATCACGGCTGGAGCTACGGCACCGACGGCAAGCTGGTCGGCGTGCCGTATTTCCGCGAGGCCTATCACGAGAAACTCGACAAGGCGCAATGGGGCCTGGTCGAGGTCCCGCAACTATGCCTCTACAAGGGCACGGTCTGGGCCAGCTGGGATCCGTCGGCCCCGCCTTTTCTCGAATATCTCGGCGATTTCGTACGCTATCTCGACCTGACATTGGATGGCTGGGACGGCAGCGAGGGCGGCACAGAGATACTGGGCGGCATTCAGAAATGGCGCATTCCGTGCAACTGGAAATTCCCGGCCGAGAATTTCTGCGGCGACAGCTATCACAATATCAGTCACCGCTCGGTCGATCTGGTCGGCATTGGCCCGAGCGGCAGCGGCCGCCGCGACATGCAGGAGCGGCAGATGGCGCGGCGACTGCACGTCGCCTTTTATGAGCGCGGCCACCAGACCGGGGTCTATGTACTGCCGAAAGACCTGCCGACGCCGCCCTCCTATCAGCACTCCTCGGTGGTTGCCGAATACTTTGCGCATTGCGAAGAAGAGCGGCGCCGGCGGCGCGGCGAGTGGGCGCGGCTGATCGGCAGCCCCGGCGAAATCTTCCCCAATACTGCTTTGCATCCGCGCCAGCCGCGGACCATCGCGGCCTGGCATCCGCGGGGGCCTCATCAGACCGAAGTCTGGCGCTGGTATCTAGTCGATGCCGCCGCGCCGGCCGAGGTCAAGGATTTCCTGCGCGATTACTACATCCGCTATTCCGGCCCGGGCGGGATGACCGAGCAAGACGACATGGAGAACTGGAACTATGCGCATGCGGCGAGCCGCGGCACGATCGCGCGCCGCTACCCCTACAGCTACGAGCAGGGGCTCGGCTTCGAGACCGAGAATTACGAGTTCCAAGGATTGCGCCTGCCGGGGACCGTCATGGACATCACCGAGACGAAATCCAGCGAGCACAATCTGAGAAACCTCTACCGCCGCTGGGCGGAGTTCATGGACGCCGGAAGCTGGGGCGAACTGGCGACTTGGCGGATCGCGCGGGCGGCGGAATGACGGAGCCGATCAATATCCGGATATTGGAGCCCGGAACCCGGATCGCGCTCATAGACGGCGCGACTGCGGAAATCGTGTCGAACCCGTCGGACGGCGTCTGGGTCTTTGCCCGCTATCTGTCCTCACCCGACGACCCTGCGCGCATCGGCAGCGAGGAGATGATTTTTGCACAGGACATCGTCGAGATCCGTCCCGGGGATTGATGTCCGACCGCCTGTTCGACATCCGGCCGATCGCCGGCGCATTGGGCGCCGAGATTACCGGCCTCGATCTTTCCCGAGACCTCGATAGGGGCTACCATAGCGGCCCTGCGGGCTGCACGGCGCGATCATCTCGTCCTCTTCTCTCGCAACCAGACCCTCTCGCCGGAACGGTTTCTCAGTTTCGCCCGTCATTTTGGCGAGCTCGTCGAATACCCGTTCACCAGGGGCATCGAGGGTTTTCCGGAGATCACCCCGGTCGCTATCGCCGCGTCATGCACCGCGTGACCCTGGCCGGCGACAAGCCGTGCTGATGTTTGTTGGATGCCGGGCCGCTCAGGCAATCACCTGCGCCTGCCGCAGTTCCTCCAGGGTTGCGCGATCGTAGCCCAAAATCCGGGAAAGGACCTCGTCGGTGTGCTGGCCCGGGGTCGGGACCGGGCCGACGCGGCCAGGGGTCTTGGACATCTTGATCGTGGCGCCAGGGAGGTACATCTCGCCGGCCACCGGGTCCCCCATCTTGACGAGCATCTCGCGCTCCCAGAGATGCGGGTCTTGGGCGACCTGTGGGATCGTCTTGACCGGTGCCACCGGGATGTCGGCAGCAACGAGCGCGGCGACGATCTCGTCGACCGTATGGTCAAGGCACCAAGCCTCGACCTTCTTGCGCGGTGAATCGTCGAGCGACATCCGGCCCGTGAAGGCGCCGGTGTTGGCGACGGCGTTGGGGTCGCCGGTGGCGATCTGCAGCAGCCGCGAGCCCATCTCCCGCCCCGAGGCCGAGATCACGACATGGCCGTCCTTGGCCTTGTAGGGCGGCCGGCCGCCTTCGCCCCCTTCCTGCCCGGTGGCGAGATAGTAGGAGGTCGGGATCTCGACCATCGTCAGCCCGGAATCCATCAGGCAGACATCGACCTCCTGCCCCTCGCCGGTGCGGTCGCGATGATGCAGCGCCGCCAGCATGCCGATTGTCGCATGCAGCGAGGTATAGCGGTCGACAATCGAGGAGGCGGTGCCGAGCGGCTGGCCAACCGGCATTCCGGTCAGGCTCATCAGCCCGCTCATCGCCTGGCCGAGCGGATCGAAGCCCGGGCGCTCGCGGTAGGGGCCGTACTGGCCAAAGGCCGAGACTGAGCCGAGGATGATGTCGGGCTTCAGTTCCCGCAATCGGTCGTAGCCGAACCCCATCTTGTCCATGACCCCGGGACGGAAGTTCTGCAAGACGATGTCGGCGGTCTTGACCAGGTCCGCGAACACTTCCTTGCCGCGTTCGGTGCGCAGATCGAGGCAGAGGCTCTTCTTGCCACGGTTGTAGACCGAGAAATAGACGCTCTGCCCACGCACCAGGGGCGGCGATTTGCGGGTCTCCTCGCCGCCCAATTTTTCGATCTTGATGACCTCGGCCCCGAGGTCGGAGAGAATCATGCCACCGCGCGGCCCCGCCTGGTACCGCGCCAATTCCAATACCCGTACACCTTCGAGCGCACCAGCCATCGCCGCCTCTCCCTCGCTGCATTGGAGTTGAGCTAACACCGGCTCTTGCGTAGTGTCAAACGAACGACGGATCGAGGAGAGCGAGCGATGGCGTACGAATTTATCCTGGCCGAACACTTCGACGGCGTCGCCGTGATCACATTGAACCGGCCGGACAAGCTCAATGCGCTGAGCTTTCCGCTGGTGAGCGAGCTCGACGACGCCCTGACCCAATACGAAGCCAATGACGAGATAAAGGCAGTCATCCTGACCGGGGCCGGCGACCGGGCCTTTTCCGCCGGCGCCGACATTCACGAAATGGCGGGGCTCAGCGCCGAGGAGTTGACAACCCGGCAGGAGTTGCGCGGCCGCGCCACTTGGCACATCGCGACTTTTTCCAAGCCGCTGATCGGGGCGATAAACGGGCTCGCCTATGGCGGCGCGGCATTGTTGAGCTCGACCCTCGACCTGCGGGTCGGCTGCGAGCGCACAGCGTTTCGTTTTCTCGCGGCCAGCTATGGTCGGGTCAATTCGAGCTGGTCGTTGCCGCTGCTGGTCGGTCTGCCAAAGGCAAAGGAGCTGCTTTATACCGGCCGCATTGTCACCGCCGAGGAGGCGGAGCGCATTGGTCTCCTCAATCAAATCGTCCCTTCGGCGCGCCTCATAGATACCTGCATCGACATCGGGCAGATGATCGCCAAGAACGACGCGCGTATGGTGCAGGGCCTCAAACGCCTGCTGCACGAGCAGATCGGCATGGGCTGGCGCGAGCGCTACGACAACGAGGAACAGGCGCGCGCGACCTGGCTACTCGCCGGCCACCCGCGCGAAGGCTTCAGGGATTTCCTCAGCCGGAAGGGATCCGACTAACAAGAGCCGAGTCTTGCCGTGGCCGGGCTTCGACCGGGCGGGATCGCCTGATCGCCTGCTATTTCCGGCGCCTGCCTATGGGGACGCGGCCCGCGACCCAGGACGACGCTAAACTATGCGCGCGCCTTGCGGATCGCCGCCATGACGCGGCGCGGGGTAATCGGGGTTTCGTTGACTTCGGCGCCTATGGAAGAAAGCGCGTCGCGGACGGCATTGGCGATCGCGGCGGGCGGGGCGACGGCGCCGCCTTCCCCCATGCCCTTCATGCCGTATTCGGTGTGCGGGGTCGGGGTGCGCAGGTGACCGATCTTGATCGCCGGCATTTCGGCGGCGCCGGGCAGCAGGTAATCGGCCAGCGTGCCGGCAAGCGGCTGTCCCGCTTCGTCGTAGGGAATTTCTTCGAACAGAGCAGTGCCGATGCCCTGCACGACGCCGCCGCGGATCTGGCCCTCGACCAGCATCGGATTGACCATCGTGCCGCAATCCTCGGCGACGGCGTAGTCGAGCAATTCGACAAACCCGGTCTCGGGATCGACCGCGACGGCGGCGCCGTGCGTCGCATAAGAATAGACACCGGTGCTGATCGCCGGCTCATAGGTAGCGGTCGCGTCGAGCAATGGGTCGACGCCCGGCGGCAGCCCATCCATCCGCAAATGCGCGACCTTGGCGATCTCGGCGATCGTGACGGACCCTTGCGGCCCCGATACAAACCCATCGGCGCAGCGGGTTTGGGTGATGTCGCATTGCAACAGATGCGCACCGATTTGGCAGAGTTTGTCGCGCAGCATGCGGCTGGCGCGGGCCACCGCGCCGCCCGACATGACCATGCTGCGCGAGGCGAAGGTGCCGAACCCGAAGGCGGTGCTTTCGGTGTCGCCGTGGCGCACCGAGATCCGCGCAGGGTCGATGCCGAGCTCTTCGGCGGCGACCTGTGACAGCGCCGTTTCGAGGCCCTGGCCGTGCGATTGGATGCCGACCATCAGGACGACGCTGCCGTCGGTCAGGATGCGCGCGGTGCAGCTCTCGAAACCCGGAATGATCGAGGCGCCGCGGGCGGCGAATTCGGCGGCGCCGTGCGCGGTCTGCTCAGCAAAGGTGGCAAAGCCGATGCCGATCAGCCGCCCATCGGGCTCGCCCCGCTGCTGCCGTACCCGGTTCGCCGGCATGTCCAACAGCTCGGCGCACAGCTGCACGCTCTGCGCATAATCGCCGCTGTCGAGGCGCATGCCGCCAATTGTCGTGAACGGCATCTGTTCGGGCCGCACCAGATTGAGGACCCGAACCTCATTGGGCTCGCGTCCGACCGCCCGGGCAATCTCGTCAACCAGCCTTTCGATGACAAAGCACGCCCCCGGGCGGCCGACCCCGCGATAGGGGCCGAGCGGCGTCTTGTTCGTCGCCACGGTGTAGTGCTTCGCGCGGTAGTTCGGGATCGTATAGGGACCGGGCATCGCGCGCGCCACCATACCCGCCTCGTGATACGGACCCTGCGGCCACAACCCGTAAGCACCGGCATCGACGATAATCTCGGCGTCGATCCCGAGAATATGGCCTTGCCGGTCGGCAAAGGCGGTCACTTTGTAATGGTGGTCGCGCGTGTGCGCCGTTGTCAGCAGGTGCTCGTTGCGATCCTCGATCCAGCGGACCGGGTGGTCGAGCGTGAGCGCCAACGCGGCGAGGACGATTTCTTCAGGATAGAGGCGGGCCTTGGGCCCAAAGCCACCGCCGACATCGGGGGCGACAACGCGGATGCGGCGCTCTTCGAGATGGAGGATCTCGGCGAGCGCAACGCGCAAAGTATGCGGCGTCTGCGTCGACGCGTAAATTACGACTTCGTCGAGACGGTGGTCGCGACAGGCGAGCACGCCACGGCATTCGAGCGGCGCGCCCGACTGTCGCTGCATGCGGAATTCGCGGGTTACCGTCACAGCGGCCGCGCGCGCGGCCGCGTTGATGTCGCCGCCTTCCAGGACGTGCTCGACATAGAGATTGTCGCCCCATTGCTCGTGCACCGGATGACGGCTGCCGCGCATGTCGCGCGGCGCATCGACCACCGCCTCCAGTATTTCGAAATCGACAGACACTGAATTGGCGAGATCTTCCGCCTCGCCGCGCGACGGGGCTATACAGGCGGCAATCGCCTCGCCGACATAGCGGACCTTGTCGGTGGCGAGCGGCGGCCACGGCGGTGATTTGGCTCCGGTCGAGTGCGAGATGACACGGATCGGCTTGACCCGCGGCAGATCGGCCGCGGTAAAGACACGGCTGCGCGCCTCGGGCGGAACCGCGATCGATCTGATCCGGGCATGCGCATGCGGACTGCGGACAAACGCGACCTCCATCGTGCCGGGCAGTTTGATGTCCGGAACGAACTGGCCGCGTCCATGCAGATGCCGCGCGTCTTCCTTGCGCAACAACGACGCGCCGACACCGTGCAGGTCATCGGGCATTGGGCGCCTCCTTCGCCAATTCCTTTGCAGCCTCGGCGATCGCGGTGACGATATTGGTGTAGCCGGTGCAGCGGCAGATATTCCCGGCGAGGCCGTCGCGGATGTCGCGCTCAGAGCCGGCGCGTTGCCGCAGGATCAGGTCGCGCGCGGTGATCAGCATTGCCGGCGTGCAATAGCCGCACTGCAATGCGTGGTGCTGATGAAAATTCCGCCGCAGCGCCTGCATTACCGCATCGTCGACGAAGCCTTCGATCGTCATGACGTCACGCTCGTCGCAGGCGGCCGCGAGCATCAGGCACGAGCGCGCCGGCTCCCCGTCGACAAGGATCGTGCAGGCGCCGCACACGCCGTGCTCGCAGCCGAGGTGGGTGCCGGTCAGGTTGCAGCGCTCGCGCAGAAAATCCGCCAGCGACAACCGCGCGGGGACGTCGTCTGCAACGACGGCGCCATTGACCTGCAAGCGGATCGCGGTCATTGCAGCACCTGCTGTACCGCGCGTATCGCGGCTGCGGCATGAAGGTTGCGCTCGAACATATCGAAATTCCGGTCCGGTGCGCGGTCGAGATCCGCAGCCACGGCGCCGCCAATGTCGCCGCCACGACCCTCCGATGCGCGCCGTGCGGTCTCGGTGAGGACCAGAGGAGCCCCATTGGCCGCGCCGAGGGCGACGCGCCAATGACCTCTGGCAGGATCGGCGACGACGACCGCCATTGCGCTGGCAAACTCGCCCATTTTGCGGCTCAGCTTGAGATAGCCCCAGCGGGCTTCCGCGGATAGCTTGGGAATACGAACGGCCTCGACAACCTCATCCGCGGCGAGCTTTGTCTCGAAGATTCCCGTCGTAAATTCGCTGCACCGGATCGATCGGTGCCCGCCTGCACTGCAAACCAGGACATCGGCGTCCAGGGCGGTGAGGGCCGTCGGCCACTCCGCCGCCGGGTCGGACAGCGCCAGGCTGCCGCCGATCGTCCCGCGGGTGCGGATCGCGCGGTAGGCGAGCGTTGCCGCGACCCGCGGCATCAGGCCGCGCGACGGGTCGGCGACGCGCCCGTCCTCGATCGCCGCGTGCGTCACGCATGCGCCCAGGGTCACGCTATCGGCTTCCTCTGAAACCACACTCAGCTCCGGCAAGCGGCTGATATCGATCAGCGTGCCCGGCGAGGCGACCCGCAAGTTCATCATCGCCATCAGCGACTGACCGCCGGCAATGATCCGCGCCTCGCCGCAGTGTTCGGTCAACAGATCGACCGCCTCGGCCAGGCTGCGAGGCCTGACATAATCGACAGCTGGCGCTTTCATGACCCCACCGCCACCTCCCCTCAGCCTCCCGCTGTGCGGGAGGATGGGGGAACTGCACCACCGGCGGCCAACGCTGTCAATCCGCTGCGACGGCGACCTTGCGATCTCCACGCGTCGCGACCATTCTGGCGTCCAGAGTTGGAAAGAGGAGCGGATCATGGCGACCTCGACCGAGACGCGCGAATCCGGTTTCAAGACGAACCCCGACTACAAGATCTTGTTCGAGCGCTCACCCAGGCGGGTGCGCGTCAAACTCAACGGCGAGACCATCGCCGACAGCACCAATGCGCACCTGCTCTTCGAGACCCGGCATTTGCCGGTTTACTACTTCCCGCGGTCGGATGTCCGGATGGACAGGATGACACCGACCGACCATCACACTTTTTGCCCCTACAAGGGCACTGCCTCCTATTGGACGATCGCGGTCGGCGACAAGGTGGCGGAGAACGCGATGTGGGGCTATCCCACGCCCTTCGAGGAGGTCGCCGCGATCGGAGATTTCGTCGCCTTTTATTGGAACCGGGTCGATGCCTGGTATGAGGAGGACGAAGAAATTTTCGTCCACCCCCGCGACCCTTATAAGCGGGTCGATGTGCTCGACTCGTCGCGCTCAGTGCAGGTGATCGTCGGGGGCCAGGTCGTCGCCGAGACCCGGCGCGCGCGCTTTCTGTTCGAGACGCGGCTGCCGACCCGCTACTATATCCCGCCCGAGGATGTGCGCATGGATCTGCTCGTGCCGAGCGAGACCGCCACGCGCTGTCCCTATAAGGGCAAGGCCAGCTACTACTCGGTCAAGTTCGGCGAAAAGCTGTTCGGCGACCTCGTCTGGACCTATCCCGACCCGATCCCGGAATGCCCGAAGATCAAAGGCTATCTCTGCTTTTTCAACGAGCAGGTGGACGAGATCCGCGTCGACGGCGTGCCGGTGCCGCGGCCCGTGACGCCATGGTCGAAGGATTGGAAGGAAAAGGCGGCGACGGTGCCGGACAGCCGCGGCCCCGTGGTCCGGCCGTAACCTCGCCCCGCGGTCGCATGCATTCTTGAGCCTCCGGCGCGAGAGGTGACGCGCCGGTCTCCCCGGCCGAGCGCTCGAAGGCGCGAATGAAGGTGTCGACCGCGCCCGCCACGGCGGTTTCAATTTCGCGTTCGCGCGCCCTGACTTCGAGGCGCAATAAGTGCCTCAGCTGGATGTCGCCGCGTACCAGCGAGACGAACTGCTCGGCAGCGAGGCGGGTGTCCAGCACCGATAAAGTACCGCAAGATGCCGCCGTCTGAAGAAAGGCTTCGATCTGGACGCGCTCACGCTCGGGTCCGGCACGCCAAAACACTTCGCCAAGGCCAGGGAAGCGAGTCACCTCTCCCAGAATAATGCGGTGCAGGGCAATGGCGTCCGGTGAGAGCAGCAGTTCGAGAAAACGGCGTCCCAACACGGTCAGCGAGGCCCTGACATTATTGGGATTGAGTTCGCCTGCCGAGAACCGCGCGAAATAGAGGCCGCACTCTCGCCCGATCACGGCGCCGAAGAGTTCTTCCTTGCCGGCGAAATGGGCATAGACGGTGGCCTTCGAGACTCCCGCCTCCCGGGCGATCGTGTCCATGCTGACGGCGCCAAAGCCGCTTGCGAGAAAGGTTCTCTTGGCTGCGGCGAGGATGCTCTCCGCCTTGCCGACCGGGGTCTCGTTGTGCCTGACCGTGTGCCCCCTCATGCCTGCCATGCTGCCTGACGACACTGCTTGACACCGTCTATCCGGTATTTCAATTTCAGGCAAGGCTGAACTGAACGGTTTAGTTTAGGTGCGCAGCAAGGTTTTGATCGCCGTGGCGCTGCTGGTGCTCGCGGCCGGGAGCATCGGCGGCTGGTATTGGTGGGACGTGTTGCGGTTCCGGCAATCAACGGACGACGCCTACATTCAAAGCGACGTTTCGGTGATCAGCCCGAAAGTCGAGGGCTATATCAAGAAAGTAAAGGTCGCGGACAACCAGACTGTGGCCGAGGGGGCAATCCTCTTCGTCATCGACGACCGCGACTTCAAGGCAAAGGTCGCCCAGGCTGAGGCGGCGGTTGCGACCGCGGAAGCGACGATCGCAACCTATGATAGCCGGCTGCAGCTGCAGCAAGCGATGATTGACCAGGCCGCCGCGGTGTTGAAATCCGCCGAGGCCGATCTCTCCCGCGCACAACAGGATT
>JBJMQW010000541.1:0-6563 GCA_045802495.1 Allostellaceae bacterium | reverse complement strand
TGTGCTCATCGCCGCCATGCAGAAAACCGAGCACTACTGCATCGCCGCGTGGGGTACCGCCAGATCGATGGCGCAATCGGTTGAGCAGAAGACGGTTGCCACTATCATGGAGCGTGCGCTGAAGGAAGGGGGTGAGCTCGACGACCAATTGACCCGTCTGGCGGAGGAGGAAGTCACTCCGGCATTGCTCGCCAATCGATCCGAAGATGATGACGAGGAATCAGAAGACGAGGAAAACAATGAAAAAGGCAGGACAAGGAGCCGCGAGCGGGCCTGACGATTTGAACGGGTACGTGCTCTGGCGAGCTCGCACTTCCTGGCGTGCGAGGGCCGCGGCCGGGGTGGTGCTCACCTTTCGGCCTGGTGATTCCGCCGGCGCCGTCATGGCCGGTGAGATATGCGCGTTTGGGGCGGACGCAGTAGACCCGCGCAGATGAAATTAAGGGCAGATGAATTAAGGAATGACCAAGTTCAACACCCTTTCTTTTGGCCCGCTGACTGAGCGCACCATCCATCTCTGCGTCGACATGCAGAATATGTTCGCAGAGGAGACGCCATGGCACACGCCCTGGATGGAGCGCGTGCTTCCCGCCGTCGAGGAAATTGCCGGCCTCCAAGCCAAGCGCACAGTCTTCACACGGTTCGTTCCACCCACCGAAGCGAGCGCGATGCCTGGCTCGTGGCGCCGCTATTACGAGCGCTGGTCAGAGATGACGCGCAGTCGCCTCGATCCGCGGCTCATCGAACTTGTCCCCCCTCTGGCCCGTTTTGCCCCGCCGGCGGCGGTTATCGACAAACACGTATATTCTCCGTTTGTCGAGCGAGGATTGCTGAATCTATTACGCGAGCGCCAAGCGGACGCACTGGTTATCACTGGCGCTGAAACCGATGTCTGCGTACTAGCGGCAGTGTTGGGTGCGGTTGATTTTGGCTATCGCGTAATCCTTGCTGTCGATGCGATTTGCAGTTCCTCGGATGAGACGCACGATGCCTTGTTGGCGCTGTATCATCAGCGCTTCGCGCAGCAGATCGAAGCCGCCGACACCAGCACGATCCTAAGGCACTGGGGTTGCTGAGGTCCAGGTCGGGAACTTTGGGCCGCCAAAGGCCAAAGGACAGTTCGTGAGGCGGACCCGACGACTTTTTCGATGATTTGCAGCGCGCGATTGATCGGCTTGGCAGAAACGCGGCATGCACCCGAAAGCTGGTTATCGAGAAGCGGCCTGCATAGACGACGACCGAATCATCGTGCCCTGCTCTTGCGTCCTCACCTCACGGGTATCCGCGGATCAACGGTCGCCGCATATCGTTCCTGCGCTCGTCGCCGATCTCGGGGACGAGGTGGCGCGGCGCTACGTCGAATTCTTCACGGCCAATATACGCAATTCCAACACGCGCCGCGCTTACGTGCGAGCTTGCAACCGGTTCCTTGGATGGTGTGAGGACCGCGGGCTCGCACTTGCCGCGATCCGGCCCCACGACGTCGCGACCTACGTTGAGGAGCTGCAGCATGATCCAGGCCGCCTCGGATGCGGCAACGCCGCGGGGCTGGTGTTTTTTCTGTTCGACCTTCTGCATCTCGACGGCGACGACATCGGCGCGCGGCCGCTGATCGAGCGCAAGGCGCGGCTCGCCGCGTTGCTGTCGAACGTCGCTCCGCCTCTGCACTATACCGACTATCACGCCGGCGACGGCCAGGCCTTCCATGCCAAGCGACGGCAACCGCATCTTGCCAGCGGGCAGCTGCTTCGGCTCTGAAAATCCGAAGGGTGGACCGAGAGACGAGATGTCGTTGATAGTTGAAGGTGTTGTGGACGGCGGAATGGATATTGAGAAAACGCTGCGCCGATCGAGACGACTTGAACCGCTGCATCTTGTGCTCCGGGAAACGCTGCGCCTGGCCGGCCGATTTGAACTGCTTCATTTGCCGCTCTCGGCGGCGCGTTGGCTGGTGCGAATTCTCCGCTCTGTTGCATGTCCACACGACTCGGTGATGTGAGATCCGGACATGGGCAGATGTCGCTTCCGGGATGGGTAGATGTCTCAGCGCGTCATACTCAACGGGTTCTGCCCCGGCATGGAGTATCAGGGTCACGGTAGTCTCCTTTATTGGAAGAACTCCGCAGCCATTATACCCCAGAAGAAAGCCGCTACGATGAGCGGCTCAGGTGGGATAACCTTATTCAGATATTGTCCCGTTTCTGGATCACCAGCACTACGTCGGGCGGCAACCAGATGTTATTTAGAAGCTCGGCTATCTTTTCCGGCGGATAATCGCGGAACAAGGTATGAAAGGCCCCATGGGCGCTTCAGGAACAATGGAGATGTTCTCCGGTACTTTGGTGCTCCTTTGCTTTTGGGAAGACGGTGATGTCGGGCCAGCTTAGGTGGCGGTTTTATAGCCTATGAGGCATGAGCTTGTTGCGAAGCGGTGGAGGCCGAGCACGATGGTGGGGTTTGTGCGTTGACAGCCGCAATCACACCTGGCGGGATGATCCGCGAGATAGCTTGCTCGATGCTCAGGCGTGCAGTACACGCGCCCTTCGTGGTCGGCCACACCGGGACCAAGGAAGCCCATTTTGCACCATGAACATGTACGGGTCATTTAACACGCTCCCATGGTGACGTTCGCAACCAAGATTTGAGGCGCGCAAGCAGCGTACCAAGCGTTGCAATCCGTGCCGATTTTGGACGCCCCAGACGACCAGGCAGTCCTTCAAGGGGAGGTTCTGGCCGCACATGAAAAGAATTCCGACAGTCTCGACCTTTGGACCCCTGGGGGACGTCCCAGGGGTGTTTTGTTGCGTTGTGCTCATCGACGATCGTCCCATCGACCGGACGCTTCTCGACCCTGCCGGCCACCCGGTCAAGCGCGGTTCAGTTTTGCCAGACGATCCGCGCCGGCCGAAGTGGCGTACCCCGGTGCCCGGTAGTCTGATTTGCCGAATCTCCGCTTCGGCCCCGGTATCCGGAAATACCGGCTCCTTTGTCACTGGCCGCGGTCGCTCCGCTTTCGAAGCCTCGGCAATGGATCCAGGCGATTGAACGCGGTTCTTAGCCGATTTTGTGTTGGTTCAGCTCTGTGCCGCTTGCGGCGGAGGAATAGGCGGTTCGGAAGGTGGCGACGAAAAATGATGCTGGGCGATGCGCCAGCCTTCTGGACGACGCGTCAGAAGCAAAGTCGAGCGCAGCACGGTGGAACCAGTGCCTCGGCCTGGACCGTGAACTCCGAAGACAAGCTGACGCGCTACAAGGGGCCGCTGAAGCTCAAGGATTGGGCATTCGCGATCGCCAAACGATCCACGATGCGATCTCCGCGCCGGCGTCGCCGGTGTCGGCGGCGGCCAGCCGCTGCAGCGCGGCCCGCATCTCCGACATCGGGTAGTGCCACTGTGAGGCATTGACCGGCGGAGCATGCTCCTGCCGCTCCTGGTGGTATTCCTCGTAGAACCCGGCCTCGAGCATCCGGACCAGCGGGGTGTCCAGGCCATCCAGCCAGATCATCGGCGCATCGGTGTCGTTAGCGTGGTCGTGCCACGACCAGTTCGGCGTGAGCACCAGATCGCCCGGCGCCATCGGCACCCGCTCGCTGTTCACGACCGTGTAGCCGCCGCGGCCCTCGATGATCAGGCGCAGCGCCGCGCCGGAATGGCGATGCGCCCGGGCGATCTCGCCCGGCATCACGATCTGGATATTTGCTACGAGGGTATTGCTGGCGATCCCGGGAAGTTTGGGGTTGGTCAGACGCAGCACCCGGCGTTCGGCCTGCTGGGTCCCGACCAGCTCGGCCGCGCGCATCGCCTGCGGTCGCAAATTCCGCCAGCGCCACAGGTGAGGCACGGCACGACTCTGCGGCTCGTCACCGATGCCGCCGCCGATCCAGGCCGGAGTGACGTGCTGCTCGCCCAACTGCGTGTAGTAGTCCTGCAACTCCTCTTGCGAAGATTGGATGTCCGAAAGCTACAGCATTGCAGATCCTCCCTCTTTCCGGGCCGTGTTGTTCGTGCTCTGGAGGAGCGGCCCGGTTTACGCGAGCGCCGCGCGTACCGCTGCCAGCCGTTCCAGCGAACCCAGGACCTTCGGCTGATCATTGGTCAGATGGCGCACCAGTATCTCGGTGTACCCGATTTTCGCGAAGCTCCGAAACTGTTCCACGACCGCGTCGACCGATCCCGCGATCAGGGCTTCCGCCGGCATGCCGCGGTAGCCCCGGCTCAGCGCCTGCTGCAAGACCGCCTGCGCCTCGGCCGACGACTCGCCGACATAGATGTCGCGCCGCAAGACGACGGCGCCCGGTTCTCTGCCGTAAGCGGCGCAGCGCTCGCGATACAGGTCGGCCTGCGCGCGGGCTTCTTCGCGGGTGAGGCCGGGACTCGCGATCCAGCCCTCCGCCAGCCGTGCCGCCCGGTCGATGGCCGGCGGCGCGCTGGCGCCGATCCAGACCTCGACGGGCTCAGTCGGGCGCAAGGCGAGGCTCGCTTGGGCGATCCGAAACCGCCGCGAGGAACTCACCGTTTCGCCGGCCAGCAGGCGCCGGACGATGTCGAGCGCTTCCTCGAAAGCCGAAGGCCGCGTCCTGATGTTGACCCCCATGGCAGCGAACCGGTTCTCACCCCAGCCCAGCCCGCATTGCATGATGAAGCGGCCTTGCGTGATGGCGGCCAGCGTCCCGATCTGCTCGGCCACCAGCACCGGATGCCACAAAGGAAGCAGGAACAGGCAGCCGGCCGGAGCGTCGCCGCATTCCGCGAGAAGCCGCCCGAGGATCGGCGTGTTCTGATAAGAGGGCGTGGACGAGGCGTGCTGATCGCCGACAAACAGGGAATCGAGCGCGGCACGGCGTGCCGCCGCGGTCCGCTCGATCATCCAGTGCGCGCCTTGACGCGGATTTGCCACGTCCGGGTAATTGCTTGTGAGTGAGATCCCGACTTTCATCGCCTGATCCTCGTTTTACCATCGTCGCCGTCGGGAGCCCTCATCTGCCGAGCGGCATCAGCAATGCTGAAACGAAACTCCGCCGGTCGTTCGTCAGCCGATGTCGAGCGCCTTCAACGCTCTACCTATGGTGTCGACGATGCGGTCGCACTCCGCACGGGTGATCACCAAAGGCGGGCACAGGGTGATCGTGGTACCAAAGCGCCTGCCGCCGCCTGCACGGCCGACGATCAGCCGATTATCCCGGCAGAAATCGACCACGCTCGCGAGCTGCCCCGCGTCCAGCTGCTCCTTCGTAATTCGGTCTTTAACCAGCTCCATGCCGATTAGTAGTCCCTTGCCTCGGACGTCGCCAACAACGTTGAGGTCCATTAATCCGCGCAACCCGTCAAGCAGATATGCGCCGGTCTCGGCCGCACGGTCGGCAAGCCGCTACCGCCCGGATATTCGTGCTTCATGTACTGCCGGGCGATCTTGAAGCCGGCTTCGTTCGCTTCGGACCCCGAATTGACGAAGTAGGTGTGATAGCCGCCACCCATGAGCCCGTTGATTTTTTCCGCCAACGCCGCTGCCGGTACGTTCATTGCAGTGTGGGGAAAGTAGGATAGTTGCCGCATCTGGTCCGCGGCAACCTCAGCAAGCTCGCTGCGGCCATAGCCGATATTGACGCACCACAGCCCGACCATGCCGTCGAGATACTCGGTGCCGTCGGCGTCGACAATCGTCGAGCTCTCGCCGGAGGTGACGACCATTTGTTTGGTTTCTAAGACCTTGTGCTGGACGATCGGGTGCAGAACGTTGTCGAGATCCTGCCGCACGATGGCTCCGGGAACCGCGGGATCGGGGGAGTTGGAAAGCGACATCATGGGCCTCGCGAGGTAATGCATGAATGTCGTCGTTTCGAGGCGCGGGCATCGCCCGACCCTGACGGGCCGTCCCGGAATGACCCCCATCTTTTTGGCACGCTGCCAATGCCTAGCATGAACTCGGGAAGTGATAATGCCGAACGCCACTCTCAAAACAATTTCGATCACCTTGTGCATCGTGCTAGCGGCGTTGAACGCGTTGGCCCTGTTTCCTGAGACAAGCGATTTCCGGGTGTATTTGACGGGCGCTTCTTTGGCGATCGCCCTCGGCCTGCTGTTGGCGACTCTCCTCATCCGCGGCGAGAAAGCGGGGCTCGAGAACCGAACCGAGACAGCCAGGCCGGTCCCGGTGCCGGTCCAGGCGGCCGGCAATCGCGCCGAAGCTGAAATCGTCAGTTTTCTTGCCATATTTCAGGAGCGCGGCCGGCTGATCGATTTTCTAATGGACGACATCACAACCTACGACGACGCCCAAGTTGGCGCTGCCGCTCGGGTCGTGCACCAGGGGTGCAAAGCCGCGCTGGAGGAACACTTCAGCATTCGACCCATACGCGAGGAAAGCGAGGACTCGTCTGTTACGATTCCCGCGGGATATGCAGCCGATGAGTATCGTCTGATCGGCAAGATCAGCGGGCCAGGAGAGTTCTCCGGGACGCTCCTCCATCACGGCTGGAAAACCGACTCGGTGAACCTTCCGCGCCTCGTGCGGACCGACCCCAACCGGCTGCCGACAATTGCGCCTGCCGAAGTCGAACTGAAGTA
>JBJMQW010000540.1:0-16542 GCA_045802495.1 Allostellaceae bacterium | reverse complement strand
AGCTGATGCTGCAGCTCGGCGCTGATTGCGTTGAGTTTTTCCGGTCGGTTGAGAGTGATGATGCTGACTTTCTCGTCGACATCGTAGAACACCAAGGGATCGGCCAAGGTTTACACTCCTTTTGCTGCAGCATGGCGTGCCAGCCGGTCAATCGCGCCGAGGCCCTCACGGATGCCGCCGACGACCGGGATGCCGGCAGCGCGCAGATACACGACCTGCTCCCGGTTCATAACCCCCGGACGGGTGTGAAGCAGGTAATGGGGTTTGCGGCTGCTCTGGGCGGCACGGACGAACAGCTCGAGGTAGCTCATCGGCAATTCGGGCATCTCGAAGGGCTGGCCGTCACAATTGTCGCGGCAAAAGACCACGATGTCGTGATCCGGGCTGCGGTCCAGCACCGCGAGCGCGATCGGCAGGTTCGTCAGAAAGGTGCCGTTGCCCCAGGCGTCGAGCGGGTTGCCGTCGCCCGTGACAAAGCCGATCCGGTCCTCGATCTCGGCCTTGATGGTAGGGGACAACGGCGGCAGTTGCACACCGAGCGACGCGCCTGCGTCGAGGAGCAGCTCCGCCAGTCCGCCCGAGGAAGTTACCACCCCGATCCGCCGTCCCACAGATCGCCGTTCACCTTGGGCGGCAGCAAGCGCCTCCGTAAACTCGACGAGGTCCGACACTTCGATGACGCCGTGGGCGTGCAGCAGTTCCGAAACAGCACTCGGGTCTCCCGCTGGCCCGCCTGTATGAGTTGTGACGGCGTGCCGCGTGCGGTCGGTCTGCCCGACCTTTAGCGCGACGACCGGCTTCCCCGCTGCGGCGGCACGGTCGAGCGCCGCAGCAAAACGGTCCGGGGATCGGACGGTCTCGATAAATGTGCCGATCACTTGGGTCTTCGGATCATCGGCGAGGTATTCGAGATAATCCGCCGCCGCCAGCACGGCTTCGTTGCCGGACGAGACGACATGGCTGAAGCCAAACCGCCTGATATCGCTCAGGAGGGTAATGCAGAACGCGCCGCTCTGCGAGATGAGGCCGACATTGCCGGCGAGACCAGTCGCGTCCCGCAGCTCCTGCAGGTAAGTCGTGCTGCGCTCGTGCGGGTTGAGGACCCCCATGCAGTTTGGCCCGCATAGCGCAATGCCGGCATCCCGACAGATCCCCGCGATTTTGCTCTGGAGCTTGCGCCCCTCCTCACCGCGCTCGGAAAAGCCGCCATCATAGATGACAGCGCCCTTTACCCCGCGTTCGGCCGCGGCAAGGAGCGCATCGAGAACACGGGCGTGACCGACACAAAAGACGGCGACATCCGGCGCCTCCGGCAAATCGGCTGGGCTCGCGTAGCATTGGCGGCCCGCCACCGTCGGGTAATTGGGGTTGATCGGAAAAATCGGGCCGGCAAAGCCGATCCGATCGAGCGAGGCGATCAGCCGCCGCCCGATCGTCGGCTTGTCCGACGCGCCGACGATCGCAATCGATTTTGGCCGAAAGAGCGCTTCGAGCCGCATCGTTCGTCAATCCCAATGAGAGTCGCGGGAGGCATGTTACCTAGCCGCGTAGGAGATGCGCTAGACCCGGCGACGGCAGTAGCGCGTCGGGATCATGGAGCATGAGATAGCGCACTCGCGAAGGATGGTCGCCAACGATTTGCGGCGCCCGGCACCGATGCGTATGCCAGAGCAGCGGTTTTGACGCTTTACCGCCATCCGGTCGCCGCCCACGATCCTGGGGTAGGGCCCCTCCGAAGGGATCGTCAAAATGAAGCAATTACTCCAGGCACTCGCGGTTTTCGCTCTGTTCATGCCGGCCGCCAATATGGCGCTGGCTCAGAAGCAGGGCGGGACCTTACGGGTCTATCACCGCGACAGCCCGGCAAGCATGTCGATCCACGAGGAGGGCACAGTGGGCGTCATCATGCCGATGATGGGCGTCTTCAATAATCTCGTGATCTTCGATCAGCACGTCCCGCAAAACAGCATGCAATCGATCGTCCCGGAACTCGCCACCAGCTGGGCGTGGAGCGAGGACGGCACTGAACTTACCTTCAAGCTGCGCGACGGCGTCAAATGGCATGACGGCAAGCCTTTCACCGCCGAGGACGTGAAGTGCACCTTCGATCTCTTGACCAACCAGGGAAAAGAAAAGCTCCGGCTCAACTATCGTGAGACCTGGTGGGTCAATGTTGCCAACACGACGACCAAGGGCCCCCTGGAGGCGACCCTTCACCTGAAGCGGCCGCAGCCGGCCATCCTCGCTCTCCTCGCCTCGGGAGACACGCCGATCTATCCCTGCCATGTGCCGCCGCGCGACATGCGCCAGCACCCGATCGGCACCGGCCCCTTCAAATTTGAAGATTACAAACCAAACCAGTACATCAAAATCGCCCGCAACCCCGATTACTGGAAGCCGGGCCGGCCTTATCTCGACGGGATCGAGTACGACATCATTCCGAACCGTTCGACCGCGATTCTCGCCTTTATCGCCGGCAAGTTTGACATGACCTTTCCCTATGAGGTCACGATACCGCTGCTAAAGGACATCAAGATACAGTCGCCGCGGGCAATTTGCGAGATCGGCATGGCCAGCGAGTCGATCGGGATGCTGGTCAACCGGACCGTCGCTCCATTTGACAATGCCGAACTGCGGCGGGCGATGGCTCTGACGCTCGATCGGAAATCCTTTATCGACATCCTCGGCCAAGGAGAGGGCGAGCTCGGCGGTGCATTGCTGCCGCCCCCGGAAGGCGTATGGGGAATGCCGGCGGAGAGGTTGAAAATCTTGCCCGGCTACAGCGGCGACGTAAACAAGAACCGTGATGAAGCCCAGGCAATCATGCAGAAGCTCGGCTATGGGCCCAACAATCGTCTGCCGATGAAGATTTCAACGCGCAATATTGCCGTATACCGCGACCCGGCGGCCATACTGATCGACCAGTTGAAAGAAATCTATCTCGATGGAGAGCTCGAAACCGTCGAGACGGCCAACTGGGTCCCCAAGCTGATCCGCAAGGATTTCAAGGTCGGGCTCAATGTATTGGGGACCGCGGTCGATGATCCCGACGTCTATTTTTACCAAAACTACGTGTGCAGCTCGGCGCGCAATTATCCCGGCTATTGCGACAAAAATTTCGACAAAATGGTCGATCAGCAATCGATGGAAGCCGATCAGACAAAGCGCAAGCAAATAGCGCAAGATGTCGATTACAAGCTGCAGCAGGATTTGGCACGCCCCGTAATCTACCATCTCCGGGCCGCGACTTGCTGGCAGCCCGAACTCAAGGGGCTAACGATGATGACCAACAGCCAGTACAATGGCTGGCGCTTTGAAGATGTATGGTTCGACAAATAGCCGGGGAGGGAAAGCAATGACCGACACCGATGCAACAAGCCGGGTCGAACACGCCTGCAAGGGCCGGATCATGACATTGACCCTCTCAATCCGCTATTCGGCACCCGAGAAGCAGATTGTGTGATCGCCACCGACCGGCTTAAATGATTTGAGCCTATGGCGAAGCTGCCGCGCGCAATTCTCTTCGATATGGACGATACGATCCTCGCGGTCTCAGGGTCCGCGCAGCGGGTCTGGATGCGGATAGCCGAAGAATTCACGGCGGCTCTTGCCCCGCTGTCACCGGAGGACGTTGTCGCAGCGATCGAGGCTCAGTCGCAGCTTCTGTGGAGCGACACTGAGTGGAACCGGCAATGGCGAGTGCGGCTGGTCGAGGCTCGGCGCCATGTTGTTGCGAGCGCATTCGCTGTTTTGGCGGGCGGCGGACAGCCAGTCCCAAAGGCTGAGGTTGGCAACAGGATGGCCGATCTGTTCACCATGCTTCGTGACGATGAGCTGACCGTCTTTCCCGGCGCGCACGAAACCCTTGACCAATTGAAACAGCTTGGGGTGCGGTTGGCGTTGATTACGAACGGCGCAGGCGAGCCGCAACGCGCCAAGGTAATCCGATTTGCTCTCGCAGAGCGGTTCGACCACGTTCAAATCGAGGGCGAGCACGGATTTGGCAAACCGGAAGAGCGCGCCTATACACACGCGATGGAGGCGCTCGGTGTCGGGCCGCGCGACACATGGATGGTGGGCGACAATCTCGAATGGGAAATCGTCGCACCGCAGCGCCTCGGCATCTATGCGATTTGGTATGACGGCTACGGCACCGGCCTTCCGCCGGAGTGCCCGGTTCGGCCCGACCGGATCATCCGTTCACTGACAGAGCTGCTACTTTAATCGCATTTCTCACACAGACACGTGCATCGGGGTCTGGGATCCGGGAAGATCGAGTTGATACCGGGCTTGTCTTAGGATCAAGGGAAGCCGCGATGCGGAAAGTGTGGGGTCTCCCTCGCCCCGCAAGCGGGGCGAGGGAGATAATTCCTTCCTCGCCCGCTGACGCGATCGCGAGTGCGCACAGCATAGTCGGGCTGGACGTGTCTGAGAAATCGGGGCTCGCTCGCTGGAGGGGAGAAAAAAAGTGCGGCTCTACTGCACCCGACGCAGCCCGTAATCGGCCAGGCAACCCTCGATCGCGGCGTTCCTGCTCGAATTCTTTGCACGGTCTTCGCAGGCGGCGACGGCGGCCGCAAATTCGTTTTTCGAAGGCGGCTTGCCGGCGGCCGTTTGCCAATCCCGCAACTCGGAGGACGCGCTGGCCGGTAAAACGGCGTCGCCGGGTGCGTATGCCACGAGACCAAACAGCACCCGGAGCACCACCCCCCTCATCTCGTAGCCCTAAATCCTCAACAAGAAATTCCCGCCGACGTTAGCTCCGAAGCGCCGAGCTTGGCGACGCGTCCGGCTGCCGCTAATTCGAGATCATTCAACCTCGGTAAGTTCCAGCTGATCGGCGAGGCCGTAGCCCTCGGCGAGGCTGCGCAGCTTGTACCAAGTGGCATCCTCTACATCGATGCCGTTCGCCCTCCGATCCTCCTCGCGCATGTGCTCGATCTCGCCCGGATAATAGACCCCGCTGCTGCCTTCTGCCGGCTTTGTCGCCTTCAAATATTGGACGAAGTCTCCGATGTCCTTCTTGAACTCGGCGAGAGGCCGGAACGCGTCGACCTTGAAGACCGCCATGAAGCAGCCGTCGTTGTGCCGGCCGGTCGGCTCAACCCCAAAGCCGAGTCCCGTCAACAGCCCGCACAGGATCTCGACCATGACCGATAGGCCGTATCCCTTGTAGCCCTCACTGCCACCAACCGGGAGAAGCGCGCCGCCCTGCCTCAGCTGGCTCGGATCGGTCGTCGGCCGGCCATCGCGATCGATGATCCAGCCCGGCGGGACCGGCGTGCCGCGGGCGACCGATAGCGCGATCTTCCCGGCGGCCGCGGCCGAGGTTGCCATATCGAGATAGAGCGGCCCGTCGAGATCGGACGGCATTGCGATCGAGATCGGGTTGGTCCCGAGGCGGGCTTCGCGGCCGCCAAACGGCGCGACCGCTTTTGGCGAGCGGCCCGAATCGGCCGTGATCAGCCCGATCATGCCGGCCTTCGCCGCCATCAAGGTGTAGCTGGCAAGGCGGCCGATATGCCCCTGGCGAAATACCGTCGCCGCCGCGACGTTCGACTTTCCGGCCTTTTCGATCGTGAGGCGCATGGCGCGCTCGTTGGCGACGTAGCCAAAGCCCCAATGACCGTCGACGACTGTAGTGGTCGGCGATTCCTGGACAATCTTCCACGGCGCACCGGGTACGATATGGCCGACTTTGATGCGCTCGATATAAGTCGGGATCTGGATTACGCCGTGCGAATCATGGCCGGCGAGATTGGCGGCGATGACGTGCCGCATGACGATTTCGGCCTCTTCGGGCGGGGTCCCTGCCGCGACGAAGAGGGCCCGCCCGATCTCGCCCAAGCGTTCGGCCTGAATTTTCGGCATCGTGGTTCCCCCCTAGTGCGCTGCGCCAAAGGCGGCGGGATCTACGGTCATTCCATAGAACCGCAGCGGGTTGTCAAAGAAGATGTTGCGCTTGAGCCCCTCCGGGATGTCGCTTCGGTCCGCCAATGTCGATACCGCATCCGGAAACTGGCCGTCCCAATGCGGGTAATCGGAAGCAAACAGGATATTGTCGGCCGGGAAGAAGTCGGGCACGTAGCGCAAGGTCTTCTCCTCCGGCTCGCAGGACACGAAGACGCGGCCGCAGGTCATGTATTCCGATGGTTTCGCTTTCAGCAATGGCGCATCGAAGGGGCGGAATTCGTATTCCTCGTCCATGTGCTCCATCCAGAACGGGACCCAGCCGATCCCGGCTTCGAGAAAGGCGACGCGCAGGTCCTGGTACTTTTCCAAGAGGCCACTGTAAATGACGGCAGTGCAGGCGATCAGCTGCTCCGGGGCGTGCGAGAGCGTGTGGATCTGCAGGAAATTGTCGAAATGGCAGAGCGGATCCATCGTATCGCTGCCCGAGGCGTGAAAGCCGACGGCCACACCCTGGCGCGCGCATTCCTCGTAGAACGGCCAGAAATCGCGATGCGCGATATTGCGGCGGCGATCATAGGTGTTGACCATGACGCCGACGGCCCCGAGCTTCGACACGGCGCGCTCCATCTCGTCGATCGCGGCCCTGACATCGACATGCAGCGGCACCAGGGCGACGCCTTTAAGGCGATCGCGGTCGATCGCGCACCAGTCGCACAGCCAATCGTTGTACGCGCGGCACAAAGCGACCGCGTATTCGGCCTCGCGCACGCGCGACAACATCAGGCCGCCGGTCGGATAGATGATCTGCAGATCGATCCCTTCCTGGGCATTGTCGGCGAGGTTTTGCGCGGGCGAAGGCGGCCGTTTTGCAGAAAGCTTGCCGTTTTGCGTGCGGTCGAAATTATCGGTCGGATAAATCGTTGCCCGCGCCCGGTACTGCTCCGGCAATCTTTCGCGGTAGACCGGCTCGTAATCGACGGCGTGCCCGTCGGCGTCGATGATAACCATGCCGTTCTTCATTTGGGAGACTCCAGTCGGCTGGACGCCGTCTCTATAACTGCGGTGGCCCCCTTTGTATCACGAGCGGCCGGCCAACGTGCAGCCTCGGCGTCATGGTTTCATGCCGGGCACGGTGGCGCGATCGCACCACGCCGGACGTCGGTCGCATCACCGGCCCCACGGCGAATTGCGATCGGCATTTGGCACGAGGCCGCGCTGAAACGGTCAGCATGCGAGGTCTGCGCTGCACGCCGTAGGGGTCGTCCGTAGAGGAAAGTTCTTTGGGCAGCACCGAGCCACGACCGACCCCATGCCGATGTATCCACTGGTCATTCCGGAAGCCCCGCGCCGCGCAGGTGATCCAGATAAGCATTCATCAGCTTCGGATCAAAAATCGGCGCCCGCCGGCGAAGGGCTGAGATTGTTAATTCTGGCTCCAGCTGCAGTAGATGCGCCACCGTATCACGCGCCTCGTCCACTCGACCGAGCTCGACCAGGCATGCGGCATGGAAGCGAAGAGCCGGCGCAAAGGATGGCCGCTCTCTGAGAGCACGGGACGTCCACTTGATGGCCTCATCGAAGCGTCCGGCCATGAGGTAGGCGCACCCGATTGCCGACATCGTAAAGAATGCTTCCGGGTCGTACGGACTGAGCCGAATGGCTTGGAGGAGCGACGGGACTGCCTCATCGGGCCGCCCGGCGGTTGCGAGCGCCCAGCCGCGAAGGGCAAGCGCCTGCGCGCAGTTCGCATTCAGGGCGAGCGACCTGTCATAGAGCTCGAGGGCACGCTCGGGGTCGACGCGCAGCTGCCACAGCGCAAAACCCACCATCCACAAGACTGTTGGGTCGTCCGCGCCATCCTCGAGCGCCTCTCCGCCAAGCCGAACTGCAATCGCTTTTTCTTCTTCTGGTGCGGCTGCCCAGCCCTGAGGATTCCGCCAAGCGTAGCAGCGCGCCGCGAGCGCCTTCGCCAGCGCAAAGTGCGGGTCAATTGCAATGGCGCGGTTAAGGAGAACGATCGCTTCATCCACGCCCTCCCGCGTCAGCGCGTAAAAATGTGGAAGCGCCCGGAGGTAGCAATCGTAGGCATCGAGCCGCTCGGTTGGCTTGCGGCGAGCGCGGTCTATTTCGGCCTGGCGCAGCGAAGGCTCGATCGCCGCGACAACGCTGGTTGTTATCTGGTCCTGGAGATCGAAGACATCCGCAACTTCACCATCGAACCTATCGGCCCAGATATGCTGCGCGGTCTCGCTTTGGATGAGCTGGCCGGTGATACGCACCCGCCCTCCGGCCTTGCGCACGCTGCCTTCGAGCACGTAACGGACACCAAGTTCGCGGCCGACTTTTTTTACGTCCACCGCCCGGCCTTTGTAGGTGAAGCTGGAGTTGCGGGCGATGACGAAGAACCACTTCACCCTCGAAAGCGCCGTGATGATGTCCTCTACCATGCCGTCGGCGAAGTACTCCTGCTCCGGGTCGCCGCTCATATTTTGGAAGGGAAGAACGGCAATCGATGGCTTGTCGGGCAGCGGCAAAACTGGCGCCGCCTTCGCGGCTTCACCGCCGAGCTGTACCCTGTAGACCCGCACCGGCCGGGCAATGTTCTTGAGCTGTTGCTCGCCCGCATCGTCAAAGATTGCGTCGAGCTTGCCGCGCGAGTCCTCCTCGACCCGGCCGGAGACGCAGATGCCGCCGGGCTCCGCAATGCCCTCCAGGCGAGCCGCCACATTCACGCCATCGCCATAGATGTCGCCGTCATCGATGATGATGTCGCCAACATTGATGCCCATGCGAAACTCGATCCGCTTCTCTGGACGGACCGCGGCGTTGCGCTCGACCATGCCACGTTGGATGTCGATAGCGCAGTGCACCGCATTAACAACGCTTGCGAACTCCACCAGCACGCCGTCGCCGGTGGTCTTCACGATCCGTCCGCGATGTTCGTTGATCTTCGGATCGACGAGATCCCGCCGATGCGCCTTTAATTCGATAAGTGTGTCTTCCTCATCGGCGCCCATCAGGCGGCTATAGCCAGCGACATCGGCGGCGAGAATGGCTGCAAGGCGTCGTTCTACCCGCTCGCCAACCACGGCTTACCTCCACGATAGGTCGCAGACAGAGTATGCCTTACCTAACCACTTTCGAGCCTGCGCAAGAACCAATAACTTCTGCCGGATCTGCGAGCCGCATGATGTCTGGCCTTAGACGCACGCGGCTCTTCCAGCGTGTGCATGACGAATTGCCCAGAGGGTAAGCATCGCTCCGATGATCGCTGGCAGGCTGACAGCAGGAAAATCACGGAGGATGAACGATGGAGAACAGATGCCGACGAAAGTCCGTGCGGCGGCCTTGGACTTAGCCCATCAGGAGACTGCGCGGCGGGATAGACCGGCCTTGAGCCGGTCGCCGAGAAAGCCTTTGCGGAAGCAACCTCTGACTTGATCGGCGCCCTTGTCGCCTCGCCCGCTGGCAGGGCGCCCGGGCGAAATTAGAGCGAACAGCGGCCGTGAAGCGGTAGCCGCGGCCGAACTCGGTGCGAATAAGGTCGCGGTCTTCGCCAAGAGCCTTGCGTAACGCGGAAATCTGAACCTTCAAGTTCTCCACTGCGACGGTGATGCCTGGCCATACACAGCCTAGAAGCTCGTCTTTGGTAACCAGCGATCCGTCGGCTTCGAGCAAGGCAAGGAGGAGATCGAACGCGCGCGTCCCCAATTCTATCGGTACGCCGTCGGCGACCAGCTGGCGCCGGCGCAGCAGCACGCGGAAACGGCCGAACTCGAGTGTCGCTTCGGCTGCTGCCCGGCTGGCTCGGTTTGCGTCATGCCGTTTGTTTTCACGGTCGAGGGCGGGGTCGGCGTAGGCAATCATTGTCATCGTGGGCCCTCAGTGCGGTGCATATGCTGCAATTTGGTCCCGCCATGTACGCTGGTCGCGTTAATGGTTGTAAAATTGTGCAACGAACGGCTTTGCAGCGATTTGCGGGCACCGGTACCTTGTAGGTAAGCTACCGTCTAGGATCCGGGTTCAGCTTCCGGCGAGGCCGTGTCCCACCATTTTTTTCGGGTCGACGATCTCATCGAAACGCGCCTCGTCGACGTCTCCCAATGCGAGCGCAGCTTCCTTTAGGGTCAAGTCTTCGTCGTTGGCCTTATGCGCTATCGCAGAAGCCTTGTCGTAGCCGAGCACCGGGCTCAGCGCCGTCACCAGCATCACCGAGCGGTCGACCATCTCGTCGATGCGCTTCCTATTGATCCGGGCGCCTTCGATCGAGAAACGCCGCAGCGTGTCGCAGGCGTCAGCGAGGATGCGCGCCGAGTGGAGAAAATTATTGATGATGATCGGACGCATCGCGTTGAGCTCGAAATTGCCCTGGCTGCCGGCAAAGGCAACGGCGTTGTCCTCGCCGATCACCTGGATGCAGACCATGACCATCGCCTCCTGCTGGGTCGGGTTGACCTTGCCGGGCATGATCGACGATCCGGGCTCGTTCTCCGGCAAGATCAGCTCGCCGAGGCCGCAGCGCGGGCCCGAGGCGAGCCAGCGCATGTCGTTGGCTATTTTCATCAACGCGACGGCGAGCCCGCGCACCGCCGCCATTGCCGCGACCATCGCGTCCAGCGAGCCTTGCGCGGCGAATTTGTTGGGCGCCGTGACAAACGGATAGCCGGTCAACTCGGCGACTTTCGCGGCGATTTCACGGCCGAAGTTCGGCGGCGCGTTGAGCCCGGTGCCGACCGCCGTCCCGCCTGCGGCCAATTCGAGCAGCCCTGCCTCGGATGCGCGAATGCGGACCAATGCATCGCGGATCTGGTGCGCCCAGCCCGACCATTCTTGGCCCACCGTCAAAGGCACTGCATCCATCAGGTGCGTGCGCCCGGTCTTGACCACGTCCATCCACTCATTGGCCTTGGCCGCGATTGCAGCGGCCAATGCCTCGGCCTGCGGCAGGAGTTGCTTCTCCAGCCCCATTATCGCGGCGATGTGCATCGCGGTCGGGAAGGTGTCGTTCGACGACTGGCCCATATTGACGTCGTCGTTCGGGTGCACCGGCTCTTTGCTGCCGATCTTGCCGCCAAGCAGCTGGATCGCGCGGTTCGACAGCACCTCGTTGACATTCATGTTCGACTGCGTGCCCGAACCTGTCTGCCAGACATAGAGCGGAAAATGCTCGTCGAGGAGACCGGTGATCGCCTCGTCGGCGGCACGGATGATGGCGCCCGCCTTCCATTGCGGCAGCCGTCCCGCAGCGGCATTGACCAACGCCGCGGCTTTTTTGACGTAGCCGTAGGCGTGATAGACCGGCTTTGGCATCCTGTCGTCGCCAATCGAGAAATGGACGAGGCTGCGCTGTGTTTGGGCCCCCCAGTAGCGGTCGGCCGGTACCTCGATCTCGCCCATCGAATCTGTCTCAAGTCGCATTCCGCTTGCGCGAATGCCGATCGGCGTCTCCCGCAGGCTGGGATGAGTGTGGTCATTCATCTCAGAGCTCCTTTGCCGCGTCTGAACGCCACCCGGCTCATTTCCGGATAGACACCGCTACGCACGAGCGCAGATCAGCGAGCCGATATCGTCCGGCTTCGCTACCCGCGCGAGACCGTTATCGAAAATGTACGCAGCCGCCCGCTCCGCCACCAGAGCGACGCGCCCAAAATCCGGCTCTGGGGTGGTTAGATCACACTGTCGAGAGGTTTTCTGCTGCGACGCGGGTCGCCTCGATGGCAAGCATCGCCATTTCCGTTGCGGGGAACTGAACGAACGCTTTCTGCAACCGCAACCGACATCGGCGGGCCGCGACGTGCCACCGCAGCTAAACCGGGGCGTCGTCGCTCGATGGCTTCAGGAATTTGTAAACCGCGGAAAAATCCTCTCGGCCGAGGCCATGCGAGGAGGCCATGCGGTAAAGTTGTTGGGCGGCCGGCGCCACGACCACGGGTACCCGCTTGTCCCGGGCGGCGCTGACCGCGAGCCCGAGATCCTTCGCCATCAGATCGGTCATGAAACCGGGCGCGTATTGCCGGCTCGATGCAGCGCTGTCGACAATGCCGGGCACCGGATGCATATGCTCCATGACCCAGGTGGATCCCGAGGATTTGGCGATGACGTTTGTCAACACCTGAGCGTCGACGCCAAAGGCCTCACCGATCCGAAATGCTTCGGCCACCGCGACGAGAGCCGCGCCGGAGATCAGATTGTTGCAGAGCTTGGCGACCTCCCCTGCGCCGACCGCTCCGACGTGGATGATGTTGGTTCCCATAGCCGCGAGCGCCGGCCGGGCTTCTGCGAGATCACGGGCATCGCCACCGACCATGATCGCCAATGTTCCCGCCGCGGCGCCGCCGACCCCGCCCGACACCGGCGCGTCGAGAAATCGCAAGCCGCGCTCTTTGAGCCGGGCCGCCACCCGGTGCGAGGTGCCGGGGTCGATCGTCGACATGTCGACGCAGAGCCGCCCTTCGTCCGCACTTTCGACAATTCCGCCCGAGCCCAGATAAACCGCCTCGACATTTGCCGAGGACGGCAGCATCGTAATCACGATCTCGCAATTTCGCGCTGTTTCGCCTACCGAACCCGCCCGCTCCGCGCCGAGACTCGCCGCCGCGTCAAGCGCCGCCGGGACAACATCGAAGGCGAGCACTGCGAAGCCCTTTTTGACGAGGTTGGCCAGCATCGGCTGCCCCATCGTGCCCGTCCCGATGAACCCGATCTTCATGGTTTCCTCCGATTTAAGCTGACAAGATGCAGAAAGAAGCCGTCAAGCATACGAAGAACATGCGAATTCCAACATGGGCGCTGGTGGTCGGGTCGGTACTCGCGGCACTTCCGTTCGGCTGGGGGTTGGGGGTGGTGGCCTCTTATTTGATTATCGGCAACGATTTTGGGCAATTGCCGGCGCTTACGGTGCCGCTGTGTATCATTGCGGCGGTCGCATTCGCCTTGTCGCCGCTGCTCACGCCAGGGAAGCGGCTAGCATGTTTGGTGATCGGAACAGGGCTGTTCATCCTCTTGGGCCTATAGCTGACGGTCGGTGTGCACGCATTATCCGACTGGAGGGATGGCCAACTTGATGATCTGAGCGACATCTTGCTCGTGCTCCAGCGACCAGATTGACCCGACCAGCCGTTGCGCGTCGACCGCAGGAGCTCCGTGCGTCGCTAAATTCAAAAATTTGGCTTCGAGCTCGGCATCGCTCATCGGACGCGCCATCGTCCCTCGCGCTTCGGTGACATGGATCTGCAACCGTTGGCCGTCCGTGGTCTCAACGGTTACGAGCGCGGTCTCGACCGGGACCGCCGCATCCTCCTCGACCCTCACTCTGCGGCGAAGATCGAGAACCGCCGGCTCGGCGACGCATGCATCAGTGTATTGCGCGAGCCCAGCCGCGCCGAAGAGGAATGTAACGGCGACGCTGTGCTGCGCGCTGACCTTGGCTTCGCGGCCGGTTTGGGCATCGGGCCGGTCGGTGCGAAGCCGCAGCAGCGGGTGTCCTCTCACCGTAATCTGGGCGATCCGATCAGCAGCCAGGCTATGGCGCTCGCGCAATTCGAGGCACCCGTCGATAACCGGAAACAGCACGACGCCGCATGGGTAGGGCTTGTAGGCGTTAGACGAGATCTCCCAGCCGTCGCCGAGCGCATTACCTATCATGCCGAAATCGACCGCCTCGCTCATCACCCGGCCAAAACCATAGGTACCCTCGATCGCCTGATCGGCTCCGGTGAATCCCTGCTCTGCGAGAAGCGCGGCGGCCAAGCCATTGCGGGCCGCATTGCCGACGCTGACGCTCTTGGCCATGCTCCCGAGGTTCTCGATCAGCCCGGCCGATTGCGCTGCAGCATTCCCGAGGGCCCATACCATTCGCTGCCCATCTAGGCCTAATAGCTTGCCGGCAGCAGCCGCTGCTCCAAAGACCCCACAGGTCGACTAATGTGCCAGCCGCGCCGGTAATGCGAGGGCGTCACCGCCTTGCCGATACGGCACTCGGCCTCCACGCCCAGCACCACGGCGTGCATCAGATCGCGGCCGCTGACAGGCCGCAGCTCGGCCAAAGCGAACACGGCCGGAACCACTGGCGCAGCGGGGTGGATCACTGTCTCAAGTTGTGTGTCGTCGAATTCCAGAACATTGGCACTCACGGCGTTCAGGAACGCCGCGGACAGCGCGTCGGCTCTTTCGCCGCGGCCAATCACCGTCGCGTGGGCCGGGCCAAAGAAGGGATTGAGCGCCCGCATTGCGAGCTCGACTGCCTCGTCGCGGCATCCGCCCAGCGCCGTGCCGACGAAATTCACGATCGTTCGCCTGGCCTCGTGGTGGACCTCGGCCGGAAGATCGCGCCATTGGGATTCGGCGAGAAACTGCGCGAGCTGCCTCGTCGCTGCGTGCTCTGTCTGCATTATGTCCTCATTGCACCAGGTAACCGCCGTCGACGGTAACTGTGCTGCCCGTCGCCCACCGCGACTCGTCGGAGGCGAGAAAAAGAATGGCACCCACGATATCCTCGGGCTCGCCCATGCGGCCGAGCGGGATCTGCGCGATCGTCGCACGCCTTCTTTCCGGATCGGAATAGCTGGCCTGGGTCAGGCCGGTAAGGGTCGGGCCGGGGGCGATCGCGTTGACGCGGATGGCGTGCGGCGCCAGTTCGAGCGCCATCGCATGGGTCAGCGACCGGCCGCCGCCCTTCGAGGCGACATAGGCGGCCCGCTCGGGCCGGGCGACCTCGGCGAGCTGCGAGGTCACATTGATGATGCTGCCGCCGCCCCCCTGTCGAACCATCTGCCGCGCTGCCGCCTGCCCGAGATGGAACATGCCTGTCAGGTTGACGGAAATGATGCGGTCCCATTCGCCGGGATCGAGATCGAGAAAGGCGGCCGTCTGGCTGACGCCCGCGCAGTCGAGCAATACGTCCAGCCTGCCGAACTCACTTACCGCGGTCCGCACGGCAGCGTCGACCGCGGCGCGGTCGCGCACATCGAGATTGACCGCCGTGGCACGGCCTGCGGCGGCGCGGATGCGCGCTGCCGTCGCTTCGGCCCCAGCCACGCTGATATCGGCACAAACCACCGCCGCTCCTTCACGCCCGAGCCCTTCTGCCGCCGCACCCCCAATACCGCCGCCCGCACCGGCGACCAACACGATCTTTCCTTCGACGCGGCCCATGGCCAGCTCCCTATGGTGGCCGCCTAATATAGCCGAAACGCGACGGCCAATAACCCACAAAGAAATCGTAAATTATGGTGGTTTGACTCCTGCGGAAGTGTACTTACCTTCCTGAGTAATGACAGGAGGGCGCCGATGACGCACATCCACGTGATCCATGAGAACGCCGATTGGCTCGCGCCGCTGGCCGTCGCCCTCGACCGGCAGGGGCTGCCGTGGCGCGATTGGTTCCTCGACCGCGGCGTCTTCGATCTGTCGCGGCCGCCGCCCGAGGGGGTCTTCTACAACCGGATGAGCGCCTCCTCGCATACGCGCGACCATCGCTACGCCGCTGAGCTGACCGCCTCGGTGCTGGCCTGGCTCGAGCGTTATGGACGGCGCGTGGTCAACGGCAGCCGCGCTCTCGATCTCGAAATCAGCAAGGTCCGCCAATGCGCCGCGCTCGAAACGGCCGGCATTCGCACGCCCGACACAGTGGTCGTGGCCGGCAGGGAATTGCTCGTCGAGGCAGCGCGGCAGCGCTTCGGGGACGGCGCGTTTATTCTCAAGCCGAACCGCGGAGGCAAGGGGCTTGGCGTGCGGCTCTTTCACACCGCAAACGCGCTTGCCGATTATCTGGCAGGAGCGGATTACGAGGCTCCCGTCGACGGCCTCCACCTATTGCAGCAATATGTGCATGCGCCGCAGCCATTGATTACCCGTTCCGAATTCATCGGCGGACGCTTTATGTACGCAGTGGAGGTCGACACCAGCGACGGCTTCGAGCTGTGTCCGGCCGATGTTTGCGCCGTCGGCGACGCACTCTGCCCCGTTGGCGAAGAGCCGCGAGCCAAATTCACGATCATCGGGGGCATCGACCCGACGCTGCAGCGCCGCTATGAGGCCTTCCTCGCCGCCAACGACATCGGCGTCGCCGGCATCGAGTTCATCACTGACACTGGCGGCGCCGTCTACACTTACGACGTCAATACCAACACCAACTACAACCCCGACGCCGAAGCCCGCGCCGGCCGCTCCGGCATGGACACATTGGCGCGCTATCTCGGCGCCGAACTCGCCCGCCTCCGCCTACAGTGAGTTGTCATTGCGAGCGAAGCGAAGCAATCTCGTATCGCACCCAGATTGCTTCGTCGCTGCGCTCCTCGCAATGACAAATGGGAACGGGATGGAAAAGGTCTTCTGCGTCTATATCCTTACCAACGACCGCAATACGGTTCTATACACCGGTGTTACAGCCGACCTCAAAGCGAGAATCCATCAACACCGAGAGAAGCTGCTGCCAGGTTTTACCAACCGATATAACGTGTACAAGCTCGTCTATTATGAGGCGGGATCCGACGCTTCCGGCGCCATCGCGCGGGAGAAACAGATCAAAGCAGGTTCGCGCAGAAAGAAGATCGATCTTATTAACCGACTCAATCCCGAATGGCGCGATTTATATGAAGAGCTTTGATGGATCGAGATTGCTTCGTCGCT
>JBJMQW010000539.1:0-6512 GCA_045802495.1 Allostellaceae bacterium | reverse complement strand
GACAAACCGGTCGTCCTGCGCTCTTTTGCGCACCAATCGAGCAAATGCAATGCCAGCTCGATTGTCCAACGGACCGCCACCGGCGCGGTATCCGGAGGAGTTTCGCGGGCTACCTAAAAATCAGATATCCCGGGGCAAGGGGAGTGACAAACCAGGGCACTAGCTAATGCTGGGCCTGGAGGGTCCTTGCGCCTAGGGGTTGTCGCTGGTAAATAGAATTACGACAGAATCGTAGGATGCTATAGTTTCAGGGGGACCGTCAATGCCGCGCCGATTTGGGGTCAATTGGAGCCCTCGGATAGACGAGGGGCAATTCGTGGCTCGCGTCACCCAACAATAGCACGTCGTTCCCGCCAAGCCGGGCCGAGACAGGGTTCGGAGTGCTGGCGAATGCCGCCAGTTCCTGTCGCATATGGATATTGGCTCCCGTAAAGGAGAACTAGAATGTCCAGGTCAACGCGGATTCGGTTGACTGTCGGCGGTTACGTCGCCATCGCGATTGTTCTGTTCGCACGCAACGCGCCGGCGCAGTTTTATATCGGCGCCGAAGGTGGTTGGACCAGCCTGCCTGATCAGGACATCACGGTTCCCGGCTTGTTTTCAACAAACCTGCGGTTCAACTCCGGATTTAATGCCGGTGTGCGTCTCGGCTATGAGTGGGGCGCCTGGCGCTTCGAGGAAGAGTACAGCTATCGCCGGAACAACGTGCCCGGCAGCTTTACATTGTTCGGTCTCCCCATCAGCGGGATCAGTGGCAACCGCCACACCAATTCGATCATGACCAATGTGTTATACGATTTCACCGTCGGCTGGGCGATCACCCCGCATTTCGGGGCCGGGATCGGCGCGGTTCAGATCTCCGACGGAGTGCGCCTCCCGGGGATCGGGCAGTTCATCAATGACAGCACCTGGGAGTTCGGCTACCAGGCGATTGCCGGCCTGCGCTACAATCTCAGCCCCAGCCTCACTCTCGATTTCGACTACCGCTATTTGGCTACGACCCAGCCGTCGCTTCGCATCGCCAACACAAACCTTCGTTATCGAACCGGCTACAGCACGAACAATTTCGTCGCCAGTGTGATCTACCGTTTCGCGCCGCCTCCGCCTCCGGAGCCAGTCCCCGTCGCCGCCCCCACCGCGCCTCCGCCAGCTCCCAAGCTCTTTCTGGTCTTCTTCGATTGGGATCGCGCGGAAATCACTCCTGCGGGCATGGGCGTCCTCGAGCAGGCGACGAACGCCTATAAAGCGGGCGGCTCGGTTCGCATTCAGGTCACCGGCTACACCGACCTCTCCGGTTCGGCGGCCTATAATCAGCGGCTTTCGGTGCGGCGCGCCAATAACGTCGCAAATGCGCTTGCGAAATTGGGAGTCGCCCATAACGACATGACAGTTGGCGGCCGCGGTGAGAACGATCCTCGCGTGCCGACTGCGCAGGGCGTGCGGGAACCTCAGAACCGCCGAGTCGAAATTGTTTTTACCTAGCAAGAGATGAGCCGCGAGCGCACGTCCTTTCGGACGTGGATAGGAGATGCTCTCGGCGGCGTTAACGGAAGTAGGGCTTGCGTCCCGCGAGTTTAGGTCGCATCGCAATCGTTGCGCCAGGGCGGTAACTAGCCGCCTGGCAACTCTTGGAATCGGGGGTGTTCAAGACTTGTTCGGCCGGAAAGGGCGCGGATGCTGCAAAGATATGTCCTCCGGATGACGGATGCGCTGAGCGATCTGCTCATGCCCTCGCCGGGGCCGCTCAGCGCCGACCAGCTCAAAGCCGTAGCCCGACGCCGCACGGGCCTGCAGGAATTTGGCGAAACGCCCTTTATGGACCCGTTGCTAAGGTTCTTGCGCGCGTGCTTCGAGGAAGCGGAGCTGAGCCTGGTCGGCCGGTTCGCCACTCGGTGGGATATCGTTCGATTTTTGTCCAACCTCCTTCTGCTCCATGAGGAGGAGAAGAAAGCACCTGCTATTCTGGATCAGGCAATTGCTCGGCCGATCTTCGTATCGGGGCTCCCCCGCTCGGGCACAACCTTTCTGCACAGCCTCTTAGCCGAGGATCCGGCCAATCTGGTGCCGCAGGTCTGGCAATTGATTCACCCATGTGCGGACAAGAAGGGCGGCGACCGTCCGGACTTGGTTATCCGGCGGGTAGGCAGACAGCTGCGGCTGTTCGGCCTCCTGGCTCCGGAGTTCCGCCGAATGCACCCGATAGATGCCAGTTCGCCCCAGGAGTGCTCCGAGATCACCGCCCATATTTTCGCCAGCCTGCGCTTCGATTCGACCTATCGTATTCCGAGCTATCGACATTGGCTCGACGAAACCGGGCATCTCGAGGCTTACCGCTTTCACAAGCGGTTTCTGCAGCACCTTCAATATCAGGGGGGTGGTGGCGGCCGCTGGGTGCTCAAATGCCCCGACCATGTCTTTGCCCTGGCCGCGATCCGGGCGGTCTATCCCGATGCCCGCCTGGTGTTCGTGCACCGGGACCCGCTCGCGGTCCTTCTATCCGTCGCGCGGCTGACCGAGACCTTGAGGCGTCCGTTTACCCGCAGCATCGACAAGGCGGAGATCGGTCGTCAGGATAGCGACCGTTGGCTGGCGGCAACGGAATTGATGATTGCTGCGACGACGGACCAAGAGTTCGTCGAGCCGATTTTCCACGTCCATTACCTGGATCTGGTCAAGAACCCGGTGGGCACGGTGGCCGCGCTCTATCGGCATTTCGGCGACGCTCTAACCGCCGATGCCGCCGGCCGGATTGGGCGGCTGGTCGAGGCAAAGCCGAACGGCGGCTACGGCGTACACGGTTCCCGACTAGAGGAATACGGCCTCGATGCAGCCCTGGAGCGCGAGCGCTACGCGCGTTACATGACGCATTTCGGGATACGGCCGGAACACGGCGACAGATCGTCTCGCCCGGCGAAAGCCTCGCCAGCGCTTACCGCGCCGCAACGATCGGCCAAGCCCGCCGAATAAATCCTTGCTGAAGCGAAGAGAGCCTTGCCGACCTGCTTGTTCCGACGGAATGGCTGCGGGACGAGCTCAATTTCGGAGCTAGGGCTCGGGAAGACACGACGAGCCTTCGTGCCGGAACGGAGAAAACTCGGTCAGTCCTTCGATTTTGTGCGCAACCATCTGGCGCTCCCGCGCGAGGAATTGGTCGACCGCCCGGCGAAAAGCGGGATCCGGAATCCAATGGGCGCTGTAGGTCGGCACCGGCAGATAGCCCCGCTGGATCTTATGCGGACCCTGCGCGCCTGCCTCGACACGCGTCAATCCGCGAGCGATCGCAAATTCGATCGCCTGGTAATAGCAGCATTCGAAATGGAGGAATTTGTAATCGCCATAGCTGCCCCAGTTGCGGCCGTAGATCGTGTCGGTTCCGAGCAGGTTGAACGCACCGGCGACGTAGTTGCCGCCACGGCGCGCCATGACGAGCACGATCTTCTCGGGCATTCGCTCGCCAATCAGCGCAAAGAAGCGGCGATTGAGGTAGGCCGACCCCCATTTGCGGTCGGAGGTCGCGAGATAGAACTCGAAGAATGCGTCCCAATGGCGCGGCTTCAGGTCAGCCCCGGTCAAGACCTCGATCTCGAGGCCCCGAGTCAGCGCCTCTCGGCGCTCCTTCTTCACCGCCTTGCGTTTGCGCGAGTTCAAAGCCGCCAGGAAATCGTCAAAATCCCGGTACCCGCCATTCGTCCAATGGAATTGCTGGCCGAGCCGCTGCAGGAAGCCGGCTTCGGTAAACGCTGTGGCTTCGCTACTTTCGGGAAAATTCACGTGCAAGGACGAGATACGGCGCCGCTTGACAAACTCGATCATGCCAGCGAGCAGATTGTCGCGGGCCTCGGGATGCGCGCCCGGGCGCAGCATGATTCGAGGCCCCGGAACGGGAGTGAAGGGCACGGCCGAGAGGAGCTTCGGGTAGTATCTTCCACCGGCCCGCTCGTAGGCGTCTGCCCAGCCATAGTCGAAAATGTATTCGCCGTAGGAGTGCGTCTTGGCGTAGAGCGGGACGACGCCGATAACCTCACCATCGGCCCCAGAGAGGGAGAGATGCTGGGGCGCCCACCCTGTGCGGGCGGTAGTTGAGCCGCTCTCCTCGAGCGCGTTCAGGAAAGTGTGCGAAACGGTCGGGTTGACTTTGCGGGCGCACTCATCCCAGATGGCGGCGGGTATCTCGGCGATAGCGGAGTGTACTCGCACAGTGACGGTTGCTGTGGTGTCGCTCATTTGCCGCTCGGCGTCCGGCCGCCGGATAGGTTCGTTGTTGTGATACCACTCATTGCCGTATCCCGTTCTTACCTCGTAGCTTCTGACGCCCAAGGATAGGCCTCCGGCGGTTTGTGTCCAGTGTGCCGCGAAACCGCCGCATTGGCCGCCTACAGCCCGGCGACGCTGTGGAGGGGTTTGCATGCGTAGGCTCCGAGTAGGCCTCGCCGTTTTCCTGCTATCAATATCGCCCCCGGTCGATAGGCCTGCCTCGGCCCAAATTATCGGCGACGCAAGTATCGGATTCGCCGCGGAACGCGTGCTGATCATCGACGGCCAGAGCTACGTTGGCATGATGTGGCACATGCCGGGGGAGCAACGACACGAGCAAGTACTGCCTGCGTTGAAGTCGGTGTTGATCCTTCGCGACGGCAGCGAAGTGGGCAAGATGATCCTGCCGCAATTGCACACGGTCGTTGAATTTTCGCTGCCCAAGGAGTTTTCGCTGTTGAGCGACCGCGGTCTCTTGCGCAACCCGGTTGCGCGAGAGACCGTCAACGGCATTGCGACAATGAAATACGCGGTCGAAAACAATTCTCCTTCAGGTCGCGCATCAGGCTCACTCTGGCTGAGCCATGAAGGCATCCCGATGAAATGCGATGCGAAATTCGAGGCCGGTAACGGAAAGGTTTCGACGATTTACTGGGAGTTGCGTCACGTCAAGATCGGCAAGCAAGATCCAGTACTATTCGAAATTCCGTCGGGTTACGCGAAACTTCCTCCGGAAGCGGCCGCTCCCTTGCTCGGGATAAGATTGGCCCACCCGCATCCGCGCTGATCGCGTGAATCTCAAAGCTTATGCCGGATGGCGCACTCGCCGTCTTTGAAATTCCCCCGCTGTTCCTTTCCTAGTGCTCAGGATCGATTATATGCACTTAGCGGACGCGCACTTAGCCGAAACCGTCAGGATGTTCTTGGCCGGCTGCAAGATTGCTTGGCAATGACCTGATCGACGCGCGCGCCAGTTGCGCCTCCCACCGGTAATTCGCTTCCATATAGCCGACAGCGCACGCTGCCAAGGTGTGGATGCCGACGCGTTGAGCGTTGGCGGTACACACGCCACCTTCGCACCCCAGACGCGCCTTCCAGCGGAACGACGGTGCTGCCCCCCGCCAGACCCGGGAAAGGTTCCGTCCCGGTTGCGGATATCAAAGGCTCCAATAATGGATGTCGTGCGGAACGGTTAGCCGGTCGACGGCGGATTTTACGTCGATAAATACACCGCCCGGGCTGAGCTTGCCGAAAAGTTCTCCCCAGCCGGAGGCGCCGAGCATCTTGTGCGGCACGGCCAGCACCAGTCCGTCGAGATCGACAAGAGCTTCGAGCGGAACCAGCTCGACACCGTATTCGCGCTTCGCTTCGGCGGGATCGGCAAGCGGGTCGGCAACCGACGCCGCAATGCCGAATTCGCGCAATTCCGCAGCGATGTCCGGAACGCGGCTATTGCGAAGATCGGGCACGTCTTCCTTGAAGGTTATGCCGAGGATGCCGATCTTGGCGCCCTTGACCGGCCGCTCAGCGGCAATGAGTAGCTTGACCAGGCGCTGAGCGATAAAGCTGCCCATGCCATCATTGATGCGACGGCCCGAGAGGATGACTTGCGGGTAGTAGCCCGCCGCCTCCGCACGGGCGGTCAAATAATAAGGATCTACACCGATGCAGTGTCCGCCAACGAGCCCCGGAGTGAACGGGAGGAAATTCCATTTCGTGCCGGCGGCCTGCAGCACCTCCTTGGTGGAGATGCCGAGCCGGTCGAAGATAATCGCCAGCTCGTTCATTAGCGCTATGTTGAGGTCACGCTGGGTATTTTCGATGACCTTTGCGGCCTCCGCGACCTCGAGCGAGGACGCCCGGTAAATACCGGCTTCGACGATACGGGAGTAGACGGCGGCGACCCGCTCCAAAGTTTCCGCGTCTTCACCGGCCACTATCTTGACGATTGTTTCGAGCCGGTGCTGGTTGTCGCCGGGGTTGATCCGTTCCGGTGAGTAGGCGAGTTTGAAATCCACTCCTTGCCTGAGCCCGGAAGACCCGGCCAAGAGCGGTCCGCAGAATTGCCGCGTCAGGCCCGGATAGACCGTTGATTCGAAAACAACAACCGAGCCCGACCGTAGCCGCTTGCCGATCAGCTCGCACGCACCCGCGAGCGGAGAGAGATCAGGCCGACGTTCGGAGTCGATCGGAGTCGGGACAGTGACAACAAAAAAGCTCGCCTCACCCACGGCGTCGGCGTCGTCGGCGAGGCAGAG
>JBJMQW010000035.1:0-6799 GCA_045802495.1 Allostellaceae bacterium | reverse complement strand
CATTACCGAGGCCTTTGGTCGGTCAATTTCAACGAAGACCATAGATGTTCGGGCGCACAGCCGTGCGATGGATCTCCCGGAACGCTCTTTTTTGCGCTCGGCGCTCGAGGAAATTTCGCCGGCGCTTCGAAATGAAGTCGATATAGTATTGCGCGACGCGACGACGCAATGATGCTCAAGGCTTTTGGTTATTTCCGAAATTCGCGACTCCACGCGGTTGCTTAGCTTTTTTGGGATACCTTTGCAGTAGTTGGCGCGCCGGCTCGCGACCCAGGACCGATTGATGATCATTCGTGAGACAATCTATGAGGCGCTCTGGCGCTTGGCGACTGGCGCTGCCAGATTTGCCAGCACCAATCGACGGCTGCGGCATTGGGCCGACGTAGGTCCCGCGGAACAGCCAGCGCTGTTCATGAGTCAAAAGGGAAGCCACGCCGCGATAAAAAAGCTCGGCGCACCGACCGTTTGGACCCTCTACGCCGAATTTTATGTTTATGCACACGCCGATGATCCCTATCTCGCACCAGGAACAATCCTGAACCCGCTTCTCGATGCGCTGGAAGCCGCGCTGGCGCCCTCCCCGACAACCGGAATCCAAGATCTCGGGCTGCCGGAGATGGTCCAGCACGCCTATATAGCGGGCAAAATCGAGACCGATGAGGGCGTTCTCGGGGATCAGGCTATTGCGATTGTCCCAATCGAAATTCTTTGCGTCTGAAGGGCGACAGTCAGGCGGTACGAGTATTGCCGCGAGTGAGAGAAGGAATGTCATGGCCGAGGACGATTTCAACGCTATCCCGACTGCCGAGCGCTGTGCAGTCGACGAATTGATCGAACGCTGGTGGGTCGATCATTTTCCAGGCTCTCCAATTGCGCGCGATACGCAGGCTTGGAATGTAGCGCACGCCGCCAAGGAGACCCTGAAGCGGCTTTTGAAAGGGATTGTGTGACATGCAATTGAGCTTCGGGTCCGGAGCAGTATGGGGCGAGCGCACGGATGTGACTGGCTCGGGTATTGGGCCGCGTCAGTTCGGGGTGCTTCAGGATATCCAGATCGACTTCGACTGGACCGATAAAGAGCTTTACGGCCAGCTGCAATTTCCGGTGGCGATCGCCCGCGGGCAGGGCAAAATTTCCGGAAAGGCGAAATTTGCTCAGATTCTTGGCCTCCTGTACTCCGACATCTTTTTCGGATTGACCCCGGCAACAGGGCAGTTCGCCGTTGCACAGCTGGAGGCAGCAAGCGTTCCTGCGTCGACACCGTATTCGATCACTCCGGCCAACGCGGCAAACTTCAACGACGATCTCGGAGTTGTTTACGCCGGCAGCGGCAAGCGCTTTAATCGCGTCACCACTCCCTCAGCCGCCGGACAATATTCAATAAATTTCTCGACCGGCGTCTACACCTTCTCGGCCGCCGATGCGAGCGCAGCCCTTTTGCTATCGTACACTTACAATACCGCGACTGGCGGCAGCAAATTGGCGATAACCAACCAGCCGATGGGCACAACGCCAACCTTCAAGGCGACGTTCTACACAAGCTATAACGGGAACGGTACCGCACTGCGCCTCAACGCCTGCACCGCCAATAAGCTGTCCTTTCCTACCAAAGTTGACACCTGGACCATCAACGAGCTGGATTTCAGCGCGTTCGCCGATGCGTCGGGCACAATTGGGTACCTCAGTACGGTGGAATGATGTCCGAACGCTTACGATGCAGTCTCGTCCGCGCGGGGAGGAGGGATTGATCCCCGGCGTCGAAGTGGCGATGGGCGGCGAAAATTGGCTGATCCCGCCGCTCACGCTCGGTCAGCTCCGTCGACTGATGCCCAAGGTACGTCAGTTGACCGAGATTGGCGCTGCAATGGGTGAATCGCAAATCGGCGTGCTAGTGGAAATAGTCGCTGCAGCAATGCAGCGCAATTACCCCGAAATGACGCAGGAGGCCGTCGAGAATCTGCTCGACCTCGGCAATGCGGGCGCCGTGCTAAACGCCGTCCTGACAGGGTCGGGGCTAAAGATGCGCGACTCGCTGGGGGAAGCCGTGGCGGTGGCGACCGCCGACTCGGGTCTGAGGATGGCTGGCAATACATCTACGGACTCCTCGCCACCGCCTGCGGCTATAGCTATCCCGTAATCGATGCAATGACACTCCTCGAGTTTGAGGAGCTAACGGCTTATTGGACCGAGCACCCGCCGGTTCATATCTTGGTCGCTGCCTATTTGGATGCGGGCAGGACGAAGCAGGTCCGCATGCAGTTGGACACTCGCAGGGAGGCGTCTTCCAAACACGGGGACGGAGCCGCCTCGGATGTCGGCGCAATCCTGGCCGAACTTGGATCCGGCTTTGGTTCCGGGGATGTCCACGCCGGCCTGGCGCCCGTTGTGCTTGATTTCAAGGAATTGCAGCGCAGGGCATCATATTTGGTTGATCGAGGCTCGCTCGGCGCTACCGACGGCACGCCTCGGACGTAATTTGTGGGGGCTCAATGGCCGACATGGAAACCAGCGTCGTCATCAGCGCGCAAACCGACGACCTCCAATCCGGCTTGGGAGCGGCGGCCAATTCGGTGCAAGCTGCGACCGATGGAATGAAGGCGAACTTCGCCAGCCTGGGTGCCGCGGCCCAACAAGCACAAATGCAGATTAATGCGGCCGCGGCGCAGATCGGATCAACGATCGGCGCTCTGCAGACCAAGGTTTCGAGCCTCACGGGTTCGATCGGCAACGGGGTACACGCAAACGTTCCAGACCTTGACCCTCATGGCGGGCGACGGGAGACGCCCGGGGCTCCGCGGCAACAGGACGACCAGCGCGGTGGAGGTTCGAGGGCTCGTTCCATGGGTAGCGGATCTGCTCGCGGGGCCGGCGACGATCTCATGCAGCAGTGGCGCGCCGAGCTCCAGAGCCAGCTCCTCGAAGAGCGCTCCTTCTTCCAAAACTCCAAAGCCGAGGAATTGGCCTTCTGGCAAGAAAAGCTGACGCTCACGGAGGCCGGATCGAGAGCGCGCTTTGCCGTCGAAGCGAATTTATATCAGCTGGAGAAGCAGCTCGCGGTTCAGAGCGAGCGCGACGCTCTCTCGATGCTCGATGCCGACGAAAAGGTGTCTGGAGCAGTCTACGCCCGTAAAAAGGCAGCCATTCAGGCCAATGCCGAACTCGGGAAGATCTCGGCCAGCGAGGAACTCGCCCAGCTGCAAGGCCTGCTCGAGACAAAATGGGCCCTCGATCAGGATTACTTCGCAAAGAAGATGGCGGCAGCCGAGAACGACATCCGCACGCGGCAAAAATTATCGGACGAAGAGCGTATCGCCTATGAAAAATTTTTAACCGAAAAGCAGAAACTGGATATTCAGTCTGCGCAGAACAGCGAACGGGCATGGCTCAGCCTGCTGCAGCCCATTCAGCGCGCCTTTGATACTTCCATTACGGGCATAATCCTAGGCACGACCACATTGCAAAAGGCAGTCGCAAACATCACTCAGTCGATAATCGCGGAGTTCGTCAATCTCGGCGTTAAGATGGTAACGAACTGGGTTGCCAGCGAACTCGCGATGACGACAGCGAGCGAGGCCGGGGCTGTGGCGCGCACTGCGGCTGAAGGCGAAGGACTGGCCGCCGGGTTGGCGTTGAAGGCAATGAATGCGGTCAAGAGCATCGTTACAGATTCGGCGCAAGCGTTCGGCGGCATCTTCGCATTTCTGGCTCCCATCATGGGCCCTGCAGCGGCCGGCCCTGCTGCGGCCGGAGAGGCCACCGTGATGGCAGCGGCAAGCGGCATCGCATCGGCGGCGGGGGGCTGGGTTGTGCCATCCGACCAGCTCGCGATGGTGCACCAGAACGAAATGATTTTGCCGGCCGGTATCAGTCAGGGACTACAAAGCATGATCTCTGCCAATGGCGGGTCGAGCGCCGGTCCGGTCGTGATCAACATCTCCGCTATCGATGGTCAGGACGTGAAACGCTTTTTTCACAGTAACGGCAGTTTGCTCGTTACGGCAATAAATAAGGCAATGCGCAACGGTTCAGCCTTGCGGATGGCCTGATGGCCCTAATATTTCCGACATTGCCGGGCCTTGCTTGGAGTGTCACCAAGACGCCGACCTTTCAAACTCGCATTCAGCGCGCGGCCTCGGGTCGCGAGTTGCGGGCGTTAGATTATCCTCACCCGCTGTGGCAATTTGCCGTAGCATACGAGTTTTTGCGCGATAATCCGACAGCCGGTTACGACGAGCTACGAACACTTACCGGGTTCTTTATGCTCTGTCAGGGAGCTTACGGAACATTTCTATTTGAGGACCCTACCGACTGCCAGGTTGTCGGACAGCAGATCGGTGTCGGTAACGCGAGCACGACTGTGTTCCAGCTGCAGCGCGCAATGGGCACAAACCTGCCCGGCGGCGGCTTCTTCGAGCCCATCGTGGCTCCGAAGGAGGTGCGGGCCGTTTACCTGAATGGAATCACGCAAGATCCGGCGACTTACAGTATCGACTTCGACAGCGGGTTACTGAGTTTCAGCACGGCACCGGGAAGCGAGCTGATACTAACTGTAGATTTTTCTTATTATTTTCGCTGTCGGTTTACTGACGACAAGTACGATTTCGAAAATTTCATGCATCGGCTGTGGCAGCTTAAAAAACTGACCTTCATTTCGGTGCGGCCATGAAGGATGCCAACCCCTTGCTGATAGCACTTCTTGCAAGCAGCGACCGGTTCATCATGGCGGATCTTTACACAATTACGCTGGTGGGCGGCGCCGCACTGCGTTACTCGGCTGCGCCGACGGCGTTAACGGTTAATGGTTTTACCTATGGGTTAGGCCCAAAATTCGAACGCTCGAAAACCAAGGTTGTGATCGGTACCCAAGTCGACGAGCTCGAGGTACGGATCTATCCAGAGCCGTCAGATCTTATCGGCTCAGTACCCTTTCTCGAAGCCGCGTGGCAGGGCCAGCTAGACGGAGCGATCCTTCAGCTCGAACGGAGCTTCATGCCGACCTATGGGGATACGAGCCCCGGAACGGTGATCTTGTTCGCGGGTCGAGTATCCGACATCGAGTGCACTCGCACCGCCCTCGACATCAGATGCCGTTCTCATCTCGAGCTTCTGAACATCCAGATGCCCCGTCGGCTCTGGCAGTCGTCTTGTACACACGTGTTCGGCGACGCAATGTGCCAATTCGATCGGTCGAGCCTGCAAACGATCGTTTCGGCCGAACCCGGCTCGACCCCGACACAAATCGTCACCGCAGGTGCTCTGAGCCCCGCGAAGCTATACGTGCAAGGGACCATCACAGGCGTTAGCGGGGCGAATGCGGGCTCGATCCGCACGGTCGCGAACATTGGCGAAGGCGTGGTCTATGTGAAGCCGGGCTATCTTTCGCCAGTCTCGGCCGGCGACGAGTTCCAATTGCTTCCCGGTTGCGATCGCACGCTTGCGACCTGCACAAACGTGTTTAACAACGCCATTCATTTCGGCGGCTTTCCTTATATTCCGACACCGGAGACCGCAGTATGACCCGGCGAACGCAGGTCGTCGCCGAGGCCGAGACTTGGCTGCGGACACCGTATCACCACATGGGGCGTGTCAAGGGCGCGGGCACCGATTGCCTGATGCTGCTCGCCGAAGTATTCGCGTTGGCAGGTGTGATCTCCCCCGTCGAGGTCCCATTCTACCCGCCGGACTGGCACCTGCATCGCGATGCTGAGCGGTATCTCAATGGCCTCATGCGCTATGCCTCCGAGATTACCGGTCCGCCTCAGCCGGGTGATATCGCGCTGTTCAAGTTCGGTCGCTGCTTCGCGCATGGCGCTATTGTGGTGTGCTGGCCCCGACTGATCCACGCATGGTGGAATGCGGGGGTCGCCTACGCCGATGCGGATCAGCCGCCGTTGGTTAACCGCCCAGTGCGGTTCTTTGATCCCTATCCGGTTTCTGACCTCTGATCATCAATCATGGGCGGCATCCTCGGCGGCGTATCGAACGCCAAGCAGCAGAAGGCGATCGGCTCTCTGCAATTTCAGACGTCGCAGCAAGGCGGCGCAATCCCGCTCGTCTATGGCACCACCCGGGTTTCTCCAAACCTGATCGAGTATGACGACTTCAAGGCAACCCCTTCCTCGCGTCAGAGCGGTGGCGGTAAGGGGGGCGGCGGCGGTAAGGGCGGCGGGCAGCAGTACAAGTATAGCGCCTCCGTCATAATGGGCGTGTGCCAAGGGCCGATTGATGGAATCGGCACGGTATGGTGGGACAAGAATGTCGGTACGCTGTCCTCGCTCCCGGCAGCGGTCTATCCCGGCAACGACGGTCAGCCGCCGGACGCGTACTGGCAAACGAACCATGCCGACCGAGCCCTCGGCTATTCGGGGACGGCTATCGTCGTGGCCAACAATTACGCAATGGGCGATACTGCGACCCTTCCGAATTTTTCTTTTGAGGTTCAAGGCCTTTTCTCTCTCAGCGGCACCAACGGGCTCGATGCCAACCCGGCTGCTATCATTGCCGATTTTCTGACCAATCCACGATATGGCGCCGGCTTTCCGGCGGCAAACCTGGGAGATCTGACCGCATATTCTACATATTGCCAAGCGCTGGGGATCATGTTGTCACCGATGCTCGATACTCAGCAGGAAGCGCAGCGTCATCTTTCAGATATTGCACAAATAACCAACAGCGCCATCGTCTGGTCAGGTGGTCTACTAAAAATCATTCCTTACGGCGATCAATCGGTCAACGGTAACGGCACCGTCTACATACCCAATGTTACCCCAGTTTACAGTCTCAGCGAGGACGATTTCAT
>JBJMQW010000538.1:0-10600 GCA_045802495.1 Allostellaceae bacterium | reverse complement strand
CGGCGCGTTGAGCGCGCTGCCATGGCCGCGAAAGTAAAAGACCCCGCCATGGTAGCCGCCGGTAAAGACCAGGATCTTCGGTCGGCCGGTGATCGCCCGCGCGGCGCCGACCGCCATCAGATTGGCTTCGGTGCCGGAATTGGTGAAGCGCACCAGCTCGATCGACGGAAAACGGGCACAGATCGCTGCGGCGAACCGCGCCTCGGTCGCGTTGTGCGCGCCGAAATTGAGGCCGCCGTCGAGCGCCGCGTCGATCGCCTTGCGGATCGCCGGGTGCGAATGCCCGAAAATTCCGGCAGTGAATTCGCTGAGGAAATCGATATATTCGTGGCCGTCAATGTCCCACAGCCGCGCCCCTTCGCCGCGCGCAATCGTCAGCGGAAACGGGTCGACATGGATCGCCGAGCGTGTATTGCCGCCCGGCATTGCGGCGCAGGCTTCGTAGTGCTGGGCAAGGCTCCTCGGATTACGGGCTCGATAACGCTCCTCCGCCTCGGCGAGAGCTGCTTTGACGTCGATATTCGCGGGATGACGCGCAGCCATCCGTCTCAGCCGGGGTAGGCGCGGCGGCCATGGTCGCGCATCCATAAACGGACGAGATGGCGCTTGCGGGCCGGGTCAGGGTAATCGACAAAGGCAGTGCGGCTGTGGCCGACAGCCCGATTGTGGACGAACTGGATCTGGCCCGGCTCGAGATCGAAATCGACCGAGAGGCCGTCATCGTCAAAGATCTCGAGGACTGCGGCGATCGCTGCTTCCCCTTCGCTGTCGATCGGCTCGCCCTTCATCGCATAGCCGCCGATGATCTGGTGGACACTGAACCGTGCCTTCAGGTCGCCGGTGTTCTCGAAAACGGGTGCGGCAAAAATCGCGCTTTCGCCGGGTCGATATTCCCGCTGGCGGTCGAACCAGAACGGCGCATACAGCCGCGGCAGATGGTGGCGATATTGCGCGAATAGCCGATTGTGCACGGTGGAGAAGCTGACGACGCGGCTGTGGCCGCCGCTCTGCGCCTGGCGCAGGCACAATAGGCCGACATAGTCGGGCGGCGTCTCGTTATAGGCGTTGTCGTTGTGGAAGCGGATCTCGATGTTCGTCTTGTCCGGACGAATACCGGATCCGGGCAGCGCCTGCTGCCCGGTGTCGAGAACGTCGTAGATCATCGTGCCGTCGAGCTTTTGCGCGACCGGGCGCGACACCATGCTCGACAGCAGCCAGTAGATCGCCGTCGCTTCGTCTGTGCTCATCTCGTCGAGAGGCAGGCGATCGACTATCGCGAAGCGCCGCCCGTGATCGAGAATATCGCGCACTCTGGCCATCTCCCGGCGGCAGGAGCGCATGGCGAAATCGTCGGGGGCGCGCAGAATGGTGGGCAGCGGGTAGGCTCTGATCTCGTCGACTGCTTTTCGGATCTCGTCGAGGGATCCCGCAGAGAGCTCGATCCAGTATTCGTGGGGGCGGACATCGGTCGCTACCCAGACGCCCGGACCCTCGATCGGCAGGTTTGTGTCTATCATCTCATCCTCGCGACGGCTCGACTTGACGATCCCCGACCCGAGAATATCAAGTGTCTATCGGATCGTCGGGTCAAGCGCGGTCCTTTGACGATCGGGGAGACGGCTCAACCGTGGCGGTGGATCGGATCGATCCAGCGAACCGCTTCCGGGCGCTCGACCGGCTCGATGTCGAGATTGACGACGACCGCCTCATTGTCGCTGCGCACCAGCACGCATTCGAGGGTCTCGTCGGAAGACGCGTTGATCTCCTGGTGCGGCACATAGGGCGGCACAAAGATGAAATCGCCGGGGCCGGCCTCGGCGACATATTCGAGATGCTCGCCCCAGCGCATGCGAGCCCGCCCTTTGAGCACATAGATCACGCTTTCGAGGTGCCCATGATGGTGCGCGCCGGTCTTGGCGTTGGCATGGATCTTCACCGTCCCCGCCCAGATCTTTTGCGCCCCGACACGCGCCAGATTGATCGCCGCGGCGCGGTCCATGCCGGGGGTCTGCGCGGTGTTCGGGTCAAGCTGGTCGCCGGGGATCACCTTGACGCCGTGGGTCTTCCAATCGACCCCTTTGTGCTCATGCTGCTCGCTCATCTGCCCGCTCGGCTCCTGTTTGGTGGCTGATCCTAGCACGCCTTCCCAAGGGTGTTCACAATCCTTGACATCGAGTATTTCTAGATATATCTAAATGCGATCGAAAAGACATCGAATCGAGAGGAAGTGAGACTATGACCGATAGAATGAGCGCGCCAAGCCAGGTCCCAAGCCAGGTCAATGGCTACCATGCGCATGTCTATTACAGCGCGGAAACCAAGCCGGCGGCCGAGCGGCTGGCCGAAGCGATGAAAGCCAATTTCCGCGTCGAGTTTGGCGGTTTTTACGACGGTCCGGTTGGGCCGCACCCGATCGCCAATCTGCAAATCATCTTTGCCGCGGCGGAGTTCCGGAACGTCGTGCCATGGCTGATGATGAACCGGAAGGGTCTCGATGTTCTAATCCACCCGCTGACCGACGATTCTGTGGAGGATCACAGCCGCTACGCGCTGTGGCTCGGGACACCGGTTTCATTGCGGCTCGACACATTGCGGCCGACTTACCGGCCCGAGCTGTTGCCCACAGCCTAGCTCGCAGGTCTGCATTACAAAGGATTCCTTAATGTACGAAATTCGCCATGCCCACGATGAAGGACAGCATGACAGGCGGCATGTAAGAGGCTTCGGCTTCCGGGTCGGACGGTTTGGCGGCCATCACCATGGTGGTGGCCGCGGCGGCCGGCATGGCCGGGTTTTTGATCACGGCGATCTGCGCTATGTGCTGCTCCAACTGGTTGCCGAAAAGCCGCGCCACGGCTACGAATTGATCAAGGCGATCGAAGAAAAATTCGGCGGCATGTACAGCCCCAGCCCAGGGGTCGTCTACCCGACCCTGACGCATCTTGAAGAGCTCGGCCATCTGCGCGCAGAAGCCGGCGGGGGCACCAAAAAGCTCTACTCGATCACCGAAGAGGGTGCGAATTTTCTTGCCGCCAACCAGACGCTTGTCGACGCGATCTCCGGTCGCATGGCCGAGGCGAGCCGAACCTATGGCGGCGGCCCGCCGCCGGAGGTCCGCCGCGCGATGCACAATCTCGAGATGGCCCTGTCGATCCGTCTCGGCAGAGGCCCACTCGATACTGAACAACTGCGCCGGATCACCGAAGCCCTCGACCGCGCCGCCGGCGAGATCGAGCGCAGCTGAACAAGGGGCGTGCGCCCGATCCCGCGGCGAGAGCGGAGCTTTCCTCTCCCCGCAAGCGGGGCGAGGAAGTATCTTGCCATGTCTTGAGGGGTGCAGATGAAGCTTGCGGTGCCCGACCTCATCTCGAATTCCTATTTCCCGGCAGTGGCGGCGGTCGCGCTCGGCTTTTTTGAGAAAGAGGGGCTCGATGTCTCGCTCGAGCTGATCTTCCCGGTCGACAAATGCTACGAGGCAATGCGTGAGGGTGCGGTCGATTTTGTCGGCGGCTCGGCGCATTCCGCGCTCGCCGCCTTCCCGGAATGGCAGGGTGCGAAACTGCTTTGCGCGCAAGCGCAGGGCATGTACTGGTTCCTCGTCATGCACGCCGATTTGGGCGCCAAACGCGGCGATGTCGGTGTCGTTCGCGGGCGTCGCATCGGCGCCGCACCTTGGGTCGAGATGGGCCTCCGCCGACTTCTGATTGAAGCGGGCATCGACCTCCAGCGTGACGCGGTCACGATTGCCCCGGTGCCGGGCGCCTCCGGAACAAGCGTCAACTTCGGCTTGACCGCTGCCAAGGCGCTCGAAGAGGGCAAGATCGACGGGTTCTGGGCGAACGGGATGGGCACCGAGGTCGCCGTGCGCCGCGGCGTCGGGACCGTCGTTCTCGATGTGCGCCGCGGCGACGGCCCAAAGGCCTGCTTCAATTACACGATGGCTTCAATCGCCGCGCCCGACCGGCTGGTCGACGCCTCACCCGAGACCGCCGCAGCTGCAATCCGTGCGATCGTCAAAACGCAAGCCGCGCTACGGGCGGAGCCGGAGCGGGCCGGCGAGGTCGGCCGCAAGCTCTTCCCGCCCCAGCAAGCCTCGCTGATTGCCGAGCTGATCCGCCGCGACCTGCCGTTTTACGACGCCTCGATCTCGCGTGATTTTGTCAGCTCTATGAACCGGTTCGCCCGAGAGCTCGGGATCCTGCAGGGCGAGATCCCCTACGACAAAGTCGTGGCAGCTCGCTTCGCTGCGTTGTGGCGAGGAGCTTCTTGACGACTGGGTTCGGCAAACGTCAAGCGCTGGAGGGGCTGGGAGAGGTGGAGCAGCCATGCGCTCGCCGGTTTGATCGATAATGCCAAGATCGCAACGACCGCTCCACGCCGGATCGTCAATGCGAACCCCAAAGCAGCCCACCTAGGCCGTGCCTCCGCAGGTCGGGCATTCCGGGTCCTTCGCGATGCGGATCGAGTGAAACCGGGCGCGCAGCGCGTCGTAGATAAGGAGCGTGCCGTCGAGACTTTCGCCGAGACCGAGCAGCTCCTTCAACACCTCGACCGCCTGCAATACGCCGAGGACCCCGGCGACGGCTCCGAGGATGCCGGCGGTCTCGCATCGCGGGACGAGATCGGGCGGCGGCGGGTCGCGAAAGAGACAGCGGTAGCACGGGTGGCCGGCGCCCAAATAGGGCTTGAACGTCGAGATCTGCCCCTCGAAGGGCGACAGCGCTGCCGCCGCGAGCGGTTTTTTGAGACGGAAGCACAGATCGTTCAACAGGTAGCGGGTCTCGAAATTGTCGCTGCCATCGGCCACCAGGTCGTATTGCCCGATCAGCTGCTCGGCATTGTCCGAACCGAGGCGGGTGGGGTGCGTCTCGACCCGTATTTCGGGGTTCACCGAAGCGAGTGCGGTGCGGGCGCTGTCAACCTTGAGCATGCCCACGCGCTCCGTTGCGTGCACGATTTGCCGCTGCAGATTGGTGAGGTCGACGCGGTCGGCATCGGTGACGCCGATGGTCCCGACACCGGCGGCGGCGAGGTAGAGCAGCAACGGCGAGCCAAGGCCGCCCGCGCCGACGACGAGAACCCGCGAGGAGAGGAGTTTGATCTGGCCCTCCTCTCCCACCTCGTCGAGGATCAGGTGGCGCGCATAGCGCTGAAACTGCTCATCGCTGAGCTCCATGAGACCCTCTCAGATGCCGTCGAACAGCACGGTCGACAGGTAGCGCTCGGCAAAATCGGGCAACACCACGACAATCGTTTTTTGCGCCATCTCCGGCCGCGCGCCAACTTCGAGGGCTGCAGCGAGTGCGGCGCCGGACGAAATCCCGACCGCCAAGCCTTCGAGCCGGGCGGCTTCTTGGGCGTGGCTTACCGCGGTGTCGTTGCCTATGCGGATGACCTCGTCGATCAGGCTCGTGTCGAGAATCTCCGGAATGAAGCCCGCCCCGATCCCTTGAATCCGGTGCGAACCCGGCGGTCCGCCGGACAGCACGGCACTGTCCTCGGGCTCGACCGCGATCATTTTTAGGTCCGGCTTTCGGGGCTTCAATACCGAGCCGACCCCGGTCAGGGTCCCGCCGGTGCCGACTCCGCTGACCACGATATCGACCGCGCCGCCCGTATCCTTCCAAATCTCCTCCGCCGTCGTGCGCCGATGGATTTCCGGATTGGCGGGATTCTGGAATTGCTGAGGGATAAACGCGTCAGGCAGCGACGCCACGATTTCCTCGGCCTTGGCGATGGCGCCGCGCATTCCCTGCGCGGCCGGGGTCAGCTCGAGCTCGGCGCCGAGCAGCTTCAACATCTTGCGGCGTTCGACGGACATGCTTTCCGGCATCGTCAAGATCAGCCGATAGCCCTTTGCGGCGCAGACAAACGCAAGCGCGATGCCGGTATTGCCGGAAGTCGGCTCGACCATCACCGTCCCGGGCTTGATGCGGCCGGCGGTCTCGGCGGCCGCGATCATCGAAACGCCAATGCGATCCTTGACAGAGTCGAAGGGGTTGAAGAACTCGCACTTGGCCAAAATGTCGGCCTTGGCCCTGGCATTCTGGGCGAGGCGGTGGAGACGCACGAGCGGCGTTGCGCCGATCGTGTCGACGATGCTGTCATAAACGCGACCGCGGAACTCGGCGGCGATTGAGCTGCTGGCGGCAGTATCCATCGAGGTATTCCTTCAGCGATCCCATATCCATCTAGCCCTATCGGCAGCGCGCTGCAATCAGGCCCGCCTTTCCGCTACCGGTTCTGGTCTGCCCCGCGCAGGCAATCGGGTGGAGCGAATTAGATCTCAAAATCAGGATATTTGGCGGCTCCGCCGGTGATCCCGGCACGGTGGGCCCGACCGCAAAGATCATCGAGCGTCAGAGAGTCGAGCCGCCGCATCATCTCCGCCTGCAGGTCGATCCACAACGGCCGAACGATCTCGTGGCCGAGGGCGCTGCCCGCCGGATCGGTGATCGGGTCCTCCGACGTCTCCAACCCCCTTACGGTCCGCACAATGTCGCCGAGGCTGATGCGGCGCCTCTCCCGGGCAAGACGGTAGCCGCCGCTGGGTCCCCGGATGCCGAGCAGGATTTTATGCCGAACGAGCTCCTGCAGCACCGGCTCGAGATAGCGCCGCGGGATCCCTTGACGCTCGGTGATTTCAGACGATCGTACCGGAGCTTGGCCGCCATTATAGGCGATATCGAGAACTGCCTCGATGGCAAACAGCAGTTTCTTGGTTAGCCGGATCATCGTTCCCCAACTGCCACCCTCTTCCTTTCGGGTCTTCTTTGAATGATTTTCACTCGGGATGATAACCAGGACAAGCGGCCTGGACGCCGGTCGATCCGAACCCGCCCGCCAGGCGCGATCCTGTCTCCGAGAATGCAGAGACGACGGAGAATTCCGGCCGAGTGATGCGAGTGAAGACGAGCTGGGCGATGCGGTCGCCGGGTCGGATCGCGATCGCCTCTCCGCCCTGCTCGGGGTTGCGGTTCCACGCCGAAATCAGGCAGACCCCCTCATAATCGGCATCGATCACACCGACGCTGTTGCCGAGCACCAGGCCCCGCTTGTGGCCAAGGCCAGAGCGCGGCAACACCAGCGCGCACCATTCGGGATCGGCGATGCGGAGCGCGAAACCGGCCGAGATCAGCACTGCAGGTTTTTGTGGCTCCAGAATGAGGGAACCGTCGAGACAAGCGTGCAGGTCGAGCCCCGCCGCCAATTCCGAACCCCAGCTCGGAAACCCCCAGCCAGGCAGTCGCGGGTCGAGGATTTTCAGCTCGATTTTCACGAAGGCAGCCGATTCCGGAGCGAGGCCGTGACGCGTTCGACGAGCCTTGCAGCAACCTCGCCCTTGGTCATGGCAGGCCAGTCCTCGACACCACCCTCATCAACCAGATGGATCGTGTTGTGGTCGCCGCCAAAGGTACCGGTTCCTATAGAGACATCGTTGGCGAGGATCCAATCGCAGCGCTTGCGCTGCCGCTTGAGCCGGGCGTTGTCGACGACATTATCGGTCTCGGCCGCAAACCCGATAACGAGCGCCGGCCGGTCGTTGCCGTGCTGAGCGATGCGGGAGAGGATGTCGGGGTTCTCCGCGAGCCGCAGCACCGGCGGGCCCGCGCCGTCTTTTTTCAGCTTGTGGCGGGCGGCAGTCTCGACCCGCCAATCGGCCACGGCGGCCGCCATTACCGCGACATCGACGGGCAGCGCCGCCTCGCAGGCAGCGAGCATTTCGCTCGCCGTCTCGACCGCGACGAGCTTGACGCCGGCGGGCGGGGGCTCCTGCGTCGGTCCCGAGACCAGCACCGTCTCGGCCCCAAATGCGGCGAAGGCTGCGGCGATCGCGTGCCCCTGCTTTCCCGAAGAGTGGTTCGAGATGTAGCGGACCGGGTCGATCGGCTCGCGCGTCGGTCCGCTGGTCACCAAAGCTCGCTTGCCCGCGAGCCGCTTGTTGGCAACCAGCACGCGCTCGATCGCAGCGACGATCTCCAGCGGCTCTGCCATGCGGCCCGATCCGACCTCGCCGCAGGCAAGCTCGCCCGAGCCCGGCCCGACGCGCATGATCCCGCGCTTTTCCAGGGTCGCCAAATTCGCCTGCGTCGCCGGATGCCCCCACATCATCAGGTTCATCGTCGGCGCGATCAGCACCGGCTTGTCGGATGCCAGCAGCGCCGTCGTCGCGAGGTCGTCGGCGAGCCCGGTCGCCATGCGCGCGATCAGATCGGCGCTTGCCGGCGCGACCACTACGAGATCGGCCTCGCGAGAGAGCCGGATATGCCCCATCTCGCTCTCGTCGGTCAGCGACCAGAGTTCGTCATAGACCTTGTCTTCGCTCAACGAGGCGACCGACAGCGGCGTCACGAAATGCTTCGCTGCCGCCGTCATGATGCAGCGCACCAGCGCGCCGCGCTCGCGCAGCCGGCGGATGAGATCGAGGCTTTTATAGGCCGCGATGCCGCCGGAGATGACCAGCAGAATCCGCCGATCGTTAAGCAACTGCCCGCCTCCGTTCTAGTGGTGCGAACCTAACACTTGATACCGAGATGCCCTCACCCGCCTTGCTGCGCTCGGCACCCTCTCCCGCAATGCGGGCGAGGGGCTAGCCGATGTCAGAGCTCGAGCCCCTCTCCCGTACCACGAGCGAGGGCGGACCCAGCCCCCGCGGGTTCGCGTAGAGCGCGGCCCGAGGACAGGCTCCGGGCTGCGTGGGTGAGGGTGAATGCTGGGAAGCATCCGTTTGATTTCGACCACTAGCTCCGCATGAAGCCTTCGAGCTCTCCGGCAGCCCAGTCGATCGCCTGGTCCATCGTTTTCCCCTGCTTGGTGTATTGCGCGATCATCTTTGTGGTGGTCGCCTGAGCGAAGATCTGGTTGCCGATCCGCGCCGGGGCCGGCGAGCCGGACACCGACTCGATCACATCGCCGCGCGGCGGATAGTTCCAGATGCCGCCTTTTGGCGGAGCTTCATCGGCCCAGGTCTTGAAGTCGCGCAAGGTGCCAAACGCCGGGATGTCGTAGCCCTTGCTGCCGGCGACGAGTCGCTCGACCGAGTCCTTCTCCCACAGATGCAGCAGCAAGCTCTTTCCTGCCGCTTTGTTGGGCGAGAAATTCCAAATGCCCCAATAGGATGGCTGCGCGGGATCGAACCGCCCTTTTGGCCCCTTTGGCGAGGGGAAATGCCAGCATTGCTCGGCGACCTTTGGCGCATCGCGCACCGCCACCGCCCAGGCCGAGGGCGGGTTCATGATTAGCGCGCTTTGGCCGGAAATCAGCGCCTTGTTGTTGCTCGAATCATCCCACGCGAAAACGCCGTCCGGCAGGAAGGGCACCAGCTTCTTGAAAAATTCGAGCATCTGTTTTGTCGCGTCGGACTTGACGGTGATGTTGCCGTCCTTGTCGACCAGTTCGGCGCCGTAAGCGGCAAAGATCGCGCCCACCCAGTTCATCGAGTCACCGGTCTGGCCTAGCGGCATCCCAAAGGGGAACCCCGCCTTGTGCATTTTTCCGGCGGCATCGAGCCAGAAATCCCAAGTCCAATGATCGGCCAGCTCTTTGTCGGGCGGGGCGCCGGCCGGGTACATCTGAGTGAGATCGAGCCCAACATACTGCTTGAACAGGTCGATGCGCCCGACCGAGGGCAGCGTCAGCGTATTCGGGATCGACGGCACCGCGATCCAGTGCCCGTTCTGCTTCCCGACGTACTCGACCGCGGCGCTCGGCTTGCCGTATTTGCCGATCAGCGTCGTCATCAAATCATCGGCCGGCTCCCACTGGTCCGCCTTCGCCGCGGCGTACCAGCCCGGCTGGCCGATCAGGTCGTGCCCAGAGCGCGCCTGTCCCTCCGCAGCCCCCATCAGCATCAGCTTGTCGCCCTGGCTGGTGACGAAATCTACGGTGACCTCGACTTTCTCCTTCGCACCCCACTCGTGGCAGAGCTTATCGAGCACATCGTTGGCGCCGGGCACCCAGTGATCCCATACCGCCACGCTCAGCTTGCCAGCCGCGTGCGCGCCGTGCATGAAGGGCGCGCCGACCGAGGCGGCTGCCGCCGCCGTGGTCTGCAAAAGGGTCCGCCGCGTCAGCCGCTTCGTTTGCATCAACTCCTCCGGGTCTCAAAATGCTGCGGTGATAGTAGCGCAGGCGTGCAGGCTTTTTCTATTCCGCTCGCTCCGGCGGCCGGCGCACCGTCTCGGAGGGGCGGTTTGTACGATTGGACTCCTTCATGACGGGCGGACAGTCGAAATTTTGACCGGTGATGGTGTATTTAGCTCATGTTTTAGTAATTATTGACGAAAGCCCGATTTTGAACTGCTCCCGCACGCGGAACTGATTTCAGTTCAATATTTTCCCGCGTGCGGGAGCGATAATCTCTCGGGATAGTTTTATTTTCACCGGATCGATCTTTTTCATCATCACGCGAATGCTTTCGACTTTCGTGATCGGTCCGGCTCTCTGGGCAGCGATTGTTTCGGCGTCGTGCGTTGCCACGACTAAAGTCCGGAATTAAGCGACGGCCCCTTGTGGCAAGCGGCGTTCTGTCCGCACACTCACCTTTCGTCTTAGCATAGACGTGCGGTCACTAAAAACCTATAAGCACGGAGGGACACGG
>JBJMQW010000537.1:0-5193 GCA_045802495.1 Allostellaceae bacterium | reverse complement strand
TTGATGTAGCCGTCGGCGGTCTGGAACATGCCGGTGCCAGGCGAAGTGGGATGGAAATTGCCCTCCTGCTTGGCGACCTCGCCCTTCATCAAATAGCGCGCCGCCTGGAAGTCGAGCATGAAGATCTGCGCTTCGAGCAATGAGGTGTGCACCCATTGTCCCTCGCCGGTCCGCTCGCGGTTGAGCAGCGCCAGCACGATCCCGTAGGACAGCAGCAAGCCGGCCGAAGTGTCGTTGATGGCAATGCCGACCCGTACCGGGCCCTGGCCGGGATGGCCGGTAATCGACATCAGGCCGCCCATGCCCTGAGCGATCTGATCGACGCCGGCGCGGCCTTCGTAGGGTCCGTCCTGGCCGAACCCGGAAATGCTGCCATAGACGATGCGCGGATTGACCTTGCGCACCGTGTCGTAATCGATGCCGAGCCGGTGCTTCACATCGGATTTGTAGTTCTCGACGATGACATCGGCGCGTTCGGCGAGCTTCATGAAGATCGCATGGCCTTCGTCGCTTTTGAGATTCAACGTCATTGCCCGCTTGTTGCGGTGCAGGTTCTGGAAATCGGGACCGTCGCGGCGGCTGCCGGTGGCGTCGACCAACTCGCCGGAGGGCTCGATCTTGATGACCTGGGCGCCCCAATCGGCGAGTTGGCGGACCGCCGTCGGCCCGGCGCGGTGCGCCGTCAGGTCGATGACGCGGAAATCGTTGAGCGGGAGTGGGGTCATTCAGTGTTTCTCCTGGAAATGCCCCTCACCCCGGCCCTCTCCCCGCAAGCGGGGCGAGGGAGAATTTGAAGCCCCTCTCCCCACTTCAGCAGGGAGAGGGAGGGGCCCGCGCAGCGGGAGGGGTTAGGGGCGGCAAGTGAGGCGGATCGGTAGTTTCGGGTTCAGACCGCGGGACGGGAGCGGATGGCATCGGGGATCTTGCGCGGCAGGAATTGACCGTCGCTGGGAGCGGCGTGGAGTTGGCCGTTCTCTACGACGATCTTGCCGCGCAGGATCGTCATGCTTGGCCAGGCGGCGACCTCGTGGCCCTCCCAGGGCGTGTAGTCGGTCTCGTGCAGATCCTCCTTGCGGATCACGCGCCGGGTGCGCGCGTCGAGCAGCACGATGTCGGCGTCCGAGCCGACCGCCAGCGCGCCTTTCCTCGGGTAGAGCCCCATGATGCGCGCCGCGTTGGCCGAAACCAGGCCGACAAAATCAGCGAGGTTGTAGCCGCGCTTCTCCACCATATGCGTGTACATCAGCGACAGCCGAGGCTCGACGCCGGAATTCCCGCCGGTCGTATCGTCGATCCGCCGTCCCTGCAGCTTGACTTTAAGCGGGCAGCACACCTCGTCGGTGGCGACCGCCTGGATCGCGCCATGATTGGTCCCGGCCCACAGCGCCTCCTGGTCCTTGGCGAATTTGAGCGAAGGATAGGTGTGGTACATCTGTCCGCCGGGGCGTTTGTAGTCCTCCGCGGTGTAGAGCAGGTATTGGTGCAGGGTCTCGCCATACATCGGAAAGCCGCGCGCGCGTGATCCTGCGATCGCGGCGACCCCCGTCGCCGCCGATACGTGCACCATGTAGAGCGCGGCGCCCTCGACATTCTCGGCCAGCCGGATCACCCGGTTGAACGACAGATCCTCCGAGAGGGTGTTGTGCACCTCGGCCATATTCTCGAAGCCGACCCGATCCTCTCGGATCAGCTTTTCGTACATGTGCATGACGATGTCGTTGTCCTCGGCATGGATTGCGGCAATCCCGCCGGCGGCGCCGAGGATCTTCAACACCTCCCAGATGTCGCCGAACTGCACCATCCGGCCCCACCGGTTGGGCCGGATGTCGGTTGTAAACATCTTGACCGAGGCGTGACCGTCCTGGATCGCCTCGGGCAACGGGGCGAGCACGCCCTGCGACAGCTTGCCGTGCAGCAGCAAATGAAAGCCGTAATCGCAGTAACAGGCGCCGGCCCATTCGCGCTTGCGCAGCTCGATCGACTGCTGCAGCGGCTGGTCCGCCGGACAAGGCGCGAAGTCGAGCAGGGTCGTGGTGCCCCCGTAGAGCGCGGCGCGGCTGACCTGCTCGGGCGGCGCGCTCAGCAGATCCTCGTTGCGCCCTGGGAACGGGATCGGCGAGCTGCAATGGATATGCGGGTCGACACCGCCGGGAATTACGATCTGTCCGGCAGCATCGACAATTCGACCGCCGCCGATCGGCGCGAGGCTCCCCGGGGCGCCGATCGCGGCGATCTTGTCGCCGGCCACGCCTATATCGGCTGGCTCCGCGCCGCTCGGCAAAACCGCGGTACCGCCCGTGACGATCAGGTCAAACATGTCGCCCGCCTCCTTTCGCCTAGTCTGCCCTTATCTTGCACGTCCGATCGCAACAAGGCCACGCCGTTGCCGGCTCAGCCTCCCGGGCCTTGACGGAAGACAGTGTCGGCGATCTTTTTTTGACCAGGCGAGAGCGCCGAGTACAGCCCTTCGAGCGCCGGCAGCATCTTCCTGAGCCCGGCCAGCTCCAATTCGCTGTATTTGATAAAGGCGCGCAGATCATCGACTGCCGTCGCATTGGCCGGCGGCTGCTGCGGCGCGCCCGCCTCAGCCCGGGCATTTTCCCGCATGACATTGGCGACAGCGCCGAACTGGGGCTCCTGGGCTGCGGTAATCTGCAATTTTCGGTAAAGCTCCGCGATGCTGGTTTCGACATTTTGCGGGGGACGGGCACTTTGACCTTGAGCCAATAGCACTGCTCCGCTGCCCGCCACTGCACATTGGACAGTCCATATGGTCACCAATACGCTCAATGCGCCGACAGCCGCCAGCAAGCGGGTCAATCGTGACATGTCAAACTCCTTTTCAGCCAGGGGCGGCGCCCTGCGTCGCGACCTGCATCATGTACAGCGATTGGCTTCCGGCCATGAAGAGCCGGTCGCGCTTGGGGCCGCCAAAACAGAGATTGGCGCAGACTTCCGGCAGCCGGATGCGACCAATCAGCTTGGCTCCTGGGTTGAACACCAGCACGCCGGCGTAGCCGAGCGGCGCATTGGAGCTGCACCACAGATTGCCGGTTATGTCGGCGCGCATGCCGTCCGGCCCGCATTTGACCCCGTCCACCATCATGTCGGTGAAGAGCCGCATATTAGCGACTTTGCTGCCCTGCACATCGAAAGCATAGATCGAGCGCGTGCCGCCCGGTCCGGCGTCGCCCGGGCCTCTGCCGGTGCTGATCACATAAAGGGTCTTGTAATCCGGCGAAAAGCAGAGCCCGTTGGGGTCGGCCAGTTGTTCCTCGGTGATCACGACCTCGAGCTTGCCGCTCGGGTCCCAGCGGTAGACATTGGTCGACAATTCCCGCCGGCGCCCGCCGATCGCGAATGCGGTCTCAGCGCCGACGCGCGGGTTAAACAGCCCCTGCGGGTTGCTCGGCCCTCCCGGCTCGTCCGGGTGACCTTCGGCGAGCGAGCCGCCATAAGGCGGATCGGTGAACCAGATGCTGCCGTCGGGATGCGGCACGACATCGTTTGGCGAGTTGAGCGGTTTGCCGTCATAGGAATCGGCGATGACGGTCGCCGACCCGTCATGCTCCCAGCGCACGACGCGGCGGTTGAAATGCTCGCACGAGATCTGACGGCCCTGGAAATCGAATGTATTGCCGTTGCTGTTGTAGGACGGCCGGCGAAACACGGTGACCCGGCCGTCGTCCCAGATGTAGCGGTACTGCACATTGCCCGAGACGTCGCTGAACACGACGTAGCGGCCCTGGCTCGACCATGCCGGCCCCTCGGCCCACAACGCGCCGGTCCACACACGGTAGATCGCCCCCTGGTTTCGTCGCAGCGGCAGGAAAGACGGGTCGACGACAATCAGGTCCGGGTCGGGATAGATCGACGGGTGTCCCGGCGCAAAGTCACGTGGCGGGTTGCTGATGACTGTCGCCGGTGCGCCGAGGTTGGCGTTTTGCTGGCCCCGGGCGGCGCCGGTCACCGCTGCCGCGGCGGCCAGGCCCGCGGAACCCGCGAGCAGGCGGCGCCGCGACAGCGGTTGCCGGTCAACAGTCTTTTGCTTCATCGTGTTGCCCCCTTTCCGACAGATTTGGCCGATTGTGACCGTGGCGGTCGGGTGAGGCAACCAGCCGGCCACGCTGCATTCGAGCCATGCGGGAGAGGAAGACCGTGTCGCCAATTTCGCGGTGCAAGCCTCGTCTATGTCGCGTGTTAGAGTGCTCCGGGCGCTGAACGAAGAAAGGGGTGGTGATGGCGTATGATCTGCTGATCAAGAACGGTCGCATCGTCGATGGGTCGGGGATGCCGGGATTCCGCGGCGATGTGGGCATCAAGGACGGAAAGATTGCCGAGATCGGCAAGCTGAGCGGGCCAGCCGCGCGGACGATCGACGCCGAAGGCCGGGTCGTCGCGCCCGGGTTCATCGACAACCACTGCCACTACGATGCGCAGGTCACCTGGGACCCGCTGTGCTCGTTTTCATGCGACCACGGCGCCACCAGCGTGATCTTCGGCAATTGCTCGCTGTCCCTGGCGCCGGTGCGCAAGGGATCGGAGCGGCGCCTGTCGGAATTCCTCTCCTATGTCGAGGCGATCCCGATGGAGGTGCTCGACACGCTCGAATTCACCTGGGAGAGCTTCCCCGAATATCTCGAGCAGATGGACCACCATCTCGGCGTCAATGTCGGCAATCTGATCGGTCACACCGCGGTCCGCTATTATGTGATGGGCGACGATTGCCAGAAGCGCACCGCCACCGACGATGAAATTCGCCACATGCAGGATCTCGTGCGCGACGGCATGAAGGCCGGCGCGCTCGGCCTGTCGGTGTCGCGCAACCAGGGCCATTTCGACCCGCAGGGCGTGCACATTCCGGCGATCTGGGCGGACGAGAAGGAAATCTTCGCTCTCGGCGACGTATTGCGCGAGGTCGGCACCGGGCTCATCCAGTCGGGCGGCGGCAACGGCGCCGAGATGAAGGACGCGTTGATGAGCCGGCTCAGCGAAGCGACCGGACGCGCCGTCGTCTACAACAATCTCGGCCAGACGATGCGGCGGCCCGGCCAGTGGCAGAAGCAGATGGCCCAGGTCGATATGACGACCGCGAAGGGTATCCGCGCCTTCCCGATGTGCACGCCGAACCGCATCACCGATTATTTCACGATGCGCAACACGCAGACCTTCCGCGGCCTGCCGGTGTGGCAC
>JBJMQW010000536.1:0-2886 GCA_045802495.1 Allostellaceae bacterium | reverse complement strand
GGAGGAGCGTGAGATCCGCGTGCTCGAAGCCGAGTGGGCTTATCTGACCCGGCCGGAGACGCTCGACACGATGAACCGGCGTTTCATGTCGCTGGCGCCGATCTCGACAAAGCAGCTTCACACCACCGTGGCCGATATCCCGATGCGCCCGCCGCCTCCGGCCCCACAGCCGATGCCGGCACCGCCTGAAACTGTCGTCGCTGCGGCCGAGCCGAACGCGGCGCCGAGCACCTCGCTCAGCCTTGAGGAGCCGCCGCAGGCTCCCCCGGCGCCGATACCGGTCAATGCCGCCGCAGAGCCGCCTCCAACGCAAAGTGCGTTGCGCGCGATGCCGGCGTTGTTGCAAAGACCAGCGGCCGCGCCTCAGCTGGCCAGGGCAGCCCCCACCAAAGCGATCGCCAAGCCCAGGCCATCTCGCCGAGCCAAATCCCTCGACGATTTGATTGCTCAGATCATGGCGAGCCGATGACGATTGCAGCCCCGTCCTTTGACGACAATCCGTGTCGGCCGCGCCACTTTAAACCGCCGCCTTGTGCGCCCGTAATTCCCGAGGGGCCGGCGAGAACGGCCCTCGAAGCCTGCCGGGCGAGGCTGTTTCTTACGAGTGTGTTGTTCGCCTGCGTCTTCGCGGCCGTCGCGCTACGAATTGTCGAAGTAGTGCTGCTCGATAGCGGCGGTGCCCAATCGCATATGCCCCGGTTTCGACTGCCGGCGCCGCCTACGCCGGCCCGTGCCGACATCGTCGACCGGAACGGGAAGCTGCTCGCTGCGACGCTCGACAGTCCCTCCGTCTATGCCAATCCGAAGCAGATCCTGGACCCCGCCGCGGCGACTCGCAAATTGGTAAGGGCGTTCCCGAGTCTCGACGCCGCCGAGCTCTATGCAAAGCTCACCTCCGGGAAGAGCTTTGTGTACATAAAGCGTCATCTGACACCCAAAGAGCAATATGAGGTCAATCAGCTCGGCATCGCGGGGGTACAATTCCAGCATGAGGAACGCCGCGTTTACCCGGATGGCACCCTGACCGCCCACGTCGTCGGCTACACTGGCATCGATAATAACGGGTTCGCCGGAATCGAGCGCGGCCTCGACGACACGTTAAAGGACCGGCGGGATCCTTTGCAGTTGTCGCTCGATCTGCGCATCCAATACGTCCTGCGGGAGGAATTGCAGCGAGTCATAGATGACTTCACTGCCAAGGGGGCTGCCGGATTAATCATGGACGTTAACACCGGCGAAGTGCTGTCGATGGTGTCTTTGCCCGATTTCGATCCGAACCGGCCGGGCGCTCCCGATCCGGAACATCCGGCGATTACCCTCGCCGACCGGATGTTCAACCGGAATACGCTCGGCGTTTACGAGCTCGGTTCGATTTTCAAGATTTTCACCGTCGCAATGGCGCTCGATTACGGGACCTCGACACTTGCCAGCACCTATGACGCAAACCACGGCATCAACATCGGCCGCTTCACGATCGGCGATTACCATGGCAAGCATCGTGTGTTGAGTGTTCCCGAAATTCTAATGTATTCGTCAAATATCGGCGCCGCCAAAATGGCGATGGCCGCAGGTGGCCAAAGACAACGCGAGTTTCTGGCTCGGCTTGGTTTGCTCAAAACCCCAAAGATCGAGGTGGCCGAGATCGGGTCGCCGCATTTCCCGGCAAAATGGCGCGAAGTCAACGTCATGACGATCGCCTTCGGCCATGGCATCTCCGTGACGCCATTGAGCTTCGCCAGCGCCGCTGCGGCACTGGTGAATGGGGGGGTCCTCCGTCCCGCGACGCTGATCAAGCTGCCCCCTGGTTATGCTCCGCCGGGTCAACAGGTGATAGCGCCGAAGACATCGGAACAAATGCGTAAACTTATGCGATTAGTGGTGGAGCACGGGACCGGCACGATGGCCGCAGCGCCGGGCTATGTTGTGGGTGGCAAGACCGGAACGGCAGACAAGGTTTCTGGCAGGCATTATGCGGAGAGGAAGCTGCTCTCGAGCTTTGTAGGGGTCTTCCCAATCAACGATCCGAAATACCTCGTTCTGACGATGGTCGACGAACCCCACCCGAACAAGCAGAGCCATGGCTACGCAACCGCGGGCTGGACCGTGGCTCCCGCAACCAGCCGGATCGTTCAGCGCATTGCACCGCTTCTCGGGGTGCAGCCTGTCGATGAAGCCTCGCCCGAGATCCAAAAGGCGCTGATGGTCGAGAGCCTGCAAGGCAAGCGGGTTGAAAATTACTGAGCTGATAGCTCCCATGCCGGCTCCCGCCGGTTTCTCCGACCTCGACATCGTCGGCGTTACCGCCGATTCAAGAAAAGTGGAACCGGGATTTCTATTCGCCGCATTGCGGGGCGCCCAGCAAGACGGTCGCAATTTCGCCGCCGATGCAGCAGCCCGCGGCGCCGTCGCGATACTGACCGGCCCCGACGGAGGGCTCGCTCTCTCGCCAGAGCAGCGCAGCCGGGTCGCGATCTTGACCGACACGGCGCCCCATCGCCGGCTCGCGTTGCTGGCGGCGCGGTTCCACGGCAGACAGCCGCGGACCATCGCGGCGGTGACCGGGACCAATGGTAAAACCTCGGTGGTTCATTTTGCGCGCGAGATCTGGGCCGCGACCGGGTACCCCGCGGCTAGCCTCGGCACCCTGGGGCTGGTAACCGCTGCAGAGCGTCGACCCGGCGCTTTGACTACGCCGGATCCGGTTGCGTTGCATTGTGATCTCGCCGCTCTAGCGGCAAGAGGCATCGAGAATGTGGCGATCGAGGCCTCGAGCCATGGCCTCGACCAATGCCGGCTCGACGGTCTTTCGGTTTCCGCCGCGGCATTCACGAATTTGACCCGCGATCATCTAGACTATCACGGCGACATGGAGCGGTATCGTGCCGC
>JBJMQW010000535.1:0-4293 GCA_045802495.1 Allostellaceae bacterium | reverse complement strand
GGCAATGCGTCGTTCAGCTTCAGGGATATGCACTAGTCGCAGCATGTCGACGGCCTTGGCCAGCGCCGCGCGGTGGTCGAGCCCCTGATGCAGGGTCAAGGTCTCGGCAATTTGCCGGCCGATCGTCAGCACGGGGTTCAACGAGGTCATCGGCTCCTGAAAGATCATCGAGATCTCGTTGCCGCGAACCCCGCGCATCTCGGCCTCGCTGAGGCCGAGTAGGTCTCGTCCGGCAAAACGGATCGTGCCCGATACGATCCGCCCCGGCGGGGAGGGGATCAGGCGCAGGACCGACAGCGCGGTCACGCTCTTTCCGCAGCCGCTTTCGCCAACGATCGCCAGCGTCTCGCCGGGGGCTACATGGAACGAGACTCCGTCGACGGCGCGCACCACCCCGTCGCGGGTGAAAAACCAAGTCCGCAGATCGGTGATGTCGAGGATCGGCTCGGCCCGCGCCGCCAAAGGTCTGGGTACAGTCGCAACGTAGGCGGCGGCAGGCTCGGCCATGCCTACATGCGCCGCGCCAGGCGCGGATCAAGGGCGTCGCGCAGCCCGTCGCCGAGCAGATTGATCGCCAGCACCGTGACGGACAAAAACGCTCCTGGTATCAGAACGATGTAGTAGGCGACCTGAAAGAGGCTGCGCCCCTCGGCCATGATGTTGCCCCAGCTCGGGATGTTTGGGGGAGTCCCGGCACCCAGAAAGGACAGGATCGCTTCGACGATCATCGCCCCGGCGGCAACAAAGGTGCCCTGCACCAGGAGCGGCGGCAGGGTGTTGGGCAAGATGTGCCGCCAGAGGATACGGAAGAACCCGGTGCCGCTGGCGTGCGCCGCCTCGACAAAGGGCAGCTCGCGCAACGTCAGCACGACGCCGCGCACGAGACGCGTCACGCGCGGCACATCGGCGATGGTGATCGCAATGATGACATTCTCGAGACTGGCGCGGGTCAATGCCATCAACGCGATCGCGATCAGCACCGAAGGGATCGACATCAGCCCATCCATGACCCGCATGACAATGGCATCGGTCCAGCGGCTGAAACCCGTGACGAGACCTATCACGAGCCCGACTGCGCTTGCCAACAGCGCAACGCTGATGCCTACGGTCAGCGATATGCGGGCGCCGTAGATCGTGCGGCTGTACACGTCGCGGCCGAGCATGTCGGTGCCGAACCAATATTGCGCCGACGGCCAGCGCAGCCGGCGGATCGGCGACAGCGCCTGCGGGTCGACCGTGCCGAGATAAGGGGCAAAGACCGCCATCAACGCCATCAGGGTGAGCAAGGTTGCGCCGATGACGATCGTGGGATGGCGTCGGATATAGGCCAACACGCCGCGTTTGCGGCCCACGGGCGCGGCAACAAGGGTAAGGTCGGCCGGCGTTACAGTCATCGCCTCAATACCGGATGCGCGGATCGAGGAAGGTATAGCTGAGGTCGACGAGCAAATTGATCACCACATAGGCGGCGGAGAAAACCAGGATGATCCCCTGGATAATCGGGTAATCGCGACGCAGGATCGCGTCGACGGTCAGACGGCCCAGACCGGGGATGGCAAAAACCGTCTCGGTCACGACGACTCCCGAGATCAACCCGGCCACGCCGATCCCGATGATCGTCACGATCGGCACCGCTGCATTCTTCAGCGCATGGCCAATCAACACCTTGTCGTTCGCAAGGCCCTTCGCCTGGGCGGTGCGGATATAGTCCTGGGCCAATACATCGAGCATGCTGGCGCGGGTCATGCGTGCGATCAGCGCGGCAAAGACCATGCCGAGAGCAAGGGTTGGCATCGCGATATGCGACAGGAACGGCCCCAAGCCGCCGCTGATCGCGACAAAGCCCTGCACCGGGAGGAGATCGGTCGAGATCGCGAAGACATAGATCAGGAGATACGCCAGCACGAAGACCGGCACGGAAAACCCGAGCACTGCAAAGACCATGACGACGCGGTCGATCCACGAGCCGGCCTTCCACGCCGCTATTACCCCCATCGGAATTGCCGCAGCGACTGCAACGATCAGCGTCGAGATCGTCAATGTGATAGTGGGTTCGACCCGCTGCGCGATCAGCTTGGAGACCGGCAGGTTGGTAAAGATCGAGATGCCGAGATCACCGTGGAGGAGAGCCCAAATCCAGGTACCGAATTGAATGTACAGTGGTTGATCGAGCCCCAGCTTCTCACGGATACGGGCGATGTCGTCGGCGGTCGCCGTGTCGCCGGCTATGATCGCAGCCGGATCGCCAGGGCTCAGATGCAATAGCGCGAAGACGAACAGCGCGACCACCGCCATGACTGGGATGGTTGCGAGGATGCGCCTGACGACATAGGCGAACATCGGTTACACCTTGAATTCGTCATTCCCGCGAAAGCGGGGTTCCAGAGCGGCGCGCTCGGGCGAAGTGGCCACTGGTGCCCCACTTGCGCGCGGGTGACGGGAAAGGGGAATGGTCACTTCTTCTCGACGTTCCACAGAAAGACGACCGGCGCGACGATGATGCCAGTGAGGTTTTTCCGATAGGCGGTCGGCACGACAAACTGGCCGGTCGGGATATAGGGGATGTCGTTGGCATAGGCCTCGACCTGGATGTCAGCGGCCAGCTTTTCTTGCGCCGCGTGATCTGGCGCCTTGAACCAGGCGTCGATTAACGCTTCGATCTTCGGATCGGTCGGCCAGCCGAACCATGCCTTTTCGTCGCTGCCGCGGACCAAGATGTTGACCGCCGGCGAGAAAAAGTCCGGGGCAGAGGTCCAGGTGTGAAAGATGCTCCAGCCGCCCTTGTCGACCGGCTCCTTCGAGGTGCGCCGGGTAATCAAGGTGCCCCAGTCGTTAGCCTGGAAGTCGACATTGAGGCCGGCGCCGCGCAGCGCGTCCAATGTCACCAGCGCCTGCCCATGGACGATCGGCTGATCGGTGGCCGACATCAGCACGATTTTCTCGCCCTTGTAGCCGGCTTCCTGGATCAGCTGCTTCGCCTTCGCGAGGTTCGGGCCCTTGAGCAAGGCGTCGGCGCCGGCCTCGGTCTCGAACGGGGTGCCGCAACCGAACAGCGCGGTGCAGGTCTTCCAGTATCTCGGGTCGCCGGCCGCCGCGGCCATGTAATCCTTTTGATTGACCAAATTCAGCACCGCTTCGCGCAATTTGAAATTGTTGAACGGCGGCTGGATGTGGTTGAAACGCAGAATTCCGTGATTGCCGAGCGGGTCTACAGTAGCGACGACAATGTCCTTGCTGGCTGCGAAGACTGGAACGAGATCCGCCGGCGGCTGCTCGTACCAATCGGCCTCTCCGGCATTGAGCGCTGCTGCAGCTGTCGTCGTGTCCGGGATGTAGAGCCATTCGACGCGATCGATCCTCGCCACCTTGCCGCCGGACGCAAAGCTCGGCGCCTCCTCGCGCGGCACGTAATCGAGGTTCTTGACGAAAACCGCCTTGTGGCCGGGCTCCCACTCTTCCTTGACGAATTTGAACGGGCCGGAGCCAATCGCCTCCGGGATCTGTTGATAGGCGTCGGTCTTGGCCAGTCGCTCTGGCATCATGAACGGCACGTTGCTCGACAGCTTGCCGAGCGCGTCGAGGATCAGCGGGAAGGGGGATTCCAAGGTTATTGTGAAGGTCTTTTCATCGACGGCCCGCATCTCGCCGACCGCCTCCGTCAGCTTCTGGCCGAGCGTGTCCCGCTTGCCCCAGCGTTCGAGCGAAGCGACGCAATCGGCAGCGCGGACTGGCTGCCCGTCATGCCATTTCAACCCCTCGCGCAGGGTGAAGCTGTAGGTCAGCTTGTCGTCGCTGACCGTCCAGCGATCCACCATTTGCGGCTGCGGCTTGAACTCCTTGTCGAGCGAGAACAGCGTGTCGAAAACGAGATAGCCGAAATTGCGGGTGACATAGGCGGTCGTCCAGATCGGATCGATGCTGCGCAAATCCGCTTGCGGAATGAACCGCAAAGTCTTCTGAGGATTGGTCTGTGCCCACGCGGCCGCGGGCACGAGAGAGGCAAAAACCGCCGCAGCGATCGCCAATCGCAGCGTACGTGCGAAAGCACTCATGCTTCCCCTGTCCGACCTCTATGTTGTGGCGAACTTACGCGATCCATGTGAGGCACCACAATGCAAAAGCTGGGCCGCAGATTCTCCCCCTGTGCCCGCATAGAAACGAATAAAGTGAAGACGGAGCAAGGATGACCGGCGAAAACGACCTCGCCTACACACCGGCGACCGAGCTACTCGACCTTTATCGTAAGAGGGCGCTGTCGCCGGTCGAGGCGACTCGGCTGATCTTCGATCGGCT
>JBJMQW010000534.1:0-3794 GCA_045802495.1 Allostellaceae bacterium | reverse complement strand
CCGCATCAGCCGACACAGCGACAAATCCGGCTGTCCTCACGGCCTTCGCGCTGGCGATCGTCGGGGCTTCGGCCCGCCCGCCTATCCCGGCATTCCCGGGCACGAGCCAAACCTCGCCGAGGCGCGCAACGACGCGGCCGCGATCGGCAACGCGATGGACGAGCTGCGCAAGCTGGGTATCGCCCCCGGCTCTTACGTCTCCGAAAGCAGCTATTTCGAAAGGGACTGGGAGATGTCGTATTGGGGCGCGAACTACGACCGACTACGAGCGGCAAAAGCCAGATACGATCCCGATGGGCTGTTCTTTGTTCATCATGGAGTCGGCAGCGAGGACTGGAGCACCGACGGTTTTGAAAGAATAAACGCGAACTAAAATAGAGTGAGGTTGCAAATTGGCGCCGGGGCTGCGCGACCGCTATCTCGTCAAAACCGGGTGCGGCGGCCAGTTGACGGTAGAGCCGGTACCCGCCGATGCGCCAGCCAATCCGTTCACGACGGCGGAGGGCGATTACAGCCTTCTCAGGCCGCTCCTCGAGACGGCCGGAAGGCGGCAACTTCGCCCGGCTTGCGAAGCATTTTATCGACCTCGCTCGCGTGCAGCTCTTCGGCGTAGACCATCTGTCTGGCATATTCTTCGATGATGACCGAGCGCCCGTCCGCGCATTGGAGCAGCTCTCGATAAAGGCCGAGCGCCTTTGCCTCTGTGTCCAACGATTCCCGCATGATTGCATCGACGTCGTGTTTATGGCTGTCGAGCAAGGGGCCAATCGTCAGCGACGGATATTCTCCGAGCAACGTGATCATTTCGCCCGCTTGCTGTGCATGGGTAAGCGACTCGGCGGCCTGTTCGCGCAGCCACGAGACTATCGGGATCCGATTATGTCCGAATACCAAAAACGAATAATGAGTATACCGAACCACTCCCGCCAGCTCCGCTTCAAGAATACGGTTGAGCAAATTGAGCACCCTTTGTTTGTCCAGCTCAGCCATTTTTCAAATGCCCCTCCGGGATCTGCCAGCTTCACACTCTAAACCCTCTGCGGCAGGGATTCGTTCCAAAGTGCCATGTCGGGAACGCGGCGAGCTGAAACGCGGTTGTCACCACACATTATCGGGCAGTATCGGAAGAAACCGCATGGCGAAGACACGACGCACACGCAGATGGTCAGCAAAGTCACTGAGACGATCGACGCGCTCGATCTGGAGCCGCGGCTGTTCCGCGCGCATGACCCCAAGCGCATCGCCGCCTCTCTCAAATTGCGCCGCCTGTTCGGGCGTGCAACGAATTAGGCGGATGCGAATTAGGCCGATGCCGTAAGGTCAATCAGCGCAATGCCCAGCTCGGGGCGTTTTCTCCGGCGTAAATGGGAGGGCATCTCGACCAACGTCACCTCGAGCGTGGGCTGCACCAAACCATCGAGCAGATGACCGCCGCGCGTCGATCCGTCGCTGAGTCCGAGCACGACGTGAATGTGGAGACTTGGCTTGCCGTCATCGTCCAGGGCGATATCGCCAATCCCGCTCAACACCTCGCATTGCTGATCGACAGGGATTTTGCGATAGGTCTTGTTTTGGAGGTCGAACCAGCCAACCGTCGCCTTCGAAAAGGCGCCGAGCGCCGTCAATGACGCGGCACTGACCCTTTCCTGTTGGGCAAATACGGAAATTGTCGAGAACGCTTCCTCGCGCGGATCCAAGATCAGCACGAAAGTGCGCTCGCCGGCGTTTTCTGTGACGAGTTTAGACTGCATCGGCCGCTCCAGAGGTGTTGCGGTCAGAACGCCGACAACCGGTCGTGGTTCCGCGGCTCACGGATGACGGGGAAGCCAAGCCGTTGATGCTCTGCCGGCAGCACCGCCATCCCGCTTTTTGCGGCGAATCAGCAGCGAAAAACCCGCATTGGTTGCAGTCTTTCGACGCCTGCCTAAATGGCCGGACCGAATGTCCTAGTCTTCAGGGTCATTCACACGATTCACCAGGCAACCAAGCACCTCGCTCAACCCCGCTTCACCGGCGAAAGCCGGTGCCCACGGCGGAAGTGGATCCCGGCTTTCCCCACGGATCAAGTCCGTGGGCTGAAGGCCCACGGGACAGCGAGAAGGGGGCGTCTGCTGAATCGTCTGAATGGTTCTGAGCACTAGACGGTAACCGGCCCAGGCTTGCCGTCTGCGACAACGAAGCGCCGCAATGTCGTCAACTCGGCGCTGGAGTCCGCTGGGTCCGAAATCGCGCGGAAGGCGACCTCCATGCGCTGCGGCCGCAGATCGACGCTGACATAGCCGCGCTGGCGGCTGTCGAAAAAACGGACATGCGGGTTGTCGGCGAGCCACGCCGCGAACCTTTCGTAAGGCGGGCCAGGAGAGGTGATCGAGCTGCCAACGAATTCCGAAGCGACGATCGGAGCTTGCGGATCGTCGAAATCGACCTTCAGGTCGTTTGCCCAGAACGAATGGATGTCGCCGCCGATAACGACGGGATTGGCGAGCCGGGTGTCGCGCATCTGCGTCAGGAGCCGCGTTCGCGCCGCGGGAAACCCGTTCCAGTCTTCGCTCCAATGCGCGAACTCGCCATTGTCGAGCCGCTCCTTGAACTCGGCCATCAGCTGTTCCTGCGCGACGATGTTCCATTTCGCAGGCGCACCGCGAAACTGCTCGAAGAGCCAATTCTCCTGTGCCACGCCGAGGTTCGAGCGCTGCGGCTCGAGCCGTTCCGGGCAGGCAGCGTCGGTGATCTGCTTGCCGCCGCCTCTGGGCGGCTGGTCGCAGGCGAGCCGCGAGCGGTGCTGGCGCGCGTCGAGGATAAAGAAGCTGGCCAGCGCTCCGAAGTCGCAACGGCCATAGAGATGCATGTCCGGCCCCTGCGGCATCGCCGCCAGCGGCAGTGGCATGTGCTCCCAATAGGCGCGGTACGCCGCTGCCCGCCGCGCCAGAAACGCCTGCGGATCATCGAAATTCTGCGACCAGCGGTCGGCGTAGTCGTTCTGCACCTCGTGGTCGCTCCAGGTCATCAGGCATGGCGCCGCCGCGTGCAGTTTCTGCAGGTCGGGGTCGGTGCGGTACTGCGCGTAGCGGTTGCGATAGGTGCGCAAATCGTTCGCTTGGACCCCGTCGCTGTGAGCGCGCACCTTCTGCGGCGATTGGCCGACGAATTCGTAGATGTAGTCGCCGAGAAACACGACCAGGTCCGGGTGTTCCTCGGCCAGATGGCGGTACGCAGCGAAATAGCCGAGCTCGTAATTAGCGCAGGAGCAGAAGCCGAAACGCAGTTGGTCGAGCGCTGCGCCGCGCACCGGCGCGGTGCGGGTGCGGCCGATCGGACTCGCCTCGCCGCCGACGATGAAGCGGTACCAATAATCGCGCCCCGGTTCGAGCCCGGCGCATGCGACATGCACAGCATGGGCGTATTCCGGCATGGCGGCAGCCTCGCCACTCCGGAAGATCTGCGTCAGGCTGTCGTCGAGCGCCATCTCCCAGCGGACTGCCACCGGCTCCGGCGGCATGCCGCCGGGGCGATCGGGGTCGGGCGAGAGCGGCTCCGGCGCCAGCCGGGTCCACAGAATCACGCTGTCGGGTCCCGGACTGCCGGATGCGACGCCGAGCGTAAACGCGTTGACCGCAAACGCGCGCGCCCCTCCGATGCGCGCCGCCGCGACGGCCGCGGCGGAGCCGGCCAAGAGTGCGCGACGGGTGACGGTACGACGAGCAATCATCGCATTAGTTTAACAGCCGGCCATGACAGTTCTCGACCCTCTTTCACCCGACCGTCACAGCCGCTTTCGCTCACCAATGACGATT
>JBJMQW010000533.1:0-6065 GCA_045802495.1 Allostellaceae bacterium | reverse complement strand
CTTCACAACCTGCTCCTTCCCGATCGGTTCGGCGTCAAGCAAACGTCTTGGAGACCGGGCACATTCCGATCCCTCCAACGCTGAGCCTGCAAACAAGACCAGGCTGCGACACACCCGCTCGGGGCCGAACGTTTCGTTAGTGGTCCCTTAACCACGACGCAGGAGACTGAAGGTTCTGATGAGAGAGAAGCGCGCGCTTACAAGGCTCGCAACGGTCCGGCAGTGATGCAGGCCTTTGTGCAGGCAGGGCATTCGGCCAGCCTCCCGGTAACGGCGGCGATGACCGACTCTTACATCGCGAGCCTCGGCATGGTATCGACGCCGGGCGGTTCGCAGGCCTACAATAATTGCGGCTACTACCTGCTCGGCCGTGTAGTCGCTCATCTGCGCGGCAAAAGCCGGCCGATCGACGCCTGTCAGGCTTCGCTCTTTGACCCGCTCGGCATCCACCACATCCGCCGTGGGGCAAGCCTGATCTCTGCCCAGCCAAATGACCAGGCGCGCTATCAAGACCCCAACATCCCGGTCGGGCCAAGCGACATGACGCCGGATCGACCAGAACGACACTCCCGCGCTCAAGCGCGCGACAATTACCAGCATGCTGTCCGACGGCGCTGCGCTCACCGCGGCCGGCATGGGGCGCGCGGGCTATGGCTTCGACGCTCTGGTCAATCAGAGCAACGGCAATTTTTACGGCCAAAAGGGCGGGTCGCTCGCGAACTCCGGCAACGTGCTGGAGTTTAACGGCCAGTGGGGCTTTGCGCTGTGCTGGGGCGGCAAGGCAACCGCCGCAACCAGCTGGTATCCCGACTATCCGACGGTGATGAACATCGCCAAGAACACCGCTTGGGGAACCACGGATCTATTCCTGCAGTTCGGCATGCCGTCGCTGTAGCCGGAGCGTCGGCCACAACATCAGCGGCGGGATAAGGCGCTCTGCCCCACGCAGGGCGCTGCTGCTCCGTTTTCCGGCGCCCGTGCGATCTGCGGATGCCAGCCCGTGGTCTTGCTCTTTGGCGCACTGGTTGGCCGCTCGCTCTCGGACAGCTCGCGCCGGCGCGTATGAGCATACAAGGCTGCTTCGGCTTGCGATCGAGTGTCGCCTCCACGGCGCGCAGGGTGAACAGCATGATGCTGTGCGAAAGGGCGCCGCGGGTTCGCGGTCCAAGCAGCGAGCGCCCATAACCCCGGAGCCTTTGCCACCCCCTCCACAGAGGCGCCTTGCCTCGGTGGCCGGAATGCTTCATCGGCCGTCCCGTGCAGGATCATCACTGGCACGCCGGCCGCCGCCGATGAGCGCCGCTCCCCTGCCCTGCGCCAGACGCCGGTAAGGGAACGCCACAATGGCGGACATGGACTTCCGCATCGTGTGCGCGCGCGACGGCGCAGACGTCTTCCCATGAGATTTCAGATAAGGCGAGATTTCAGATAAGGTCCGCCCCCCTGGGCGCCACCTGAACACACCCGAGGCGGGACGATGTTCACCAAAGACATTCTCTTCGGCATGAACATTTTGACCCTGGCGGGCTTCCTTGTAATGGGGCTCAGCCTCACCCTGCGTCGCATGGCAGCGGCTGGAGTGCCGTTGTCGATCGGCCTGATGTGCGCTGGAACAGCGTTGGTGTTTATTGGACTGTATGCTGCCGGGGGATCTAGGTAAAAGCAGTTGGCCCCGAGTTCACCCGCCTCTTCGCCGGTACGCGCAATCCACGCTTCCTTCAACGGCCGTTTCGACTTTCGGAGGCTCTACCAAACGAACGGGTACGACGCCATTGACCGCCCCAGCCGAGCGCGACAACTTGACGATCGCAGCACGCCCCGGAGGGCTGCTGTGAACGACGCGTCGTGACGCCGTCGGTTGGGAGGACACCATGGCAGACCACAGCAAACACCCCATCGTTCATTTCGTCGGCAGCATCCCGTTACCGGATACCGAAACCGTATTTCGTACCCTCGCCAATGCCGCGGCCCCCCACCTCCTGCGACTGCCTGACGGCGAGACCGGTATTCGCAAGACCTGGATCCGCTTTCTTCAGGAGGTGCTGGCCGAAAATCCAGCGATCGAGGTCGCCACGGACGTCCCGCCCTTCAAATTCACGCAATGGGACGGCAAGGTGTTGCGCGAAATCCCTCGCCTTCACGTCAAGCCCGGAGCCACCCCCGATCCCGACACCTTCAAGACCGGCTATGCCGACATGGCGATCGCGTCCTGGAGCCTGTTCGAACGGTTGGCGAGAGAGGGCGTCATTCCGGAGAAGGTAAAGTTCCAAGTTTCACTCCCAACGCCGATCGCACCCACCTACAACAACATGGTGCCATCCGACCGGCCAGCGCTGCTGCCTGCTCTCACCGAGCATTTGATCGGCGAGGTTAACAAGATAGCTGCCGCGATCCCCAACGACCGCGTCGCGCTGCAATGGGATGTGTGCCAGGAAGTGCTGGCTTGGGAAGGCTACTACGAACCGGGACCGGTCGACTTCCGCAGCGAGACGCTCGAAGTTTTGACCAAGATCGGCAATGCCGTGCCGGCCGCAATCGAGCTTGGCTATCATCTTTGCTACGGCAGCCCGGCCGACGAGCACGTCGTGCAACCAAAGGACATGGCGATCATGGCCGAGATGGCGAGCGCGATTTGCGCCGGCGTCCGGCGTTCGATCCAGTATTTCCATATGCCGGTGCCCAAGGACCGCACCGATGACGCGTATTTTGCGCCGCTCGACAATCTTCGCCTGCAGCCCGGGACAGAGCTCTACTTGGGCCTCGTTCATTACGATGATGCGCAAGGCGATGCGGCAAGGCTGTTGGCGGCGCGGCGTCATGCACGCGTCGACGGCGTGGCAACGGAATGCGGAATGGCGCGTGGCGATCCCGCGCGGCTGCCTGCGCTTCTTGCCGCACATGTTCGCGCAGCTGAAATCGCGGCTTAGGTGCGGCCTGGGTGCGGATCGGCTGCTGCGAGATAGAACTACTGGGTCAATCGCATGTCATGCCGCGGGATCGGACGCGTCGGCTGGCTTGGTTGCGCCGGGTTCACGCTTCTGCCGGTGTGAGCGCACGAAGTCGAATTGGCGCGTGAGACTCACACCGGTGGCGACCGCCGCGAAGCAGGCCGCGAGCGCGAGCGTACTGACGGCGCCGTGACCTCCCGCGCTTGCGCCGAAAACCAAGGCAACCATAGCCGCGCCGATGGACTGCCCGAGCAGCCGCGCGCTGCTTTGGATTGCGCCGGCGCCGCCGCTGCGCTCGCGCGGTGCGGCCAGGACGATCGCGCGGGCGTTCGGCTGTTGAAATAGCCCCATCCCGCCGCCGCAAACGGCAACCCGCCACAATATGTCGGCGGTGCCCGGATGCGCCGGGAGCATCGCGAGCAGCACGAAGCCGACGGCTACGATGGCGAGCCCAATGCTGCCGAGAATGCCGGCCGGATAACGGTCGGCGAGTCGGCCGGCGAACGGCGCCATCAGCGCACTGGTCGCCGGCCATGGCGTCATCAGCAATCCGGTGGCCACCGCCGAGAGCCCGATCACGTCTTGCAAATAGAACGGCAGGGAGACAAAGGCGAGGCCTTGGGCGATAAAGCACAACACCGAAGCGGTTACCGACACCGAAAAGATCGGCCGGCGGAACAAATCGATCGGCAGCAACGGCATGACCTGTGCCGCCTGGCGGCGCACAAGTAGATACCCGCTCGCGGCGGCACCGATGAACTCGCCAGCCACAGCAAACGCCGCCTGACCGTGGCCAAGACCGTTGATGCCGCTTATCAGGCTGCCGAACATCAATGCGCACAATACCGCGCTCGACGGATCGAAGCGGTGGCCGCTCGGCTCGGTGCGCGGCAGCAGGCGCATCGACAGCAGCAGGGTGACGATGCCGATCGGCACATTGAACGCGAACAGCCATGGCCACGAAGCGACCGACAGGATCGCCGCAGCCAGCGTCGGGCCGGTCGCGGACGATGTCGAGACGACGAGGGAGGTCAATGCGATGCCGCGGCCTAATTGCCGGCGCGGGTAGGTGTAGCGGATCAGCGCGGTGTTGACGCTCATTATCCCGGCGGCGCCGAGGCCCTGCAGCGCGCGGCCCAGGGTTAAGATTTCCAGCGAGCCGGCCATCGCGCTGATCAATGCCGCGCCGGTATAGAGCACGAGGCCGGCGCTGTAGACCCGCCGATAGCCGAAGATGTCGCCGAACGATGCCAGCGGCAGCAGTGAGATCATCACCGCAAGCTGGTAGGCGTTGACCACCCAGATCGAAGCCGCCGCGCTGGAACCGAGGTCCTTGGCGATCTGCGGTAGCGCGACATTGACGAGCGCGGTGTCGAGGCACGATAGCGCGACCCCGACCATCAGGGTCAGGATCGCCCAGTAGCGTTCAGGGATCGGCAGACCGTCGTCAGGATCCATGTCGTGATATCGGCGCGGCGAGGTCAAGATGCGGAAAGGCGCCAAGACTTAGTCCGTGACGACGCCCGATGCCAGAGCCCGCGCCGCGATCCGTCACGGCGCCGGTGGAATTCTCACCAAGCGGGCTGGCTCATCGCACGGTCGAATGGCAGTTGAATGAAGAGGCCGCGGGGATTGAGCAAGAACGCTGTCGGTCTTAGTTTGAAACTTGCTCACGGTCAGGCCGGTCCACGGGAATGAGGGGAACAGCCGATGGCAGCCGAGACGGATGAATTGCGTGCTATGATCGCGGCTCTCGCAGGTTCGCAGGCGCTAACCTTGGAAGCCTTGCGCCGGCGGGGCTCAATCGGCCAAGAGGATATCGACTATATTCTCGCGGTGACGGAGCAAGGGATCGCAAAGGCGGTCGGCACCGCTGGCCCCAAAGCCGTGGTCCAAATGATCAGGATGTGCCTGCAGCAGCTGTCAGTTTCTGAATCACCTCGGCAAGGCGAGACTCGTCCAATCCAGCCGACCGGGAAATAGATTAACGCGAGCCTCGGTGCGCTGACCCGTGGGTGATGTGAGCGAGGCAGGCCGCCGGTCGAGGAGACGATCGCCCCGCTCGCCCGCCACGGAGCAATCTGGCGTTTATGGCGACAAGCAACATTGTGGAGGGACGAGCATGGAAATCGGCGCGGCGATTTTCTTCACCGAATATTCGATAACCCCGACGGAGCTTGCCGTGGCTCTCGAGGAGCGTGGGTTTGATTCGCTGTGGGTGGCCGAGCACTCGCACATCCCGGTCACCCGCCGTTTCACCCATCCACAGGGCGAAGAGGCGCTGACGAAGCAGTACTACGATGTGATGGACCCATTCGTCACCTTGAGCGCGGCGGCGGCTGCGACCAAGCGCCTCAAGCTCGGCACCGCCGTGTGCCTGGTGGTTCAGCGCGACACGATCCAGACCGCAAAGCTCGTCGCCTCGCTCGACCAAGTATCGGGTGGGCGTTTCCTGTTCGGCATCGGCTGCGGCTGGAATGCAGAGGAGATGGAGGACCACGGCACCGTGTACGAGACGCGCACCCTGAAGATGCGCGAGCAAATCGAAGCGATGAAGGAGATTTGGACGAAGGACACGGCCGAATATCACGGCAAGATCGTCGAATTCTCGCCGATGCAGACCTGGCCCAAGCCGGTGCAGAAACCGCATCCGCCGGTCATCGTCGGCGGCGCCTTTCGCCTGGCGGCGCGGCGCGCCATTCGCTATGGCGACGGAATCCTCCCGGCGGCGCCGAGCGCCGGCTCGGGCAGCTCCGAGGAATTTATGCCGCGCTGGCGCCAGTTGGCCGCAGAAGCCGGGCGCGACCCGCGAATGTTATCGGTGACATTGGGCGGTGCGCCCGAGAACCTCGACCTTCTAAAGCGCAACCGCGATCTCGGCGTTAGTCGTATGACTGTGCGCCTGCCGGCAGCCAAGAAAGAAGAGATCCTACCGATCCTCGACCGCTGGTCGAAGTTGATCCCGCAGGTCGCCGGCGACCCATAGGGCTGGGCACGCACAGAGTGCGGGTGACGCGCCGGTTTTCCGGTTTCCCAGTCGGTCAATTGTCGGTCCAGCTCGGCTCCTGTTTCCGGCGGCAGTTGAGATCGTTAGTGGGTCTTTTTGGGAATGAGTGT
>JBJMQW010000532.1:0-6613 GCA_045802495.1 Allostellaceae bacterium | reverse complement strand
TCGCGCAGGGCGCCCGCACATTGCGCTTCCTGCGCAGCCCGGTCGCGCGTGGACGCATCCTCACCGTCAACGCGCCGCCGGAAGTGCCGATCATAACCGCGGCTGTCCTCGGCGATGTGAAACCGATCTGTCCGCGTCTCGATCGCCCCGATTATATCCCGGTAGCGCAACCGATCCTCGCCCATGAGCGCGTAACCTATGTCGGCGAGCCAATCGCTGCGGTGATCGGCGACACCGCCGCTGAGGCCGAAGACCTCGCCGAACAGGTCGCCATCGAAATCGCCGCTGAGGCGCCGGTCCTGACGCTCGACCAGGCGCTGGCACCCGGGGCGCCGCTGGTCCATGACATAGCCGCGCAGAACACTCTGATCGACGCACGCTTCGAAACCGCCGGGATAGCCGCGAGCTTCGCAACGGCGCACCAAGTAGTCGAATTTACGTTCACGTCAGGTCGGCAGTCTGCGGTGCCGCTGGAGACGCGCAGTGCCGTTGCCGCTTTTGACGCCGCGACCGGCCGCGTCACTCTCTTGGCCTCGACGCAAATGCCGCACCTGTTGCGAACTAGCATTGCTGACACCCTGGGGATCCCGGAATCCGAACTCCGGGTGGTCGCGCCGGAGGTTGGCGGCGGGTTCGGCCAAAAGATGGCGTTGACTCCGGAATACGTCGTCGTGGTCTGGGCGGCACGGCGCCTTGGGCGCACCGTCGCATGGATCGAGGACCGGCTTGAAAATCTAACCGCCTCGTTTCACGCGCGCGACCAGCGTCTTCAGTTGCGCGGTGCCTTCGATGCCGAGGGTCGATTGCTGGCCATCGATGCCGATGTCCTCTGCAATGTCGGTGCCTATTCGAATTTCCCGGCCACCTGCGGGGTCGAACCGTTGATGGCGCTGGCAGACATGCCCGGGCCCTACAGGATACCCGAATACCGCGCCCGTGCCCGCGGCATTGCCAGCAACACCTGCCCGATGGCGCCCTATCGCGGCGTGTCGCGGCCCGTCATCACCGCGGCGATGGAGCGGCTGATGGATTGCGCGGCCGCCCGGCTCGGGCTCGACGTGCTCGAGATCCGGCGCCGCAACCTGACCGCCGAGTTTCCTCATACCTCGGTCACCGGTATCGTGCAGGACGCCGGCAGCTATCGCGAAGCGATGGAGGCTGCGGCGCGGGTCGTTGACTTCCGGCAATTCCGCGCCCGACAGCAGACGGCGCGCGCCGACGCGCGCTGGCTCGGCATCGGCATATCGGTGTTCTCCGAGCGCACCGGCCCCGGCACTCCCGCCTTTGCGGCGCGGCGCATGGTGATCACGCCCGGCTTCGAGCGGGTCGAATTGATGATGGACCCGTCGGGCTTTGTCGAAGCCAGGATCGGCAGCTCGCCGCATGGCCAGGGGCTGAAGACGACCTTGGCGCAGCTGATCGCCGACGAGATCGGCATCGCACCCAAAGAGATCCGTGTCATTGCCGGTGACACCGATCGCACCCCGTATGGCTGGGGCACCTTCGCCAGCCGCTCGCTGGTGATCGCCGGCGGCGCTTGCAAGCTCGCGGCCACGACATTGCGCGAGCGCCTGCAATCGGTCGCCGGCCAGATATTGGAAGCGGCCGCCTCCGACATCGAGGTCGATAACGGTCGCGCCGTCGTGCGCGGCACTGACCTCTCCGTCGAGGTGCGGGAGGTGGCGCGCGCGCCGCCTACCACCAGAGCCACCGCTTTCCGGCGATCGCCGAAACCGGGCTGGCCGCAGTGGCGACTTACGATCCTTACGGCACCTTTTCGAACGCCTGCCACATCGCGATCGTCGCGGTCGATATCGCGACGGGGCAGGTCACGATCGAAAGGTTCGTGGTCGTCGAGGATGCCGGGCAGCTGATCAACCCGATGATCGTCGAGGGACAGATCCACGGCGGCGTTGCCCAGGGCATCGCCAACGCGCTCTATGAAAAGGTGGTTTATGACGACACCGGCAACATACTGACCGGCTCGCTCGCTGATTATCTCGTGCCGACGATGTCGGAAATCCCGAGCATCGAAATCTATCATTTAAAAACATTGACCGACGCGAGCGTCACGGGCGCGAAGGGTGTCGGCGAGGGTGGCACGATCGGCGCGCCGGCGGCGGTGCTCAATGCGGTATCGGATGCGCTGGCACCGTTCGGCGTCGGGATTTTCGAGATGCCGATCCCGCCGCAGCGGATCTTGCAGTTGCTGCGCGAGGCGGAGTGCAAGATGTGATGAGCGACAAACAGGACGTCACTTTCGCGGTAAATGGTGACGAGCGCGTGATCCGCGTCGAGCCGCGGCGCAGCCTGGCCGATGCGCTGCGCGAAGATTGTGGCCTCACCGGCACGCATCTCGGCTGCGAGCACGGGATCTGCGGGGCCTGCACTGTGTTGGTCGACGACCAGCCGGTGCGCTCCTGCCTGATGTTCGCAGTACAGGTCGAGGGCGCTCGCGTGCGCACTGTCGAGGGCCTAGCCGCCGCGGACAAATTGCACCCGCTGCAACAGGCGTTCTGGGACAATCACGGTTTGCAGTGCGGGTTCTGCACACCGGGATTTTTGATGCTGGCCGTCAGTATCCTGGAGCGCGATCCCAATATCGCCGAACCCGAGCTGCGCGAGGCGTTGTCATCGAATTTATGCCGCTGCACCGGCTATCAGAACATCCTCAAATCGGCGCTCGCCGCGGCTGCGGAAATGCGCAAATGAGCCTGATCGGTCAGTCCGTCAGGCGCCTCGAGGACCGACCTCTGTTGACCGGCAACGGGCGATTTGCGGCCGATATCGCGCCACTTCATGCGCTTCACATGCGCGTGGTTCGCTCGCCGATCGCGTTTGGTCGTTTGACCGGCATCCAGGTGACGGAGGCGCTGGCACATCCCGGCGCAGTCGCCGTCTGGACTGAGCAAGACGTTGCCGACATCCCCCCAATCGGCTTTCGCATGCCCCCCGCACCGGGATCGGAAGCTTATCGCCAGCCGATCTTGGCTGCCCGACATGTCCGCTATGTCGGCGAACCGATAGCGGCTGTGTTCGCCATCGACCCCTACATCGCCGAGGATATCACCGAGCTTATCGCGCCGCAGATCGAGCCGTTGGCGCCGTGCATCGATCCGGTCGCGTTGCCGACCGAATTCGCGCCCGGACTGAGCACCGAAGTGGCGGTAATCACCAAAGCCTATGGCGATCTGGAAGCCGCCTTTGCTGCGGCGCATGCAGTGGTATCGCTGGACTTGACCGTCGGCCGCCACAGCGGCGTGCCGCTCGAAACCCGCGGCGCAATCGCCGTGCCGGAAGCGGAAAGCGGTATCCTCCGGCTCTACGGCGCGGCCAAGGTGCCGCATTACAACCGCCAGGCGCTTGCGGCAATGCTTGGGCTGCCCCTCGATCGGATCCACCTGCACGAAGGGCATGTTGGCGGCGGCTTTGGGATTCGGGGCGAGCTTTATCCGGAAGACATTCTGACCTGCGCGGCGGCGCTGCGGCTCGGGCGGCAGTCAAGTGGATCGAGGATCGTTACGAGCATCTGGTGGCGGCGAACCAGTCGCGAGGCTCGGTCCATCGGGTGCGCGCGGCGGTCGACGAGGAAGGCTTTATTCTGGGCCTCGACGACGAGTTCTGGTTTGACCAGGGAGGCTACCTCCGGACGCATGGCATCGTCGTTGCCGACCTCACGTGCGCGATGCTGCCCGGCCCCTATGTGATTCCTGCCTACGGTTCGGTCGGCCATGTGCGGCTTACCAACAAGACCCCGTGCGGCACCTATCGAGCGCCCGGCCGTTTCGAGGGAAGCTTCGTCCGCGAGCGGCTCGTCGACGCGATTGCCGACCGGCTTGGGCTGGATCCGCTCGCTGTCCGGTATCGCAACTTCATCACGAAAGCGGCGATGCCGTTCCGCCGCGAATTCTCTGCCCTCGGTACCGACATCGTGTACGACACCGGGGACTATGCCGGCCTTCTCGACAAGTTCTTGAAACGCGTCAATTGGGGCACGCTGCAGGCCGAAGTCGCGCGCCGTCGGCAAGCCGGCGAAATGGTCGGCCTCGGGCTTGGCTTTTTTGTCGAGAAAAGCGGGCTCGGCCCGTTCGACGACGTGCGCATCATGCTCCGCGGCGACGGGAGGATCGAGGTGATCACCGGCGCCGCATCGATCGGTCAAGGGATCGAGACAGTGATGGCGCAAATCTGCGTCGACGGCCTCGGCACTGGTCTCGAACACATCCGGGTCATTCATGGTCAAACCGATCGCATCACCCGCGGCATGGGCGCCTTCGCCTCGCGCGTCACGGTGATGACCGGTGCGGCGGTAACGATTGCCGCTGCTAAGCTGCGAAGCGAATTGCTCGCAGTAGCCGCGCGCTTGTTGCAGACCGCACCCGACCGCCTTACCGTCACGGGTGATCGGGTCATGCTGCGCGACGAGCCCGCCGGAGCCTCGCTCGACTTAGCCGCAATCGCGCGCAGTGCCGGCGGCGAACTCACTGCCGACGCTACCTTCACGGCCGAACACATGACGTACCCTTACGGCGTGCATGCCGCTCAGGTGCGGATCGAGCGCGACAGTGCTGCAATCGCGGTTGAGCGCTTCTTTGTCGGCTACGATGTCGGGCGGGCGGTAAACCCGATGCTGGTCGAAGGGCAGATCGCCGGCGGGGTGGCGCAAGGCATCGGGGCCGCGCTGCTCGAGGAATTCGTGTATGACGGCTCCGGTCAGCCGCAGTCGGTTACGCTCGCCGATTATTTGATGCCAACCATTGCGGAGATCCCGACCATAGAGGTGGCCCTCTTTGAGGATGCGCCGACGCCCCTCAACCCGCTTGGCGTAAAAGGTGCGGGGGAAGCCGGCATTGCCGCGGCGGGCGCGGCGATTGCCGCCGCAGTCGATCATGCGCTCGGCAGGGTAGGCGCAGTCCGCCAGTTGCCGATCACACCGAACCGCCTCCACGCGCTGTTGGCCGACCTCGCAGTGGCGGAACTCGCCTCGACTTAGCGATCGCGGAAGCGGTCCATCAGCGGCTTCTGCTGGCCGCCGTCGATCTCGATCATGGTGCCGTTGACGAAATGCGCCAAATCGGAAGCGAGGTAAGTGACAAGGCTCGCAACCTCCGCGCATTCGGCAATGCGCCCCAGCGGAATGCTCCGCGGGGCAAGCGTATCAGCCTCCTCGCGCGCAATTTTCATGTCACGCGCCATCGCATCAACGAGGCCGGCCCAGCGCTCGGTTCGGACCGGCCCGGGATTGACCGCGACAAAGCTGATATTGTCCTTGCCGTACTGCGCAGCGAGCGCCAGGGTCAGGTTCTGCCCGGCAGCGTTTGCCGCACCCGGCGCGATCTCCCAGTAAGAAGGTTTGACCCCGTCATTGCCAATCAGGTTGACGACGCGACCGCGCCGCTGGCTTTGCATTATCGGCAATACGTGCTTCAGGCAGCGCACATAACCCATGAATTTGAGCTGCAACGACTGCGTCCAGTGCTCCTCACTCAGAAACTCGAGAACACCACCGGGTGCCGACCCGGCATTGTTGACGAGAATATCGATGCGGCCTAGCGCGGTGTGAGCCTGCTTGACAAAGGCCTCCGCATCGGCCGGCTTCGTCAGATCAGCCGGTATGGGCACTATTTTGCGGTTGGTCTCGCGCGCAATTTGCGACGCCGCTGCCTGCAGCGGTTCCGGGCGCCGCGCGCAGATCGCGACATCGACACCCTCCCGCGCCAAGGCAAAGGCGATCGCCTTGCCGATGCCGGCACTCGCTCCGGTGACGAGTGCTTGCTTTCCGTTCATCTGGAGGTCCATGTGGATTCCCCCGGGCTAAACACAACGATCAGGGCCCGTTAGGGTCGGCCGGCAAGCCCACCCGTGTCAATCGACCCCACTAAGACACCACGTGAACGCCGAGCGGCAGGCCACGGAGTTCGGGAGCCCACTGCACGCTAGGGCGGGCTGGACGCGGCGCGGAGGCTGAGGACCTGCCGATAAGGTGGATTTACTCCGGCGTGGAGGCGCAACCGGGCCCGGGTCCCGCAAGAGCTTGTTTCTATCTGGCAATACCCCCTGATTATGACCCTGTTTTTCGATAAAATGCGGCGGAGCCGTATCGGGGCGAACCTCGAACTTTGCCTCCCGACTGGTCTAAAACGCTATTGGATTGCTGGCCGGACGTTGCGGAGTTCATCGAGACCTGCCCGTGGAAGCCAGAAAGATGGGTTCGGCAGCGAGGGCAGAATCTCATTGAGTTCAACCGCAAGAGGAAGGAGGAGTGAGGGCGGCGTGATCAGGCGGCATAGACCCTGTACGACGTCCCCCAAGTCCCCATACTCCCCAAAGCCTTATTAGGGCTCAATTTGAGAGGGGAAGTCCCCCGCCAAGTCCCCAATTCCTGCGATACCGAAATTAAAAACGCGCTCATATTGGAGGAGCTCGCTGGCACTAACATTCAGAGATCACGTTTTCGCTGAGGCTGGGACCGGTCACTTGAATGGACCCCCACGCAACGTCCACATTGTCCACAGTAAAGTGTGTGCTACGATTATAGCGCGGTGTGGTAATCTAGCGTGAGCGAATATTTCTCTGATCAGCAGCACGACCCGCCTGCTTTGTCCACTTACAT
>JBJMQW010000531.1:0-2717 GCA_045802495.1 Allostellaceae bacterium | reverse complement strand
GCGCGAATACCGGCACCGGGATCGTCCTCTACCGCGCCCTCGAGGACCCTGTGCAATTCGCCGATGCCGGCCTCGGGTTTCGCGCCTGGGGGTTCTCGATGGACGTAAACCTGAACGGCGGGCTCCTTCCCGCGACATCGGTAAACCGCTCTGCCGGCTGGACCGATCCGCTGCTCGGCGGGCGTTATCACCGCGACCTCGGCAACGGCTTCGGCCTGACCGCCTACGGTGATCTCGGAGGTTTCGGGGTTGGCGCCCATATCGACTGGCAGGTCATCGGCACCGTCGATTATGCCCCCAACCCTTGGCTGAACCTGCATCTCGGGTATCGCAGCCTCAGTTTCAATTACCAAGCGAGCGGCAGCAATCTGGGCTTCAACGTCCATATGAGGGGGCCGATCCTTGCCGGCACCTTCCGTTTCTGATGCGTCATCGGGAGCGCACACCGGCGGCGCCTATGCCGTCGCGCTGAACTCGACCGGAGCACAGGACAAAGCAATGGCGCTGCTGGAGCAGACGCATCAGCGGCATCCGACCGACCGGGAGGTGTTGCTGGCGCTGGTCTCATTTGGGCAAGACGGCGGCGACATTGCTGCGGCGTTGCGCTATGCCCGCGAGATTGCCGCGCTTTATCCTGCGGACCCGCAGTTTCGCAAGCTGGTCTCGGATCTCGAAAAGAAAGCCAAGCCCTAGCGGTGGGCGGCGTTGTAGCGGGCGAGGGCGTCGGAACCCGGGCAAAGGTCCGTTTCGTCCAAATCGTTGAGCGGCGCGTCGACCGTGTCGAGGAAATCGTGCATGTCGCCGGAATCGGGGTCGACAAACAGAAGACCGGTGACAACCTCGCCGGCCGCGTGGCGTTGCTGCAGGTAGGTCAGTGCCGAGATGCGGTCACGCGGATCGTAATCGACGGCAAGCTTGCGCAAGCGCAGGATCGAGCCGTCGTGCTGGATCACGGTTTCGACTGTCCCTGGCGCATAATCGGCGGTGATCTCGTTGCGCCCGAGGATCACGTCGAGCCGATTGACCGCCTCATTATGGGCGCGGACGTAGTCAAAGCTCTTTGTCGATTCCGGGTTGTTGTTGAAGGCGACGCAGGGCGAGACCACGTCGATAAAGGCTGCGCCCTTGTGCTCGATTGCCGCTTTGATCAGCGGCACCAGCTGCGCCTTGTCACCGGAAAAGCTCCGCGCCACGAAAGAGGCGCCGAGTTGCAGGGCGAGGGCGACGAGATCGATCGGCGAATCGGTGTTGACGGCGCCGCGCCGGGCTTTCGACCCCTTGTCGGCGGTCGCCGAGAACTGCCCTTTGGTCAGGCCGTAAACCCCGTTGTTCTCGACGATGTAAACCATGTTGACGGCGCGGCGGATGCAGTGCGCGAACTGACCGAGCCCGATCGAGGCCGAGTCGCCGTCGCCCGAGACGCCGAGATAGATCAGCTCGCGATTGGCGAGGTTGGCGCCGGTCAATACCGAGGGCATGCGCCCGTGCACGCTGTTGAACCCGTGCGACTTGCCAAGGAAATAGGTCGGCGTCTTTGACGAGCAGCCGATGCCGGAGAGCTTGGCGATGCGGTGCGGCGGCAGGCTCAGCTCAAAGCACGCCTGGATGATCGCAGCGCTGATCGAATCATGGCCGCAGCCGGCGCATAGCGTTGATACCGCGCCCTCGTAGTCGCGCCTCGTAAAACCCAGCGCATTGGTCGGAAGCTTCGGGTGATGCAGCCGTGGCTTGGCGATATAGGTCATCGGGACCTCAAAAGAGAAAACACTTCAACGCAGAGGACGCCGAGGTCTCGCTAAGGACGCGAAGGCACCTTCGCGTCCTCTGCGCATCCTTTGCGACCTCTGCGTTGAAGCGTTTGTTTTCACGGCAGGGCCTTCTTCAGGGGGGCGAGGGTGACGACGGCGAGCATGTCGGCGATCGCCTTGACAATGAACCGTGCCGTGATCGGGGTGCCATCGTAATGCAGGATCGGCACCAGCCGTGCTGGGTCGATGTCGCCCTCGCTGATCAACAAGGTTCGCAGCTGCGCGTCACGGTTCTGCTCAATGACAAAGACGCGCTCGTGCGCGGCGATGAAATCGAGGATGTCGTCATGGAACGGGAAGGCGCGGATGCGCATCGTATCGAGGTGGATGCCGCGTTCCTCCAACGCCTCGAGCGCTTCGGTCATGGCCGGCGCAGTCGAGCCGAAATAGATCGCGCCGAAGCGGGTCGCCTCGCGCGCCTCGCGCTTTATCGGCCGCGGCACCAGCCGTTTTGCCGTCTCGAATTTGTGCAGCAGGCGCTGCATGTTGTCGACGTAATCGGGCCCTTCTTCGGAGTAGCGCGCGTAACGATCCTTGCTGGTGCCGCGCGTAAAGAAGGCGCCGCGGGTCGGATGAGTCCCGGGGTAGGTGCGATAGGGGACACCATCGCCGTCGACATCGAGATAGCGGCCGAATTCTTTGCCTGCTTCGAGCATCTCCGCGGTCATGACCTTGCCGCGGTCGTAGCGCCGGCTGTCATCCCACTCGAGCGGCGCGACCAGCCAGTCGTTCATGCCGATGTCGAGGTCCAGCATCACAAAAACCGGGGTCTGCAGCCGGTCGGCGAGATCCAGCGCCTCGGCGGCAAAGGCGAAACTCTCGCGCGGATCCTCGGGGAACAACAGCACGTGCTTGGTATCACCATGCGAGGCCAAGGCGCAGGAAAGAATATCGGCCTGCTGGGTGCGG
>JBJMQW010000034.1:0-4300 GCA_045802495.1 Allostellaceae bacterium | reverse complement strand
GCTGGGCGTCCGAAAAGGAGCATCGTCGTTATGGCGAACCCAATGCCGGCAAATACCGAACGAGCCTCGCGCATCAATGCAAGCGGGGCCGACGGAGCGGCGGCGATCCGCATCGACATCGCTGCGGGTCGGGTATATTTGCGAGCATGCCTTTCCGGGACCCTATCGAAAAGCGGTTGTCGGCCAGACTTTTCCGAGATCAGGACCATACCGCCAGGGCTCAAGCGGATGCTGGAAGCGAGCCGCGCGATCCGTTCTGGTGGTCAGCCGTGCTCGCCACGCGAGCGGCATTCGCGGCGCGGCCCGGCGCGAAGCTGATCTCGGTTCCACTCCATGGCGGCTCGCTCAGTGTCTCCGTTGATGGCGGGTGGCGTGCATCGAGGTCGTTGCCGGATGATGTCGCGGTGCAGCTCGATCTTTATCTTCCCTACTGCTTTTCTCACCCCGCCGGGCTCGCTGTCGCTCATATCGGGCAGAGCCTCGACGGCCGAATTGCGACCGAGAACGGCGAATCCCGCTGGATCACCGGCGAGGCCGACCTCTTGCATTGCCACCGCATGCGGGCGCTCGCCGACGCGGTCCTTGTCGGTGCCCGTACCGTGCGGGCCGACGACCCGCAGCTGACGGTCCGGCGTTGTGCCGGAGCCAACCCATTACGGGTAGTCGTCGATCCTGAGCTGAGCCTGACCGGCCGGTATAAGATCTTTCGCGACCGCGCGGCTCCGACACTGATCGTCGCCGCAAAGGAGCGTGGCGACCGCCGGGGCGAGGCGCATGGGTGCGAAATACTTGGCGTGCCACGCGTTGGCGGCACGCTCGATGTTTCGGCGATCCGCGCCGCGCTGGGTGACCGGGGATTGTCTGTCGTGTTCGTCGAGGGCGGCGGGATTACGATCTCGCGCTTTCTCGAGGCCGGCTGCCTCAACCGTCTACAGTTAACGGTCGCTCCGATCATCATCGGATCAGGGCGTCCCGGCGTCACATTTCCCGGCGACCGTGCGCTCGACTGCGCATTGCGGCCGCGGATCCGCCGTTTCGACCTTGGTGGTGACACATTGTTCGATTGTGATTTCGATGCATGAGGCGCTCGCGTCTTTGGCCGTCTCGCCGGGGCGGAATGAGATCAGAACTCAGCCGTTACGATCCTCGCTCATGGAGCGGCGAAACTGCGTTTCCATCTTGCCCGATTGGATGCCGTATCTGGCGGCCGCAGGCGTCCTCTGTCACACACTCCGGTATCATTGAGCCGCCTGGGCCGGCCATGTATAGCATCACCGTCAGCCACCACTTCATGATTGCGCACAGTTTGGTCGGTGCCGTTTTCGGGCCGGCTCAGCAGCTGCACGGCGCGACCCTCGTTGTCGAGGCTGAATTGCGGCGGGGCGCGCTCGATGCCGATGGGATCGTTTGTGATATCGGCCGCGCTCTTGACCTGTTGAAGACGGTGCTCGCCAAGTTCGACCATCGCAATCTCGATGAGCTCGCCGAATTCCGCGGGTCGAATACCACAACCGAGCTCCTCGCCTGCGAGGTCCACAAAAGGCTGGCGCCGCGGATTAAAGAAGGCGCGCTCGGGTCTCAGGCCATCACCAGTCTCAGAGTAGTACTGCGCGAAAATCCAGTAGCTTGGGCGGCCTACGACGCGCCGCTCGGATGACCAAGCTCCAGCGTTTGCTTCGCGAGCGGCTGGCGCGGCGGGCGAAACTCGGCTTCGCCGAGAGCTCGTCTTCGTCGTGCCCGGCCGGCTCGATCAAATTACCGGCGGATATCTGTTCGACCGTCACATTGTCGAGGGATTGCGCGCGCGCGGCCGGGTCGTTCGGGTCATCGAGCTCACCGGAGGGGGTCCAAAGGCAAACGCGGCGGTGCTCGCCGGCGTGGCCAACGGCACGGAGATAGTTATCGATGGCCTCGCCCTCGCCAATCTCCGAGAGGCGGTAGCGGCGCAGGCGCGCCGCCTGCGGCTCATCGCCTTCGTCCACGGCCCGCTGGCACAGGAACGCGGCCTTCCGCCAGCTGAGGCGAAGCGGGCCGCGCACCGCGAGGCTGAACTGCTACTACGGCTCCGCGGCGTCCTCTGCCCCAGCCGGAAAACTGCCGCTGCGGTCGGGAGCTACGGCGTCTCTCCCGACCGGATCGCCATCGTCCCACCAGGCACGGTGAAGCCGAATAGGCTGAGGCCGCGGCGAGGTCCCGTCCGCGCGCTGCTCTGTGTGGCGAACTTGCTGCCACTCAAAGGTCATAGCGTGCTAGTCGAGGCGCTGGCCAGGATTCGCGATCTCGACTGGCACTTGCTCTGTGTCGGGTCGCTCGAGCGTGATCCGCCGACGGCGCAAATGATCCGGCGGATGATCTCGGCCGCTGGGCTCGAGCGGCGTATCACTCTAGCGGGCGAGTGGCCGCCGCAAGCGGTCATGCATGCCTATCGGAAGGCGGACGCCTTCGTCCTGCCGTCCTTCCACGAAGGCTATGGCATGGTCTTTGCGGAAGCAATGGCGCACGGCCTGCCCCTGATCGCCACCACCGCGGGCGCGATCCCGGAGACGGTGTCGCTTGAAGCTGCGCTGCTCGTTCCTCCGGGCGATTCGGCAGCTCTGGCTTGGGCTCTTCGCCGAGTGATCGCCGAGCCTGCGCTCGCCGCGCGGCTCGCTGCGGGGTCACGCGCGGCGGGCGCTCGCCTGCCCGAGTGGTCGAAAGCGACGGAAGAGTGGGAAAGGGCATTTGATCGCCTTGCGGCCCTCGATCCGCCCTTGTAACGATGTTAGTCGCTCTCGTACAACCTTTTGTCCCGCCGATCGAGCGGCGGGTCCGACAAGCAAGGCAGCCCGTAACCGGCCAAGCGAAATCACCCGGGATCGGCGGTCCGCTCGCGCAGCGTTCGGGCAAGCGGCAACGCCGCGGCACAAAGAGCCGCCATTGCCCAGAACCCGTGCGCCCCAAAGCGCTCGAAAATCGGCCCGCAGGCAAGCGTAAGCAGAGCGGTCGCAACACCGATGCCGACGGTACCGTAGATGGTGAGCGCCGTCGCCTCGAGGTGTCTTGGAACGCATTGTGCCAACAGCCGCATGCACGTCAGATGCAAGAGTGCGAAGGTCAGGCCGTGCAACGGCTCGATCAACACCAGCGCCGGCAGCCAGGCGGTCTCGGCCATTACCGCCCATCGCACGACGCCGGCGCCGGCGGAGAGCACCGCAGCACCTGCGGGGCCGATGCGGTCGAGCAAGGGGCGGCCGACCACGACAAAGACGACGACCTCAGCGGCGACCGAAAGCGACCATAAAATGCCCGAGGTGCCCGGGCTGATTCCTGCTCTGCTCCAACGGATCATCGCAAAGGAGTCGTGCATCGCATGACTCCCGAGGATCAATGCGGCGAGCAAAACCATCTTGCGATAGAGCGGCAGCCGCAACAACGCTAAGACCCCGCGGGCTTGGCTCGCTGTGGCCCGGCTATGGCCACCGCTCGGCAATATTTGCGGAACCCCGAGCGCCACGGGTGACGCGGCAAGCAGCAATGCCGCACTTAGCCAGACGATGACGACGATGCCGAAATGCCCGATGGCCTGGCCGGACATCACCAAGCCGACGACAAACGCGGCCGAGCCGCACCCGCGCAGCCAGCCGTAGTGGAATTTCCGCCTGGGCATGCCGCCGGGTCCGGTAGGAGCCGCTGTACCGAGGGCGAGCGTATCGCTGAGCGGCGGGAGCGGCGCCAGAGCTGCCGTATGCACGACCCCAAGCGCGATCAGCGCCCATGCGCCCTGCGCTGACAGATATCCCAGCCCGATCAACCCCGCTGCGGCTGAACAAAGCGCCAGGACCGCTCTAGGAGCATCGAAACGGTCCGCCAGCCGGGCTACTGCCGGAGCAGCCGTCAACCGCATCGCCGTGCCGGCGGCCAGCGCCAGCGCAATCGTCTCCGGCGAGAGGTGGCGATTGTCGAGCAGAATTGGCAGGTAAGGCGACTGCACGCCGAACCCGGCATAAAGCGCCGCATAGAGGCTAAGAAACCGGTATAAGGTCGATCGCGAAGGACTAATCATCCGGTCTCCGAATAGCGCATGACGGCGACGCCGTTGCGAAAAATTAATGAACGCCGCACATTCGTGTTGAACGTCTTGTCGAAATGTTCCTCGGTGATCTCTCCGAGTGTACCGAACTCATAGATCCGGCATTTTTCGCCAGCACCCAGTCGGGCATCCATCTCGTAAGTACTCGAGATTGAGGTTGCACGATCAACGTTGGGGACGGGTTGTCGCTGGACTAACCAACAGTACCGGCTTGCTGACCTTCCAATTCGT
>JBJMQW010000530.1:0-1976 GCA_045802495.1 Allostellaceae bacterium | reverse complement strand
GGGAGCTGATCCGGCCGCTGCCGATCGCACACCGGGATCGCCAGCCGCGATGCCCTCTGGGCGGGACCAAGATTTCGAATCCGGTTCCCTCCAGCGGCGAGATGGTATGGGGCAGGCGGCGATGAGATGGCACCATCGTGGCTGGCAAATAACTGACGGAGTGCCCCGATGCCCCAGCAGAACGACCCCGGCCTGCGCCGGGGCAGGCTTTGAGCAGGTCCCTCGTCGCCTTGGACCAAGATAGCACAATCATTGCCGTCGTCGAGATGAGCCAGTCGAGTTGGCTGGTTGCCGGTATGCTTCCCGGCATTGAGCGCCAACCGCGCAAGAAGCTGGAGCCGAGTGCAGAAAGGCTGCTTGGCCTGCTGCATCGCTGGCGCGACGAGGCGGTCAAGGCCGGCCGCAAGATCACGCGGATTGCACTGGCCTTCGAAGCCGGTCGCGACGGCTTCTGGTTGGCGCGCTGGCTTCAGGCGCGCGAGGTGGAGGCGCATGTGATCCATCCTTCGAGCGTCGCGGTATCGCGGGAACATCGCCGAGCCAAGACCGACCGGCTCGACACCGAGTTGCTGAAGCGGGGGTTCTTAGGGTGGCTGCGTGGGGAACGGGGCCACTGCACCATGGCCCGCATCCCGACGATTGTCGAAGAGGACGCCAAGCGGCCTAATCGAGAGCGCGAGTGCCTGGTCAGGGAGCGCACGCGGATCGCCAACCGAATGAAGGCTACCCTGGCTCGGCTGGGCATTCGTAATTTCAAAGCAACGCTGCGCAAGGCGCCGGAGCGTCTTGCAACCGTACACACCCCCGAGGGCGTGCCGCTGCCGCCAAATGTATCGGCCGAGTTGCAGCGCGATATGGCGCGGCTGGGCTTCGTCCTCAACCAGATCAGGGAAATCGAGGAGGCTCGCCAGAAACGATTAGAGCAGGAGCCGGAGGCCGGGTCACACGCCATGGTACGGCACCTGGCTCGGGTCGTTGGCGTCGGCGTTGAAACAGCAGACATGCTGGTCCATGAGGTGCTCTCGCGGCCAATGCGCGACCGAAAGGCGGTGGCGCGCTACGCTGGCCTGACAGGCTCGCCGGACGAGAGCGGCACGAAGCGGCGGGAACAAGGGCTCGCCAGAGCCGGCAATGCGCGGGTCCGCCGCGGCATGGTCCAGCTCGCCTGGCGCTTTCTGATCATTCAGAAGGAAAGCACACTAGGACAGTGGTACCGGGCCCGCACTGCCGATAGCCGTGTCGGCACGCGTAAGACCATGATCGTTGCCCTGGCGCGCAAGCTGCTCATCGCGCTTTGGCGCTTTGTCACGACTGGCGAAACATTGGAGGGCGTCATCTTGCGTCCGGCAGGCTGAAGAGTATCCCTTACCTACTCGGCACGCGCCGGCGTTCAGGGCGGACTGCCGATTGACGATCCGAGGTGGCGGGAACCGGCAGCAGACATGGCACAGATGCCGACGGTGAGAATGGGCCCGCCGCCCCGGAGCTTTGCCGCCGATGCGCATGACTGCATCATGGTCAGGATCCAACACACCTACCGTATACAAGTTTGCGGCGTGAAGATGCGCCGCAATGGCGAGCTCCCCTCGGATTATCAGTCGATATCTAACAGGCGCCCTCAGACGCCGCAGCTTCGAAGAAAGGCCCCATCTTGCTGTTCATCTTCCCTCCGCGTGCTCAGGCGTCAAGGCGCTGCGAAACACAAGCGACGCTAGGCGGCAAGCCGCCAAGCTACGCTGGCGTTTCGGTCCCTTGACCCCTTCCGCGCGCTCCGGGAACCTGATCGCAGGCGACGGGATGAAGAACGGCCTTCCCGCTCCGAACAAAGAACTGTCAGCAAAACCAAACAACAATCAGCGACCAACTGCCCAGCCGAGGGAAAGGCCCTTGACAAACAAAACCCCATACAAGTCAGTCGCCGCAGGGCATTTCACAGCCATAGGTGAGGAGGTCGGCGCTTCTGGTGTGATCCGGCG
>JBJMQW010000529.1:0-8597 GCA_045802495.1 Allostellaceae bacterium | reverse complement strand
CGAAAACTCAGGATGCGTGTCTGCCCATTCTCCGATTGTCGAGCGAGCGACGCCTATCTCGGCGGCAAACGAGGTAATGGATGCCCCGCCTTGCAGGTGCTCGATGAGTTCGTTGCAATAAGCCTCGCAATATTTAGACGGGCGCCCGCCTGGGTGCTTCATTGTCACCGGTCCTATGCCTCGACCATATCGGAGGCCTGCCAGTCGCATCTCAGCAGGGTGATGGTCTTGTCGATCGGGCTCGCGGAGATCGAGTTGCTGATCTCATTGGGCAAGGTGTGCATTTCGTAACGGAACAACGAGCGCGCATCCGGGTAGGCGTTGAAATTGTAGTCGCGACCGGCGCCGGCGAGCTGCAGCCTGGTTGCGCGCAGCAGCTGGTGCCGATCGGTCTGAAACGGATCCTCGCCAGGCCAGATCTGGCGGATGATCTCCAGCCCCGGATCGTCGCCATGCGAGTGGATCGCGATCAGCCGGCCGCCGGGCGCCAAAGCCTTTGCCAGCGGCGCCAGGATTCGCTTGGCCTTGAATTCGAGTGAGGCACGGGCACGGTAGGGCTGCGATGCTATGACAAGGTCGTAATCGGCAATTGGCGCGCCGCGTCGGGGCCGGACCGGGTCGAGCAGAAATTTGTGGTCGTCTCGATAGAGGACGAGGACGACGGGCCGCTCATAGACCGGGTTGCCGCTGTTCGGGCTGATCCGCGCCCGCCAATGCTCCGACAGAAATGGTTGCAGACCGGTGATCTGCTGCTCGAATTCGTGCGCGGTCGTGCCGCTCAAAGAGAGCTCGTGCCACATGAGCCCGGTCGCAGCGGCCATAGAGTTGGGTACCAGCCAGGGCGCTTCGGAATAGTACATGTTCGTCATGACGAGCACGGTGGCCGGATGCTCGAAGAGCCGGTCCGGCATCTTGTCGAGCACGAGGCGGACATCCTCGAGGCTGATCTCCTTGCCGACGATGTAGCTCGGCAAGGTCGGAAAGCGCTGGTGCATGGCGCGCATGACACGCGTCAAAACGGTACCGTCGCCGACCCCGGCGTCAAAGATCCGAACGGCTGGCGGCCGTGGAGAAATATTGCCCAACTCCATCGCGACGCGCTGCGCGACGACCCATTTCTCACTGCAGGTATTAACGAAGAGCAGGTATTTCTGCCGATTGTCGAAGAAACGGAAAATCGGCTCCGCGTTCTCTGAAGGTATGCCGCTCGTCGCAACGACAGCCGCGCTCACTGCCGCGTCCCCGAGTTCAGGCTTCAATGAACTGCTTTAGCAGCCGGTTGACCTCGCCTGCCTTCTCCATATGCGGCAGGTGTCCCGATTGCTCCAGAATGTGGACGGGGAGACGTGATGCGAAGGCTTCGGCGTGGGCGACCGGGATGATCTGGTCCTCGCGGCCCCAGATGATCTGAACCGGTATTTCAAGCATCCCGATCTGGGGAGCCAGGTCGAGCGATTGGCGGCCACCGGGAAACCAGGCTTCGGCAATCTTTGCCAATGCCGCTGGAACGCCGTCGAGCCTCTTGTAGCGCAAGACATCCTCGACCATCGTACGACTGACGAGCGCAGGGTCGCGGACCAGTAAGCCGAGCACCTCGACCGCTTCGCGGCGGCGCGAGGCGCGCACAAAACCGTCGATGAATGCGGTGTTGATCTCGGGCCCGAACCCCGCCGACGCGATCAGCGTCAGGCTTGCCACCAATTCCGGCTGCCGCAGCGCCAATACGGCCGCAACCGCGCCGCCCATCGAATGCCCGACGAGGTGCACCCGCCCTATGCCAAGCGCACGCACACCGGCCTCAATGGAGGCTGCCAAGTAATCGGGCGTGCCAGAGTCGATGTCTTTGGCCGATCCGCCATGCCCGGGCAAATCCAATGCGATCGCTCGTCGTTCGTCCGCTAGGGCAGGTTGGGTGAACATCCAGGTATTGAGGTCGGCGCCAAATCCATGCACCAGCAGTACCGGGACGCCACCCTCGCCAAGTTCGAGGCAGCGAAGCCGCAGACCCGCGGCCTCCAGCTCACGCGGCTTTACAGAGTCGGCGTCCGGGGCCGCGTCAGACGACGCTTCGGGCACCGCAAAGCCGGCAATAAACGAGTCAATTTCGCTCTCCGCGACCTCCTCGGGAGCCGCCACGGCGAGCAGCGCGCCAACCGGCAAGGTGGCGCCCGCAGGCGCTACGATGCGGCGCAGCGTGCCAGCCTCGGGCGCCTCCAGCACATTGGTGATCTTGGTGGTCTCGATCTCCAATAGCTCCTCGCCCTCGGCAAACTGTTGTCCCTGCTGCTTCAGCCATCCGACGACCGTGCCCTCGGTCATTGTGAGGCCCCATTTCGGCATCGTAATCGCGATGATTTCGGAGCTCATCTACACCTCCCTGCGTGTCATTGCGAGCGAAGCGGAGCAATCTCGCGCCAGCTTACCCGGGCCCATCGAGGTTGCGTCGTCGCTGCACTCCTCGCAATGACAGGCGTTGCGGTCTACCGGGCGAATCCATGCACTTCCCGCACTGCATCGGCGATCCGCTCAGGGCTCGGGATGTAGAGCTTTTCCAAGGATGGCGCGAACGGCACCGGCGTGTGCGGTGCGGTTACCCGCTTGACCGGAGCTTTCAGTGACGCGAAGGCCTTGTCGGCGACGAGCGCGGCAATGTCGGCCGCCATGCTGCAGCGTGGCGTCGCCTCATCGACGACGACAAGCCGGCCGGTGCGCTCGACAGATTCAAGGATCGTGTCCTCGTCGAGCGGGGAGGTCGTGCGCGGGTCGATCAATTCGCAATCGATCGCTTCCTTGGCTAACGCATCGGCGGCTTCGTCCGCGTAGTGCACCATGCGGGCGAGCGCGACGACCGTGACGTCATCACCGTCGCGCACGATATTGGCTTCGCCGAACGGGATCGTGTACGGCTCGTCCGGAACCTCGGCCCGCAGATCGTACATCAATTTGTGCTCGCAAAAGATCACCGGGTCGTCGTCGCGGATCGCCTGGATCAACAGCCCCTTGGCGTCATAGGCATTGGAGGGCACGACGCATTTGAGCCCCGGCACGGAGGTGAAGATGTGGTACGGGGTCTGCGAGTGCTGCGCGGCGGCGCTGCGCCCGGCGCCGATCATTGTGCGGATCACAAGCGGCGTCTTGGCCTTGCCGCCGAACATGTAACGGAACTTGGCGGCCTGGTTGTAGATCTGGTCGAAACAGACCCCGAAGAAATCGGAGAACATCAGCTCCGCGACCGGGCGCAAGCCGGTCACCGCGGCGCCGGCGGCGGCGCCCATGATCGCCGATTCGGTAATCGGGGTGTCGATGACCCGGCCCTCGCCGAATTCGCCGATGAGGCCCTTGGTAACCCCGAGCACGCCGCCATAGGCGTCGCGCTGCCCCTGGGAGCCGGCGCCTCCGGCGACATCCTCGCCGATTACGACGACCCTCGGATCGCGGCGCATTTCCTGAGCCAGCGCTTCGTTCAGCGCCTGGCGGATCGATTTGAGTGCCATTGCGCGCTCTCCTCAATAAGAGACGTAGACGTCGCGCAACAGCGCGTCTGTGTCGGGAGGGGGTGCTGCCCGGGCCAATTCGACGGCGCGGTCGATCGCAGCTGCGACCTCGCTCTCGACGCGATCGAGTTCTGCCGTGTCGAGCAGCCCGGCCTCGCCGACGCGGCGGCGGAAATGCTTCAGGCAATCGCGCTCGTCGCGCAGGCGCCTGACCTCGTCCTTGCCGCGATAAAGCTGCGCGTCCCCCGAGTGGTGGCCGTAAAAGCGGCAGGTGTCGACCTCGATTGCGCTTGGCCCGCCGCCGCTGCGGGCGCGCTCGATCGCCTCGCGCGCAGCATCGTGCACTTCGAAAAAGTCATCGCCGCTGACCTTCACCGCGGGCAATCCGAACCCGGCGGCGCGCCCGGCGATGTCGCGGCTGCCGACCGCGTATTCGAACGGCGTGCCTTCGCCGTATTGGTTGTTCTCGAAGACAAAGATCGCCGGCAGTTTCAACACCACCGCCATGTTCATCGCTTCGAAGGTGGTGCCCTGGTTCGAGCCGCCGTCGCCGGTGAACGAGACGGCGACGGTGTCACGGCCCAAAGTCTTCGCGGTCAGCGCGGCGCCGATGACCAGCGGCGGCCCGCCGCCGACGATGCCGTTGGCGCCGAGCATCCCGCGATCGAGGTCAGCAATGTGCATCGAGCCGCCCTTGCCGCCGCACAGCCCGGTCTTTTTGGCAAACAGCTCCTGCATCATTAAAGACGGATCGCAGCCCTTGGCGATGCTGTGCCCATGCCCGCGATGCGTGCTGGCGATGTAGTCCTGCGGCCCCAAATGGGAGCATACGCCGACCGCTGCCGCCTCCTCGCCCGCATAAAGATGCACAAACCCGGGAATGCCGCCTTTCGAGAATTCTTCCTGAACGCGCTCCTCAAAGCGGCGGATCGTCATCATATCGCGGTACGCCTTGAGCAATTCCTCGCGGCTGAGCTGCACGGCGTCCTCCCTGTATAACGGCGCAGGCGGCAATACTGCCTGCTTCGCGGCCGCTTCACAATCTTGGCTTGGCTCGACTTCGGGTAGCCAAGATCTCGCTCAACGTGACCGGCCGGAATCCCCAGACATCGACTCCGACATCGAACTGCCGCGCCTGCGGCTTCATCCTGCCGTGGCAGTGGCCGTGTAGATTGACCGAGCCCTTGCCCATGCCGCGCCAGCTGCGGAACGGGTAATGGCAGAGCACCAGTGGAACGTCGTCCACCGTAATCTCGGCATAGGGTTGGACACTTGCCCAACCGTCGAGTTCGGTGGTCGCCGCCGGGTCGTTGTTGCCGGTGACGAGATGCCTCCGTCCGCGTAGCCTGGACAGGAGGTCCGCGACAACGGCCTGCGGCTGGCGAATGGCGAAGTCGCCGAGGTGCCATACCTCGTCGTCAGGCCCAACCGTCTCGTTCCAGCGCTCGACAAGAGCCTCGTTCATCGCGGCGACTGATGGAAACGGGCGCCGGTAGAGGCCGAGAGCGCCGCCATGGCCGAAATGCGTGTCGCTGGTGAAGAAGATTGTCACGTTGCCGTGCCTGCCGCACCGAAGGCTCAGGCGATTGTAATGTCCGTTAACGGGAAGTCGTCGCCCTTGAAGAGAAGGGGCAGGTCAAGCTCGCGGGCGCAAGCATAAGCAAAGCAGTCCCCCATGTTGAGTGCGGCGGGGTGGCGTCCTCTGCCGTACCGTTCGAACGCCGACACAGCGCTCCGCCCGATTGCGATAGTGATCGGTACGACCCGCACCGTCGCTTGCTCGAGAAAGCGGTCGAGAATTCTCTCTGCCGCGCGGATTGGGACGTTGGAAACTCGCGCGACAGCGGCGATTGCCTCCCAGATCGCGATTGGCGAGGTGCAGGGTTCCGCAGCTTGTTCGAGGCGCGTTGCCAAGGCCGCAGCATCACTCTCTTCGACCAGGATCGCGACCATCGCGGATGCGTCGACGAACATCAGATATCGCCGGAAAGTTCGTCGAAGAACGCCTTGTCGGCCGGCAGCCCGCCCGGCCTTGACAGCGACCTCAACTCCTCCTGGATTGGTTTCAGTCGTTCGATGAGTGGGATTTCGGAACGGACGCGCTCGTACTCGTGCTCGACCGCTTCGCGGATCGTGTCGGTCAAAGTCTTGCCTTTGAGCTGTGCGAGCCGCCGCACGGCCTTGTCAGTGGCGGCGTCTCTAACATGGAATGCCATGTAGGAAGATCCATCTAGACGAACACAATACTCTGTCTAGATATTGGATCTGTAGCGGTGGGTCAATGCCGCACGGATCGCGTGCCAGACACGCTCGGGGGTGAGTGGCATCTCAATGTGGGTGACGCCGAGATCGGCCAGCGCGTCGACGACCGCGTTGGCGATGACGCCCAGGGCCGGGGTAATGCCTCCCTCGCCGCCGCCGCGGAAGCCCAGCGGATGGGTGGTCGACGGCACCTCGCTGATCGCGGTTTTGAAGAAGGGCAGATCGGCGGCGCGCGGCATCGCATAATCCATAAAGGAGCCGGTGAGCAGCTGACCGGTGCCAGGGTCGTAGACGCATTGCTCCAGCAAAGCGTGGCCCATGCCCTGCGCAATACCGCCGTGGGTCTGGCCGTGCAGGATAAGCGGATTGACCGCGCGTCCGACATCGTCAACCGCGGTGTAGCGCGCGATCTCGACCAGCCCGGTTTCGGGGTCAATCTCGACCTCGCAGACGTGAAAGCCATGCGGGAACGAGGCGATCTGGCTCACCACCTCGCCGGTGCCGGCGAGCAGGCCGCGCAGCTCCTCGGGCAGGCCGGGATCGTCGAGCGCCGCCGCGGCCGCCGCGAAAAGATCGAGCGAGCGGTCGGTGCCGGCGACAGTGAACCGCCCCTCGGCGAACTCGATGTCGGCTTCAGCGGCCTCGAGCCGGTGCGCCGCGATGCGCCGGCCCTTGTCGATGATTTCGCCCGATGCCTGGTGTGCCGTGATGCTGGCAAGGCGCAGCGAGCGTCCCGAATGCGAACCGGCGCCGCTGCCCACGCGGTCGGTGTCGCCGGTGACCAGCCGGATGCTGTCCAGAGGGACCCCGAGCCACTCCGAGAGCAGCTGCGCAAAACTGGTTTCATGGCCCTGCCCGCTCGACAAGGTACCGACCGCCATCTCAACTGTGCGATCTGGGCGTACAGTAACCTCGGCGCGTTCGTGTGGAGCGCCGCTCTGAGATTCGACGTAGGCGCCGAGCCCTATGCCGCGCCGCCGGCCGCGTCCTTCGGCCTCTCGCCGGCGCGCGGCGAAGCCATCCCAATCGGCCAGTGCCAGGGCCCGGTCCAGCACGGCGTGGTAATCGCCGCTGTCATAGGTCATGCCAAACGGGTTGGGGTAGGGGAGGGCCGTTGTCCGAACCAGGTTTCGGCGGCGCAGCGCGACGCGGTCGAACCCGTGGGCTCGCGCCGCAAGGTCGATCAGCCGCTCGATGACGAACATGACCTCGGGCCGGCCGGCGCTTCGATAAGGGCTGGTCGACGGCGTGTTGCTCAGCACAGCCCGCGCCCGCGCATAGGCCGAAGGAATGTCGTAGAGGCTCGACATCAGCTCGGTGCCTTTGGTCAGCGGCACGAACGAGGCGGCATAGGCGCCGAGATTGCTGAGGTTCGAGGCGCGCAGCGCGAGGAAATTGCCGTCAGCATCCAGAGCGAGCTCTGCCTCGACCTGCAGATCGCGAGCCTGGTGGTCGCTGAGAAACCCCTCCTGCCGGTCGCATGTCCATTTGACCGGGCGGCCGAGCCGGCGTGCACCCCAAGCGACGAGGGCGAACTCCGGATAAGAGGAGTTACGCGTGCCGAAATTGCCGCCGACATCGCGGGCAATGACCCGCACCTTCTCCTGTGGGAGGCCCAGCATGGCCGCCACATCCTGCCGCGGTCGCCCGACGCTGCCGCCGCCAGCGAAAAGCGTAACGCAGCCGCTCACGGGATCGAACACAGCCAAGGCAGCCCGCGGCTCCATGGGTACGCCGGTCACGCGCTGAACCCAGGTCGACAGGCGCACGGCATATTCGGCGCGGGCGAACGCCGCCGCGGTAGCCGCGTGATCACCAACCCCGGCGTCGAGCACGACATTCGAGCCGAAATCGTCGGCCAGCAGTGGAGCCTTCTCGTCGGCCGCTGCCGTGGAGTTTGTGACAGCAGACAGTGGTTGGTATTCGATTTCGACGCGCTCCGCTGCATCTCGGGCGGCAGCGTGCGTCTCTGCGATTACTAGGGCCACGGCTTCGCCGGCGAAACGCGTCCGATCGCATGCGCGTGCGGCGATCGGATCACAAAGGCGTAGGCTTGGCCCGGCAGGTTGAAGTCGTCGCTGTAGCAGCCCCCACCCGTCAGGAGCCGCCGGTCTTCGAGGCGCCGTATCGGCCGACCTATGACGCTGCTGCGCAAGGGCGGCGGAACGGAAGGCGGTTCAATACCCATGATGTCCGGAGTGTCCCATCATTCCAGCGGAACCGGGACCCCAAATTGCAGAACTTAATACGCTTGACTATCGGCCCGAAAGCTATATGTGAATGTGACAAACATTTACATGAGGAGGCCATGCACGCACTCGTCGCGCAACTGGACGACATCGGCAAGCCGGCCTGGATCGCGCTGACCGTCGTCAGTTTCATACTCTTCTGGCCGCTGGGTCTCTTGCTTCTGGGGTTCTTGATCGGGAGTGGACGAATGGCATGCTGGGCACATGGCAATGGCGATCGTTGGCAGCGGCGCATGGAACGAATGCATCAGCGGATGGAGCGCATGCAGGCAGCCGCCGAGCGCTGGGGCGGGGGCGGGTATCGGGCCTCCAGCGGCAATCGCGCCTTTGACGAATACCGCGCCGAAACGCTGCGCCGCCTCGAAGAGGAGCAGCGCGAGTTCAAGGAATTTCTCGACCACTTGCGCCATGCCAAGGACAAGGCCGAATTCGACCAGTTCATGGCCGACCGCCGGCGCCGCCCTGAAGCACCCGAGGGGCAACCCCAGAGCGGCTGAGCGGCTCTTTGCTAAACAACCCCGCGCTGACGCAACCCGGCAACCCCAGCCTCGTCATCGCCGACGAGCCGACGACGGCGCTCGACGTCACGGTG
>JBJMQW010000033.1:0-7949 GCA_045802495.1 Allostellaceae bacterium | reverse complement strand
GTTTTTTTGCGCACGATCACATTCCAACCGCTGGCAATCGCCGACATCATGAAATTGATTGGTCGGGCCTCGGACAATTTGAATTCGACGGTGTATTTATCCCGCGCGTTGATCTCACTGACCGAGCTGAACAGAATGCTGCGGGGGATGCTGATGCCTGATGGCGGTTTGGCAATACGGTCGAAGGTGGCCTTCACATCATCGGCGGTCAGTTCCGCGCCATCGTGAAATTGCACGTCCCTGCGCAGAAAAAAGGTGTAGGTCTTGCCGTCCTCGGCGATTTCCCAGCTATGCGCAAGATCGGGGATAATGGTTTTGCCGCTGTCGCGCGGGTCGCGCCGGATCAGATTGTCGAACATGCATCCTTGGGCACCGAGGTTGTTGAACGTGCCGGACTGATGCACATCGAAATGTGGCGGCCGGTTGGTGATGCCCACGCGCAGTACACCGCCGGATTTGGGGTTCGGCTCCGGCGCCTTGAGCTTGAAGCCGGTGCCGTCAAACTTGTCGGGTATCTCCGCTGCCCAGCCGAGGCTCCCGGACATCCCGTATGCACCCGTCATCGCGGCCGCGCCGCTACCTTTAAGGAAATCGCGGCGAGTCCACCACGGGCGTGCGTCGCTCATCTTGTTCTTTCTCCTCGTTACAAGAAAAATTGGTCAGGACTTGTCAAGCCAGACTGTATCCAACCTGACAGCATCATAGACGCCGAAGTATTTGGCAGGATTGTGACCCTTTACGTAATTGTACCAGACGTCGTTGATGTTTTCCCACGCTACCGGCAAGAAGGGAGGGTCTTGTTCCATGATGGCTTCGGCTTGGCGGATCAGCGCCAAGCGTTTGCCGGCGTCGACCTCCCGGTCGATCCGGGCAGTCAGGGCATGGAATTCCTTGTTTTCCCAGAACGAGTAGTTCTGTGGGCCGTCCTTCCCGTACCAGGCGTTGAAATAGTCCGAGGGGTCGAGCAGGGTCGATACGATGGCGCCGATGGCCAGATCGTAATTGCCGCTTTTTGTGTCGTCGAACCAAACCGACTCGACGACCGTTCGCAGATTGCACTCGATATTGAGCGTCTGCTGTAGCATCGCCTGAATGGCTTGCGACCACAGTCTGAAGATGGCGATATCGCGAACGAGATAATCCAATCCCTTGATGCCGTTTTCATGCCCAGCTGCTGCCATCAGTGCGCGGGCTTCCTTGATTGCGGCCGCGGGATCCGGCTGATAGCCGACCCGTTTGGTAAGGTCTTCTTTGGGGGTGGCGAACTCCGAGAAGGGATAGATAAAGCCGCCGAACATCATCGGTGCCACGTCCTTGACCACCTCGACCAGGACTGGCTTGTCAAGGACGAGGTGCATGGCGCGACGTACTCGCGGATCGTCCAGCGGCTTTTTCTTGTTGTTGACCCAAGTCGCGTGAACCACGCTCTGGTAATAGGTGGCCGTTGCCATCCCGGGCGTGTCCTTGGCCTTGCGGGTCGTGACCGGATCAGTCGCGCGCACGTAGTCCACTCGGCCGGATAGGATCGCGGACGCCATCTCCGGAGAAAACGGCAGGACGTTGTAGAACTCGATACCGTCGAGATAGGGCAGGCCCTTATTCCAGTAATTCGGGTTCTTCTCCATCACCCAGACTTCGTTCTCGACCCGCCTGACCGAGCGGAACGGGCCGGTGCCGGGGTAGGTGACCAGCTTGCGCAAATTGTAGTTGTTGTCCTCGAGTGTCTTCTTGCGGACGATTACATTCCAGCCGCTGGCGATCGCCGACATCATGAAGCTGACCGGACGGGCCTCCGACAATTTGAATTCGACCGTGTATTTATCCCGGGCATTGATCTCGCTGATCGAGGTGAACAGGATGCTGCGCGGAATGCTGATGCCCGAGGGCGGCTTGGCAATACGGTCGAAGGTGGCTTTCACATCCTCGGCGGTGAGCTCGGCGCCGTCGTTGAATTGTACGTCCCTGCGCAGGAAGAAAGTGTAGGTCTTGCCGTCCTCGGCAATCTCCCAGCTATGCGCCAGATCCGGAATGATGTTGCCGCTATCAAAGGGGTCGCGCCGGATCAGATTGTCGAACATGCATGCCATTGCACCAAGATTGAAGAAGGTCCCCGACTGATGCAGATCGAAATGGGGCGGACGGTTGGGGAAGCCCGCCCGCAGCATACCCCCCGATTTAGCGTTGGGCTCGGGCGCCTTGAGCTTGAACGTCGAGCCGTCATATTTGTCGGGGATTTCCGCCGCCAGGCCGGGAGACAGGCCATAGGCGACAGCGGCGGCGCTGCTTTTGAAAAAATCGCGTCGGGTCCACCACATAACGCTTCCTCCCCTTTGGTTTTTTCAGGACTGAGCACGGCGTGCTCTGATAGGGTGGCGGTTGTTTCCGCGCGTCTCAACTATAACAACGAAACCTGGGAGTCACTGCTTGAATCAGGTGGAATTCGCCAAACAGGGTATCTCACCGACCGGCGCCCAGCCGGCTGACGCCATTCTCGAGATTGATCAGCTGCAGACGCATTTTTTCACATCGGGCGGCGTTGTCCGGGCGGTGGACGGTGTCTCTTATATCGTACGAAGCGGCGAGACATTGGGGGTCGTCGGGGAATCCGGTTGCGGCAAGAGCGTGACCGCGCTGTCCATTCTCCGCCTCGTCGCTGATCCGCCGGGACGCATCGTCGGAGGCGCAATTCGCTTTGAGGGCACCAATCTGCTGGATCTGGCCGAACGCGAGATGGAGGGTATCCGGGGCAACGACATCTCGATGATTTTTCAGGAGCCGATGACGTCGCTCAATCCGCTGCTCACCGTCGGCCGCCAGATCGCCGAGGCGATTGCGCTGCACCAGGGGCTGTCACAGCGCGACGCTTTTGATCGGGCAGTCGAGATGCTGCGCCGCGTCCATATACCCGAGGCCGAGCGCCGCGCGTACGCCTATCCGCATCAGCTTTCCGGCGGCATGCGTCAACGGGTGATGATTGCGATGGCGGTATCTTGCAATCCCAAGCTGCTGATTGCGGATGAGCCGACGACCGCGCTCGACGTGACGATACAAGCACAGATCCTCGATCTGATGCGCGAGCTGCAGGAAACGCTTGGGACGGCGATCGTTCTGATCACCCACGACATGGGTGTGGTCGCCGAGAACGCGGACCGGGTCGTCGTGATGTATGCCGGGCGGAAGGTCGAGGAGGCGAGCGCCAAGGACCTGTTCGACTGCCCGGGGCATCCCTACACAAAAGGATTGCTGGGCTCGATACCCAATGTCGAGGTTGCGGCGCATACCCGCAACCGCCGTCCGCGGCTGAACGAGATCAAGGGCATGGTGCCGTCGCTGGCGCGGCTGCCGAAGGGCTGCACTTTCGCGCCGCGCTGCGGACTGGCAAGTGACGAGTGCCGCGCGTCGTATCCCCCGCTGGTGCAATACCGGCCCGGCCATTGGGTCGCCTGCTGGCACGCCGAGAAGGTGCTCGGAGGAGGCGCATGAGCCCGCTTCTCGAGGTCGAGGGGTTAAAAAAGCACTTTCCGATCCATACCGGCCTCTTCTCCCGCGTTTCGGGTCACGTCTACGCCGTCGACGGCATCTCGTTTCACATCGAGCGCGGCGAGACTTTGGGCCTCGTCGGAGAGAGCGGCTGCGGCAAGTCGACGGCCGGCCGCACGATCCTTAAATTGCTCGACCCGACCGCCGGGACAATCCGGGTTCGCGGCAAAGACATCACCGATCTCGACCAGGAGGAGATGCTGCCTTACCGCCGGCAGATGCAGATGATCTACCAGGACCCCTACGCTTCGCTCAATCCGCGTATGTCTGCCGGCGACATTGTCGGCGAGCCTCTAGTCATTCACGGGGTCGGTGCACCCAAGGAACGCCGCGAACGGGTCGCGCTTCTATTCGAGCGCGTGGGCTTGCGGCCCGAGCTCACCAAGTCCTATCCGCACGAATTCTCCGGCGGGCAGCGCCAGCGCATCGGGATTGCACGGGCGCTCGCATTGAGCCCCGAACTTATCGTCGGCGACGAACCGGTTTCCGCCCTGGACGTGTCGATCCAGGCCCAGATCGTCAATCTGCTGATGGACCTGCAGGACGAATACCGGTTGTCCTATTTGTTTGTCGCCCACGACCTCGCGGTGGTCGAACATATCAGCGACCGGGTCGCGGTGATGTATCTCGGCCGCATCGTAGAGACGACCGACAAGACCACCCTCTTCGAGACGCCTTTGCACCCTTATACCGAGGCGCTGCTCTCCGCCGTGCCAATCCCAAAATACGGTGCAAGAGCGCGCCAGCGGGTCATCCTCACCGGCGACGTGCCGAGCCCGATCAACCCGCCCTCGGGTTGCCACTTCCACACGCGCTGTCCCTACGCAATGGCGCGTTGCCGGCATGAGGCCCCGGCATTGCGCGAGGTCCAACCGAGTCATTGGGCCTCGTGCCACCTGCACGACGGCGGCGTGAGATTTCCTCTGGGAAAACCGGCCGGAACGTAGTGCGGAAGCCAAATCACCGCCCTGTCTTGCGGGCTCCCGCGGGGGTAAAATCGCCCCTGCCGTGAACCCGCCATTGATGCGAGGCGTGCCCCCGGGCCGCGCCGCCTCCAACCCTCACAACTTTCCCAAATGCCCCACACAAGTGCTGCCGACGAAGTCTCTGTTCGTCCCGTCCGGACACACCGTGTTCGACCACTCGGCGCCGCCGAAGCTGGCACCCTGCAAAGTGGCGCCCGCGAGGTTGGCGTTGGTCACATCGGCACCCTGCAGATTGGCACTCCGCAATACCGCGCCAATAAGGCTGGCCCCGGCAAGATTGGCGCCTGTCAGATTGGCGCCCTTCAGGCTGGTCCCTTGCAAGTTGCTGTTGCTCAGATTGGCGTTCGCCAGATTGTCGCCGACAAGGCTGGCATTCGGCAAGCTGACACCCATCAAATTGACGCCGCTTAGGTCTAGGTTGCCCAAGTTTGACCCACCTATGCCGCTCTCGGCAGCCGTGGCATTTGCCCCCGCGGCGTCTCCGTCGAGCAGGTACCCGGCTGTAACAGCGGCATTCGATGCAGCGACCGTGTCCAACAGGTATGTCCCCGCCGTGGGATTTTGGCGCGCCGTTAATCCGAACCCGCCCCGGCCTACTTATTGCCCGACCTCCCGACATCGGACTGGATAGCGCTTAAAATGCTCCGCTGGCCATCAGCTGCGTTGATGTAGTCATTCTGGATGTTGCCTTCGGTTATCGCGATAACCTGATCAACATAGCTGTCATGGTTGGGGTAGAGCGCGTTGAGCGTGGCGATATCGAATGGAACGGAATAGCCCCAGCGCACGCAAGCTCCGGGACCGCTGTTGACCCCGACATTCTCCGCGGTGGCGACAGCCAACTCAGATAATCGGATGCCGCCGAGTGCAAGACCCAAGCTGTCGCGGGCGACGTCCGACGGAGTGCCCGGCGCTCCGATCGTGGTAATCTCGATCCGTGGCGCGGACGGCGGCGGCCTCCCCGTTTTTATCCATCGGACCAGCAGGTCATAGGCGTGGCCGGCAACGTAATGGTTCGGAACCCGGGTTCCGATCGACGGAATGGCGCATTGGGGGGCGAGGATGGCCTCGGCGGAGCTCGCCGTGGCCGAGGTGCTGAAATCACGCAGCTCGAGCGGCTCGCGACTGGCCCGCAGATGCTGGTCGACATGCGACGAGCCGGCGACCTCCCAGGTGCGAAATTTGCCGGTATCAGGCTGGCGAACCGTAGCCTCGAAGGCCGCCACGTCGTATTCGGTGAGGATCTTCCATACCGGAACCGAGAGATCCGTGCGAATGGGGTTACCCAGCGTCGACAACAGCAGAAAGCCGTCATACTCATTCGCAAGAGGATTGATCGAGTTGACATAAGTCGAGAGGCGAGATGCCGATTGCGATTCGCCGATCGCGATGACATGACGCGCTTTCAAGCCCCCGAGCGGGTCCGCACCCAATGGCGATCTGAGCGCCTGCCCCGCTTGCGAGAAGATGTCGTAGGACAAATCATCTCCGGTTACCGTGCCGCCTTGCGTCACATCCAGTGAGCCGTAACGGGTCGGGTTCCAGGTTTGCAGCCGGGCTACTCCGACCTGCTGCGCCGATACGCCCACCCAAGCATACCCTTCTCTGAGAATGTGTTCCCAGGAGAAGAACCAGGTGTTGTCGGCGTCGAAACCGTTGGTGACATTCAGCCATTCGACCAGCACGGTGCCGTTGAACTGCTTGCGGTCGGCCGGCCGGCGAACCAGCATCCTTGTCAGGTATGGGTGGCCGCTGTCGATCACCGTGCCTGTAGTCAGCGAAGGGGTGCTGTAACGGTTGGCCGTACCCTGAAAATAAAATTCCTCCTCGACATAGCCGTGGGTCGGCAAATCATGGTTCGAAGCAAAAAACGGATAATTATGCGTTGGCGCACCGGCAACATCTGGTGATGCAATGGGCCCATTCACGACCGGATTCGGCACCGAGCCGGCGTGCGCCGGTGACGTGGTCCCGAGCGAAGCGGCGAGAGCTGCAGCTAGAGCAAGAGCAAGTTTTCCCATGGTTCTCCCCTCTGGGTGCCGTCGATTTATTGGATTAGAACTTAGATCGCATCACCAAGGCCTAGCCACGATCGTTAAGGACGCGCCACAACAATGCTCGCCTAGCCTTGTTTTGGAACATGGATAGTCGTGGAGGCTGCGCCTTGCCCCGCTGCGCGCTACGCGCCGTGGGGCAAGGCGGCGAACCGAGAGCACCGTTCACAGCGCTCCTAAATGCCCCATACAGGTATTGCCGGCGGCGTCGCTATTGATCCCGTCCGGGCATACCGTGTTGGACCACTTCACGCCCCCGAGGCTGGCACCCTTCAATGCGGAGCCTCCGAGGTTGGCATTGGTCAAGTTGGCACCCTGCAGATTGGAGCCCCGCAAGTTTGCACCAATTAGATTGGCGCCAGTCAAGTTGGCACCCCTAAGGACGACGCCCTTCAGGTTCGTTCCCTGCAGGTTGCTGTTGCTCAGATTGGCATCAGTCAGATTGTCGCCGACGAGGCTCTCATTCGGCAGGCTCACGCCCATCAAATTAACGCCGCTCAGGTCGAGATTACGCAAATTTGATCCACCGACGCTGCTCTCGGCGGCGGTGGCGTTTGCGTCCGCGGCGTCTTCGTCGAGCAGATATCCACGCTGAACGCCGACACTCGATACGCTGACGGTGTCGAGCAGGTATTTACCGTGGGTCGGGTAGAGCGCCCGCAGCGTCTCTGCGTCAAACGGTATGTATTGTCCGTAAAGGAAGCACCTCACCCCGGGGAGGTCCGGAGTATTGGCGTTGAACCCGGTATCGGTTGCGACCGGCACGGCAAAGTCGGGCAGTCGAATGCCGCCAAGGATATTGTCGAAGACATCGCGAACCGGAACGACGCTGGGCGTTATCGCGGAAAGCTCCAATGGCGGCGCCGACGGCGGCTGGGTGCCATTTCGTATCCACTGCACCATGCGATCGTAAGCCGCATCCTGTCCCCGATAAGCGAGGATCCGGCTTCGCGTGAGCTGGAACGGGCATGCCGGGTTAACCGCGAGAGGAGTGGCATCGCGCGTACGCACACCATTTGAGCTGAGAAGGCCCCAATAGTCGGCGTGTGACGTTCCGGCGGTTTCCCACGTCACAAAGGTTGGCGTATCCGGCCGACGGACCGCCGCTTCTCCAAGCTCGAGGACATCGGTCTCGGTCAGAAATTTGAAAACCTTGACATCGCCCAGATCGACCCGGATCGCGTTCCCGAGCGACGAGTGGAGGAAAAACCCGCTATAAATGGGGTTCAGCGGATGGACCGAATTGATGTAGGTCGACAGCCGTGATGCCGATTGCGAGTCACCGCTTGGGATCACTGTCTGCACCGTTAAGCCGGGTAGTAGGTTGACGCCTGACGGATTGAGGATTGCCTGCCCGGCCTGGCTGAAG
>JBJMQW010000032.1:0-4852 GCA_045802495.1 Allostellaceae bacterium | reverse complement strand
CTTGACCCTCGCCGCGGTCTACGCGCCCATCGGGTTTCTCGGCGGCGTCACCGGCGCTCTGTTTCGCGAATTCGCCTTCACGCTGGCCGGCTCGGTCATCATCTCGGGCATCGTCGCCGTAACATTGTCGCCAATGATGTGCTCGCTCCTGCTGACCCGCGAAATGTCGGAAGGACGGTTTGCCCGGCTGATCGACCGCGGCTTCTCGCGACTGGCGGAATGGTACGGGCGCAAACTTGACCGCTCACTCGATTACCGCCCAGTGACCGCCCTGTTCGCTGCCGCTGTCTTCGCGAGCCTCGCCTTCATGTACATGCATACCAAGAAGGAATTGGCGCCCGAGGAAGACCAGGGGGTCCTTTTTGCTCTGACGAAGGCGCCGCAATACGCCAATCTCGATTACCTCGAATCCTACGGCGACAAGCTCGACGCGGCCTTCAGTTCGTTTCCGGAGACCGATTTGCGTTTCATCGTCAATGGCAGGAACGGGCCGAATCTGGGCATCGCCGGCGCGATCCTCCAGCCTTGGGGCGAGCGCAGCCGTTCAGCCCAGAAGCTGAAGCCGCTGATGCAGCAAAAGGTGTCGGCCGTCGAAGGCCTGAACGCCTTTGTATTCTCTTTGCCGCCCCTACCGGGCTCAATCGGGGGACTGCCCATCCAAATGGTGATCACCTCGACCGGGGACTACAAGGAGATCTATGAAGCGATGGCCAAAATCAAGGATGCAGCGCGCAAGAGCGGGCTGTTCATGGTCATCGACAGCGATCTCGATTTCAATCAGCCGATGATCCGCGTCAGTATCGACCGGTCGAAAGCCAATGAGCTCGGCGTAACGATGCAGTCGATCGGCGATACTCTGGCAGTGCTGGTCGGCGAGAATTATATCAACCGGTTCAATCTCGCCGGCCGGTCCTATGAGGTCATCCCGCAGGTGCCGCGCGCCGACCGCCTGACCCCGGAAACGCTGACCCGCTACTATGTCAATTCGGCCTCCGGCCAACCCCTGCCACTGTCCAATCTGGTGAGTCTCAAGACCGGCACCGAGCCCAATGCCCTGACCCAGTACAACCAACTCAACTCGGCCACCTTCCAGGCTGTGCCGATGCCGGGAGTGACGATGGGACAGGCGGTCGATTTCCTCGAACAGCAGATGGTGAACCTGCCTGCCGGCTTCAGCCACGACTATTTATCCGACACCCGCCAATACGTGAGGGAAGGTAATCAGCTGACGATCACCTTCATCTTTGCATTGATTGTGATCTTTCTCGTACTGGCGGCCCAGTTCGAGAGCCTGCGCGATCCGCTGGTGATCCTCGTCAGCGTACCGATGTCGATGTACGGCGCTTTACTACCGCTGTTTTTCGGCCTCGCGACGATGAACATCTATACCCAGGTCGGGCTGGTGACCCTGATCGGACTGATCAGCAAGCACGGCATCCTGATGGTCGAGTTCGCCAATACCTTGCAGGTGCGCGAGAATCTCGACCGCCGGCGCGCCATCGAACGCGCCGCGCGGGTGCGGCTGAGGCCGATATTGATGACCACGGCCGCAATGGTCGTCGGTCTCGTACCATTGCTGATTGCGACCGGCGCCGGGGCGGCAAGCCGTTTCTCGATAGGCGTCGTGGTTGTTGCCGGGATGTCCGTCGGCACTCTCTTCACGCTGTTTGTGCTGCCGGCGGTTTATACCGTGCTGGCGAAAGACCATCTCGCTGCGGCGCGCTCCACGCGGGTGCGCGAGATGGCACAAGTCTCCTGACCTGATCCAGGGTCCCGGCTTTCGGAACCGCGCCCGCGGGTGGCCGTTAGCTTCTGATAAAAGCCGGCCGGCGACTCACGCTCCGGGACTTGAAGGAATGCGGAATGGACCAATCGACAGCTCGGATAGGTGCGCCGCCGGCCGATGCCATGCCGGCCGAACATCGCCGGGCCGAGTATGACGGACACAAGCCTCTGCGTGAAATCGAGGAAGACATCGCCCGCACGCGCATTCGCCTCGGCGCGACGATCACTGCCCTCGAAGGCGAGCTGGCCCCGGCCCGGTTCGTCGAAAGAGGAACGGAGGCGCTGCGGCGCTCGCTAAGGCTGGGCCCCGGCCCGCTTCGCGATCAGTTCCCGGCCTATGCGATCCCGCTGGCGATGATACTGGCGGGTCTGGCATGGCTGGTGGCATCGCGGCGGAACAGCTGGGCGGCCGACCTGCCCTCCGAATTCGGCGAGATGCCGGCCGAGGCGGTCGAAATAGGTGAGACGCCGACGCCCGGCCCCGCACATGCCGGTCTTGCCGAGCCATTGGAACCGGTGTCGCTGACGGATTCGGAGCCGACCATCTAGTCTCTCCAGCGTCAATTCGGCATTAGCTTGTCGAGCGTGATCGGCAGGTCGCGCACGCGCTTGCCGGTCGCGTGATAGACCGCGTTGGCGATGGCCGCCGCGACGCCGACGATGCCGATCTCGCCCAGCCCCTTGATGCCGAGCGGATTAACGATGTCGTCCGGCTCGTCGACGAAGATCACGTCGATGTCGTGCACGTCGGCATTCACCGGCACATGATACTCGGCAATGTTGGCGTTCATGATGCGGCCGAAATCGTGGTCGAGCAGCGTTTCCTCGTGCAGCGCCATGCCGATGCCCCACACCACCCCGCCGATGATCTGGCTGCGCGCGGTCTTGGGGTTGAGAATGCGACCGGCCGCAACCGCACTGACCACGCGGGTGACACGGATGACGCCGAGCTGCTCGTCCACCTTGACTTCGGCAAAGATCGCCGAGTGCGTATTGTGGGCATGTGAGCCGTCACTGGCGAAGGTCGTGGATTTCTCCTGCTCGATGCGGTCGATGGCGCCATGCCGCATTGCGTCTGCAATCGACACCGCACGCGACGCATCCCGTTTGCCGACGAGCTTGCCGTCCGCAAGTACGACCTCGTCGGGCGTTGCGTCCGCGAGCGGTGAATTCGGCATCTGCTTGGCCAACCGCAACAGTTCCTCACGCATTGAAGCGGCCGTCGTAACGATCCCGTTCGAGACCGAGGCCGCAATCCATGATCCGCCCTCGACCGGCGATTGCGGCAATGTCGAGTCGCCGATCTTGATCGTAACGTTGTCGAGCGGCAGCCCGAGCATATCCGCGGCGACCTGAGCCATGATCGTGTAGGTGCCGGTGCCGATGTCGGAGGTGGCACAGGAAACCTCCGCATGACCATTGGCCGTCAGGATGATGCGCACTGCGATCGGCACCTGCAGCGCTTCCCAGACGCCGGTCGCCATTCCCCAGCCGACCAGCTCGGTGCCGTCGCGCATCGAACGAGGTTCGGGGTTACGCTCGACCCAACCGAACGTTTCGGCACCCTGACGGTAGCATTCCCGCAGGCTCTTGCTGCTGTATGGCCGGCCGGCGTGCTGGTCGCGATCGGAATAACAGCGCAGGCGAAGATCGAGTGGATCGAGCTTGAGGGCGATCGCCAGTTCATCCATTGCGCATTCGAGCGCGTAGACGGCGGGTGCGGCGCTGGGCGCGCGCATGTCGCACGATGTCGCAAGGTCCAGCCGCGCAAGCTTGTGCGTGTATTTGGCGTGAGCACTCCTGTAGAGCAGCCCGGACCAGCCGGTCTCTTGCCGATAATAGTCCTCATACTGTGAGGTCACGGTAACCGCTTCGTGCGTGATCGCGTCGAGTGTTCCATCGGCATTGGCGCCCAGCTCGATCTGCTGGATCATCGCCGGCCGGTGGCCGAGCACATACATCTGCTGCCGGGTCAGCACGAGACGCACCGAACGCTTCAGCGCACGTGCCCCCAGCGCCGCCAGGACGACGTTATATTGCGGGCGCAATCCCGAGCCAAAGGCGCCGCCGACAAAGGGCGACACGACGCGCACATCCTCCGGTTTCAATTCGAGCACGCTGCAGAGGTAGCGCTGCACGTTCTGCACCCCCTGGGTCTTGTCGTAGACCGTCAGCTTGCCGTCCGGCTCAAAGACCACCGTCGAGGCGTACAGTTCCATCGGGTTGTGATGCTCGATCGGAACAAAATACTCTGCGCTGTGGCGCACCGCGGCCGCGGCGAAGGCCGGCTCGGCCGAGCCGCGCGGCCTTGGCGGGGCGAACGGGTTCTCGGCCGGATTTGCCGGGGATTTCAGAGCGAACGCCGCGTCGCGCTGGCGATGCAAATCCGTAACGTGGGCTTCTTTGCCGTACTCCACGCGCACCAGCGAGGCCGCAAAGCGCGCGATCTCCGGCTCTTCGGCGACTATCAGCGCAATCGGCTGGCCGCTGAACCAAATCTTGTCGTCGTAGAGCGGCCGGTACGGCGACCCTTCCGGCGCTACATCGTCGTTATAGGCGCTGTCGGCGCTTGCCATAGAGGGCCGATGCTGATGTGTCAGGACGTCGATCACGCCTGCAACGGAAAGCGCGTCGCCCGCGTCGATGCGCGCGATGCGGCCCTTGGCAATCGTGGATGTAACGACGCTGGCATGCGCTAGGCCGACCGTATTGAACTCGCCGGCATATTTTGCTGCGCCGGTGACCTTGGCCCGGCCATCGACGCGGGATGTAGCGGTGCCGATGTAAGCTGCCATGGACCTGCTCCTGCTCAGCCGATTTTCTTATTGGACTGCGACTGCGGTGTGCCCTGCGCTGCCTGCGTCAATGCGCGAACAATGGCGCGGCGCGCGAGATCGATCTTGAAGGCGTTGTGCGCGAAGCCCTTGGCGTCGCGCAGCAAGACATCAGCTGCGCGGGTGAACGCCGCCTGGTTGGCGGCCTGACCCCCCAGCGCCGCTTCGGCCGAAGGGTCGCGCCACGGTTTGTGCGCGACGCCGCCGAGCGCCAGACGGGCCTCCCTGATCGT
>JBJMQW010000528.1:0-3571 GCA_045802495.1 Allostellaceae bacterium | reverse complement strand
TGCCGCCGATCCGAACGTTCTCGCCACGTGCCTGCTCGATCTCGCGACCGAGGCCGCGGCCGCCGCCATGGCAGAGGGCGGGGAGCTGGTCGTCGGTGCCCGGCGATCTCCGCTCGACGATGCTGCAGCTGCCGAATATCCCGGAAGCATGCCGGGCGATTACGGGCGGGTGACGGTCAAAGATGCGGGTCCGGGATTGTCGCCGGAACGCCTGGATCAGATTTTCTATCCTGACAAGACCACCAGGCCGGCGGTCGCCGCCGCGGAGAGCGCCGAAGGCGTAGGCACTGCGGTGCATCTCTACTTTCGCCGGATACCGGCGGGCAATGAACGCCGTGAGCCTGCCGCGCTCGCGGAGGTGCCGGCGCTGGCGGCCGAATAAGCTTCGGGCCGATCCGATCATCCCACCTGTTCGGCGAGGCGCGAGAGGTGGTGGGCGGTGTCACCGAACAGGTGCTCGATGACCATGCAGCGGCGGAAATAATGCCCGACGGCATATTCCTCGGTCATCCCGATGCCGCCATGCAACTGGATCGCGTTCTGCGCGACGAATTTACTGGCCTGCCCGACGCCGACCTTTGCCATCGCGATATTGTGGGCGCGCTCGGCGGCGTCCGGTTCCTCGACCATCATCGCCGCCAACATCGCCATGCTGCGCCCGCGCTCGAGCTCCATCAGCATCTCCGCGGCGCGATGCTGCAACACCTGGTTGTCTCCGATCGGGCGCCCGAATTGCTGCCGGGTCTTCAAATAGTCGAGGGTCAGGCCCTGCATCGTCTCCATAGCGCCGACCGCCTCCGCGGCGGTGGCCGCAATGCCTGCTTCGATGACGCGCTCGATGACCGGGAATGCCGCGCCGACCTCGCCGAGCACGGCGTCTTCGCCAATCTCGACATCGCTCAATGAGATTTCCGCCGCGCGCGTGCCGTCGCGCATCGGGTAAGAGCGCCGCGCCACCCCATTCGCTGCCGCACCGACCAGAAACAATGTGATGCCGTGAGGGTCGTCGCGCTCGCCGGAAGTGCGTGCGCTCACAACCAGAAGCTGGGCGCAGTCGCCATGCAAAACCACGCTCTTTGCGCCGTCGAGCATCCAGCCGCCGGCCTTCGGCTTCGCTGTCGTCAGGACATCCGAAAGATCATAGCGCGCCTGTCGCTCGCTATGGGCAAAGGCGAGAATGAGCTCGCCCTCGGCAATTTGCGGCAGGATCGCCGATTTCTGCGCCTCGCTCCCGGCTAGCCGCAATGCGGTGCCGCCGAGCACGATGGTCGCCAGATACGGCTCCAATGCGAGCACCCGTCCGAACGCCTCCATTACGAGCATCACCTCGATCGGGCCGCCACCGAACCCGCCATCGCTCTCGGCAAAGGGCAGACCCAACAAACCAAGCTCCGCGTATTGCGCCCACAACGCACGGCTCCAGCCGTCGGGTTCGGCGAGATAGGCCCTACGCTTGTCGAAGGCGTAGTGATCGGCGACCAGCCGATCCACAGAGTCGCGCAGCAGCCGCTGCTCTTCGGTCAGCTCGAAATCCATCGGTGCATCCGCCCATTTATTTCGTCATCACCGGGCTTGACCCGGTGATCCGCGTCCCTCCCCGCGCCGGACGAGGAGTGTCGGGCTCGTGGATGGCCGGATCAAGTCCAGCCATGACGGCTCTCGTGTTCACAGCCCCAATACTGCTTTGGTCAGAATGTTTTTTTGGATCTCGTTGGTGCCGCCATAGATCGAGGCAGCGCGCAGGAACAGATAGCTGCGGGTCGCTTCGGTCGCCCATTCCGGGCCCAGTTCCGGCTCGTTGCTGAGCGCTGCCAGCTCCTGCGCCCAGTCCGGCATCGACAGCGGGCCGCCGACATCCATCGCCAGCTCCGTCGTCGCCTGCAGCAGCTCGGTGCCCTTGACCTTGAGCACCGAGGACAGCGGGTCGGGCTTGCCGTCATGGCTCTTGTCATGCGCGGAAACCACCCGCATCTGCGTGATTTCCAGCGCCTTGATGTCGGTTTCGAGCTGCGCGACGCGCTGGCGGAAGGCCGGGTCCTCGATCAGAGGCTTGCCGTTCGCGCGCATATCGCGCGCCGCCTCGCGGGCGAACTTGACCCGCTCCTTCGACTTGCCAAGCCGTGCGATCCCGGTGCGCTCGTGCCCCAACAGAAATTTTGCGACATCCCAGCCGCGGTTCTCTTCGCCGACGCGAAGCGCCACCGGTACCCGCACATCGTCGAAAAACACCTCGTTCAGGTGATGGCTGCCATCGATCGAGATGATCGGCCGCACCGTGATGCCCGGCGTTTTCATGTCGATCAGCAGGAACGAGATCCCCTGTTGGCGCTTCGGTGCCTGCGGGGCGGTGCGCACCAGGCAAAAGCACCAATCGGCGTGGTGCGCCGTCGACGTCCAGATCTTCTGGCCATTGACGACGTAGTCATCGCCGTCGCGCCTGGCGGCGGTCTTCAGCGAGGCGAGGTCCGACCCCGCGCCCGGCTCGGAAAATCCCTGGCACCACCAATCATCGATATTGGCGGCGCGCGGCAGAAAGCGCTGCTTCTGCTCTTCGGTGCCAAATTGGATCAATACCGGCCCGATCATCGTAATGTTGAAGGATGACATTTCGGGCGCCGGAGCCAGCTGGTTCTCTTCGAGGAAAATCATGCGCTGCACCGGGCTCCAGCCGGGCCCGCCATATTCCTTGGGCCAGTTGTAGGCGGCCCAGCCCCGCCGGTTCAGGATGCGCTGCCAGGTAACGATGTCATCTTTGCTCGGTGTGTGGCCGAGCCGCATCCGCTCGTGGATGTCGCCCGGCAAATTGTCGCGAAAGAAGGCACGAAGCTCGTCGCGAAACGCCAATTCCTCGGCGGTGTAGCGCAAATCCATCGGGCCAGCTCCTCCGTTAGCGAACAAAGCCGGCGCTGCGGGGTATCGTCAGCGACAGCTCGGGCAGGCAGATGATAACAGGTGCGTCATCTCGGACAACGATCGCAGCCCGGACGGGGCGCCGCTTGCTTCGCTAGGCCGACGCGGTGATCACATGCGCTTGCATTCTGGCGCTGATTGGCCCGGAACCGAAGCGGGCGGCAATGGCGCTCGCGGCCGCATCGGTCGCAGCCTCTAGGCCGCCCGGATCGCGGGCTTCGATTGCGTTCCGCAGCGGCGTTCCTGGCAAAGACCGATGGCGGGTTCGCGCGCCGATTGGGCTCGGCTGAGCCGCGGCACCGTCTCGGCTTTCACCGACGAAAATCCGGCCTCCGCCAGCTGGCGTCGGATCGTTTGGAGGTCGTGGTAGCCATGCGGGGTTCGCGCAAGGAAACGCAGCGAATCGTCTTTGTAGAGCGCTATCATGGCCTCAGTGACGGCATGGGAAATTTCGTTTTCCTCGATGCGATCCCACACATTGAAGACAAAGCGGCTGCCAGGTTTCAGTACGCGCACAACCTCGCGATAAGCAGCCACCTTTTCGGGGAAAAACATTACGCCGAACTGGCAGACCACTGCGTCGAAGCTCCGGTCCTCGAACGGCAGCGCCAGCGCGTCGGCCTGCCGCCAGATGGCCCGGGCCGCTCCTTGCTGCGCCATC
>JBJMQW010000527.1:0-12595 GCA_045802495.1 Allostellaceae bacterium | reverse complement strand
GTCGAGGAACTGGTCTATCCCAATAATCAATAGCAACCCGGCTTCGGGCAGGTTGAACGTCACCAGCGTTGCGGCGATGACGACGAGCGAGGCGCGCGGCACGCCGGCCATGCCCTTGCTGGTCAGCATCAGCACCAGCAGCATCGTGATCTGCTGCGTCACTGACAGCTCTATGTTGTAGGCCTGCGCGATGAAGATCGTCGCAAAGGTGCAGTACATCATCGAGCCGTCGAGGTTGAACGAGTAGCCCATCGGCAAGACGAAGCTGATGATCTTCTTGCTGACCGGCAGCTTTTCGAGCTGGGCCATTGTCACCGGATAGGCGGCCTCGCTGCTCGCCGTACTGAAGCCCAGCAGGAACGGTTCGCGAATCAGCGAAATGAGCCGGAACACAGCACGCCCTAGAAAGAGGAACCCCGCAGCGATCAGCACCAGCCACAAGATGCCGAGGCTAAAGTAAAACTGAACCAGATACTTGCCGTACGTCACCAGGATGCCGATCCCCTGCGTCGTTACCGTCGCCGCCATCGCCGCAAAGACGGCGATCGGGGCAAGCGCCATGATGTAGCCGGTGATCGTCAGGATGATCTGCGAAGTCTCGTCGATGATCCTGATGATCCCCTGAGCTCGCTCGCCGAGGGATGCGGCGGCGACGCCGAAGAACAGCGAAAAGACGACGATTTGCAGGATCTCGTTGTTGGCCATCGCCTCGACCGCGCTCTTCGGCACGAGATGGGTCACGAAATCCTTGAAGGACAGCGAGGCGGCATTGAGATTGGTCGAAGCGCTGACGTCGGGCAGCGGCAGGTTGAGGTTGTCGCCCGGACGCAGGATGTTGACCATGATGAGCCCGAGCAGCAGCGAGATCAGCGAGGCGCTGACAAACCACAGCATCGCCTTGCCGCCGATGCGGCCGACCGATTTGGTGTCGCCCATATGCGCCACACCGACGACCAGGGTCGTGAAGACGAGCGGCGCAATGATCATCTTGATCAGCCGCAGGAAGATATCGGTGAACAGCGAGATGTAGCCGGCGATCGTCTTTGCCGTTTGCGGATCGGGCCATAGGCTGTGGCAGGCGTAGCCGACGGCGATGCCGAGCAGCATCCCGATGAAGATGATTGTCGTCAGTCGTTGCGCGCGCATGACATCCCTCTCCGAGGCTGGCGACGAGGATGCGCGATTCCGTTTTGTAAGAAAACCGTCACCGCGCCTGGCGAGCCCGCAGTCGGAAAAGGGGCGGGTGGTCGGGCTGGGTCGTAACGATCGCGACCGGCACGACCGGCTCGGAACTGGCGCGCTCGATGTGGAATGTCTGGACCATCCCGGCGAGGACCAGGATCGCCTCAGTCAGCGCGAACTGCGCGCCGATGCAGACGCGCGGGCCGATGCCGAACGGCAGATACGCAAAACGATCCGGCGCCGGCGCGCCTGGTAGAAACCGCGCCGGATCGAACCTTTCCGGCTCTGCCCATCGTCGCCGGTGACGGTGCAGAACCCATGGTGAGATGAACACGACGGCACCGGCCGGTATTATGATACCACCCGCGTTATCCGCGCGGCGCGCTTGCCGCACGAGGGTGAAAGCGGGCGGATAGAGCCGCAATGTCTCCTGCACGACGGCCCGCGTGTAGACAAGCTTTGGCAAGGCTTCGTTGGCGCTGTCCGGGCCGAGATCGAGCGCCGCGACCTCCTCCACAATGCGCCACTGGACCTCGGGCGTAATAGCCACGAGATAGAGCGCCCAGAAAAGCGCAACCGCTGTCGTCTCGTGGCCCGCGGTAATCATGGTTGCGGCTTGTTCTGTGAGCCGTTCGGGCTGCGTTTCCGCAGACAGTAGGTCGAAAAGATCACCCGGCGCGGTTACGGCTGCGGCCCCCTGGCGCTCGGCAATGATCCGTCCGATCAGACTCAGCCATTGGCGCCGAAAACGTCGCCGGGCGAAGTCGCGTGGGCTCGGGAAAAACGACGGCAGCAGAAAATCGAGGAGGCTGGGCCGACCGAGATGCTCGCCATAAAGGGTGATCAGCTCGCGCAACTCAGCCGCGTGCCGGTCGATGACCAACGAAAACAGCGCGCGACCGGCGATATCCAGAGCAAGAAACTGCATCTCGGCGCGGAGATCGACCGGCCGTTTGCCTTGAGCTGCGAGCTTGCCGATAACCGCGCGGCTCGCCTCTGCGACGTGGCGCGCAACCATGGGGATTGTGCGCGGAGCGAAGGCCGGCGCTACGGCACGCCGCTGATGTTTCCAGTCCTCGCCGTCACTGAGCAACAACCCACGACCGAGGAGCGGCAGCAGCATCCGCATCGTCGGCGTGGTCCGACGGTAATTTCCGGGATTGTTTATGAGGATGTGCTGAATACCTGCGGGTCGGCTGAGTATGATTCGCCGTCGGCCAAAAAACCGGCGCGCAACCATGTCCTCTACGAATGCCTCCGGCGGGAAAGTTGCCAGCGCGTTTTGCCCGAGCGCCTTGGCAATCCCGAGACCAGACGGCGTCTCCGACCCGGGGTGCCTCGCCGGTAGGACAACAGGCTGCGCTTCGCCGACCGACTGCATTCGAGCCTCGCAACGATGCCGAAGAGATCGGCAGTGTTCCGCCGTTTTCCAAGCGCTGCACCTTCGCATATCGTACAATATTGAAACCACTGCGGCTGCCACCGCAGGGTGCAGCCACACCGCCCATGCCCTCATCAGTCCGCGGCTGGCAAAGGCTTTGAGACCGAAGTAGGCGAAGTTGACCACCCGGGGACGACGGTGCTTACCTGTGACCGAAGCGCAACAACTCCATCAGGGGGATGAGATGAAGGTTTGCAACATGGCGCGGGAGCGCCTCGAAAAGGGCGAAATGTCGCTCGGCGTCGGCATCCGCACGGCGCGCACGGTCGATATCGCCAAGATGATGAAGACGGCGGGCTATGACTGGCTCTTCATCGACCTCGAACACGGTCCGATGTCGATAGAGTTTGCGACGACCCTCGCTGTCGCGGCACTCGACACCGGCATTTCGCCGATCGTCCGTGTGCCGTTCATGCAGCACACAATGGCGACACGCGTGCTAGACAACGGCGCGCTCGGTATCGTCATGCCGCATGTCGACACGGCCGAGCAGGCGCGCGAGATCGTCGACCACCTAAAATACCCGCCGATCGGCCACCGCTCGCTCGCCGGCGCGCAGGCAATCTTCGATTTCAAACGAATCCCAATAGCCGAAATGATCGAGTCCGCCAACACGGCGTTGCTTGTCATTGCTCTGATGGAGACTCCGACCGCAATCGGCAATGCCGAGGCGATCGCTGCGGTCCCGGGCATTGACGCATTGCTGATCGGCACCAACGATCCTCGCCGCCGAGATGGGCGTTCCCGGCGAGTACGGTCATGCGAGGGTCGCCGGCGCCTACGAGACGGTTATCGCCGCTTGCCGCAAGCACAATAAATGGCCGGGGATGGGCGGCGTCGATGCCGAGGAGCTGATGCAGAAATACATCGGGATGGGCATGCGGCTCGTGCTTACCGGCAGCGATGGCGGCTTTCTAATGGCCGCCGCGGGGCGGCGCGCGGCGCTCGCTCGCGAATGGGGTACGAAGCATTAGCCGAACAGGAGGGGCCATGATCATTGATTGCCACGGCCACTACACCACCGCTCCCCGCCAGCATGAGGGCTGGCGCACCCAACAGATCGAGGCGCATACCGCCGGCAAGCCGCCGCCGCCGCGCCCGACGATCACCGACGACGAGATCCGCGAGACGATTGCGGGCGGCCAGCTCAAGGTGCAACGCGAGCGCGGCACTGACCTGACGATTTTTTCGCCGCGCGCCGCCGGCATGGGTCACCATCTCGGCGACGCAACGACAAGTGAAGCCTGGGCCAGCGCCTGCAACGAGCTGATCTACCGCGTCTGCTCGCTATTCCCGCAGAACTTTGTCGGTATGGCGATGCTGCCGCAGAGCGCGCGCGTCTCGCCGCGGAACTGCCTCCGTGAGATCGACCGCTGCGTCAATGAATACAGGTTCGTCGGGATCAATCTGAACCCCGATCCGTCCGGCGGACATTGGCAGGACCCGCCGCTGTCCGACCGCTACTGGTATCCGGTCTACGAGAAGATGGTGGAGTACGACATTCCGGCGATGATCCATGTCAGCGCGTCGTGCAACCCGACCCATCACACGACCGGCGCGCACTATCTCAACGGAGACACCGCCGGCTTCAACCAGCTGATGAATTCGTCGGTGCTCAAGGATTTCCCGACCATCAAATTCATCATTCCGCACGGCGGCGGCGGCGTGCCCTATCACTGGGGGCGCTACCGCGGCTTAGCGCAGGACGCCAAGCTTGGGCTGCTGTCCGACATTATGTTGAAGAACGTCTTCTTCGACACCTGCGTCTATCACCTACCCGGCCAGGAGCTGCTGGCGAAGGTGATCCCAGTCGACAACATCCTGTTCGCTTCGGAAATGATCGGCGCCGTTCGCGGCATCGATCCGGAAACCGGTCACCACTACGACGACACCAAGCGCTACATCGACCAGCTTCCACTATCGGCGGAAGACAAGATGAAGATTTTCGAAGGCAATGCCCGCCGCGTCTACGGCCGGTTGTCGAGCACGATCGAGAAGCAATCCGCAACAACGGACTGAAGGTGTATTCCGTCAATACGGCACGCAGGGAGGAGAAAGTCATGACGGATCTACGCGTCATCACCACCGAGGGCAGCGACAAAATCCTCGAGGAACTCGCTGTGCAGAACTTTGCAGACAGTCTGCGGGAACGGCTCGCGCGCCCGGGCGACGACGGTTATGAGGCGGCCCGCAAGGTCTGGAACGGCATGATCGACCGGCGTCCCGCGCTGATCGCCCGCTGCGCCGGGCCTGCCGACGTCATCGCCGCGGTGCGTTTTGCACGCGAGCATGGGCTGCTGGTGTCGGTGAAAGGCGGCGGCCACAACATCACCGGCAACGCTGTTTGCGAGGGCGGGCTGATGATCGACCTGTCACTGATGAAGAGTGTCCGGGTCGATCCGGCCAGGCGCACGGCGCGCGCCGAGGCGGGCCTCACCTGGGGCGAGTACAACCGCGAAACGCAAGTCTTTGGACTCGCCAGCACCGGCGGCGTCGTCTCCACGACCGGCATTGCCGGACTGACCCTGGGGGGCGGGCTCGGGTGGCTGCACGGCAAGCATGGGCTCAGCTGCGACAACCTGTTGTCGGCCGACATCGTCACTGCGGACGGGCAACTCTTGACTGTCAGTGCCGATCAGCATCCCGATCTTTTCTGGGGCCTGCGCGGCGGCGGCGGAAATTTCGGCGTCGTCACGTCGTTCGAGTATCGGGTTCATCCCGTCGGCCCGGTGCTCGCCGGCATGGTCGTCCACCCGATGAAGAGGGCGATGGAGGTGTTGCGCTTCTATCGAGATTTCTGCCGCAATTGCCCCGACGAGATGGTCGCAGCGGGTGCGCTGATGACCTCGCACGACGGCGAGCCTGTTGCCGTCATCGTCGCCGCCTATATCGGCGATCTCGCAGCCGGCGAAAAGGCAGTTGCCTCGCTGCGGAAATTCGGGCCGCCGCTCGCCGATACGATCGCGCCGATGTCATACGTCGCGCTGAACACGCTGTTCGATGCGGCGTTCCCCTATGGCGGCGTGCAGCGCTACTGGAAATCAAGCTTCCTGAAGGAGCTCGGCGACGACATGCTGGACATCATGATCTCGCGCTCGGCGAAGTTTCTCTCGCCGATGTCCAACGTCCTGTTCTTCCATCTGCACGGTGCTGTGACCCGGGTGGATCGAGATGCCACGGTGTTTGGGCTGCGCGACGACCAGTGGGATTACGACGTCATCTCGCAATGGACCGACACCGCGGAATCTGCCCGTCATGTCCAATGGACCCGCGAGTTCTGGACCGCCGTCGAGCCTTTTGCGAGCGGTCAAGTCTATGTCAACCATTTGGACGCAGAGGAAGGCGCGCGGATCAGAGCCGCCTATACGCAGGGCTACGAGCGGCTCGTTGCCTTGAAGAATAAATACGATCCGACAAACCTGTTCCGGCTCAACCAGAACATCAAACCGACGGTGTAAGCGCTCGGCTCGTCTCCGCCGCTCCCGCGGAGCGGAGGCCAAGGCGCAAACGCTGCGGCTGGATGGCGTAGATACCTGCTCTGAAGGTCGTAATCAGACTAGAGCTGGCGCGCCAAGCCAGCTCGTCCGTCGTTCCCGCGCAAGCGGGAACCCAGGGATTTCAGTCACTTGCCCTGGGCCCCTGCTTTTCGCAGGGGCGACGACTGCAGTAGGCCGCAATTTGATTACAACCTCTTTCTCAGGAATGACGGCAATAAGCGTCGAGTCGTCTAGTTCAGCCGCAATTCGGTGATGTGGCGCGGGTCCTGTTTTAATTCGCCGCGCTCGACCTTTTTGAGGATATCGCTGAGCCGCTCATTGGCGCGCGCGACGATGCCGACCTGCTCGCCTTCACGCACAACGAAGCCGCGCAGATATTCGATCTCGGTGCGCCGGCCCTTCGCCATGTCCTGGCCCACTGACGGGCGTTGGTCGGGTGAACCGCGCCCCATTCTACTGCCGCGACAGTGACGCTATTGTGACGCCGATGCAGTCAAAATGGCGCTATTCGACGGTCACGCTTTTGGCGAGGCTGGGGTGGCGACTTTGGATGCGGCCGAATTGCGAGGCGCACGAGCGGTCCAGGGCTCCAGATCGTCCTCAAGCCCGATCAGCGCAAAGCCAAACGCGACCGACTGGAAGTTTTCGCCGTCGGCCAGCCGGTATGGGCCGAACCGCTCCTCGAAGACGCGGCGGACCGCGGGGATGAACGAGCTGCCACCGGTCAGAAACACGCTGTCGATCTCGTCGACCCGTACGCGCTCAGTGTCGAGCAGCCGGTCGACGGTCTGTCCGATGCGGCCGATGTCGTCGGCGATCCAACTCTCGAAATCCGCGCGCGAAATCTCCCGCTCGATATCGATGTCACCGAGCCTGAGCACAAAATCGGCGCGCGGCGCCGCTGACAGCTTCACCTTCGTGTCGGACACCGCGCGATAGATGTTGAACCCCCAGTCGTTGCGGATGACCTCGAGGAATTTTGCCATCTTGTCGGGCGACAGCGAGGCGCGCTGCAGGCGCTCGAGTTCGCGGATGTGCTCGGGTGTCTTGAGCATCGCCAGCTGATGCCAGCGCGCAAAGCTCGCATGATAGTGCTGCGGGATCGGCAGGATCTTATCGAACGACTTGAACAGCGTTCCCTTGCCGAGCCGCGGTGACACAACCTCGTCGATGATCCGAGAGTCGAAATTATCGCCGGCAACCGCGAGCCCGGCATGGCCGATCGGAGTTGCGGCATACCGGTTGCCGCGTCGCTCGAAGCGGATCAGCGAGAAATCGCTGGTGCCACCGCCGAAATCGCAGACCAGAACCAGCGCATCGGCGGTCAAGCGCTGGGCGTAGTAATACGCGGCGCCGACCGGCTCGTAGACATAGGCCGGATCGAGGATGCCAATCCGGCGATAGGCCTCGCTGTAGCGCTGGATCGCCAGCGCCTCGTCTGGCGCCGCGCCGACAAACGCGACCGGCCGCCCTGAAACCACGCGGCCGCCGGGTTCGGCTAACTGGCCGTCGGCATCGGCGACCGCATGCCGGAAAAACACCGACAGCAGATCCTCGAATCTGTAGGCGCGGCCAAAGATGCGGGTCTCCTCAAAAAACGGGCTCGCGACATGGCTTTTTAACGATTGGATAAAGCGTGTCTCGTAAATCGACGACAAGTAGGCGCGGATCGCCTTGCTGCCGGCCTGGGCCTGGATGTCATGCCGGCTCGCCGACAGACGCTCAAAGCATAGCACCGAGCGGTAAAGGTCCGACAGCTCGCGGTCGTCGCGGAACGCGACTGCCCGCACCGGCTCGCCCGGTCTGGCCAGTGCGATGACGGTATTGGTCGTGCCGAAATCGATGCCGATCGAAGTATCGCGAGCGATCATCTCTGTCCCCTTTCAGACGCGAAGGGGATCTCATCTATAGTGACGTGCTGGGTATTGCCAGACTGTTTCTTTTCGCCTATTTTCACCGCACTGCGCGGCTTGCGGCGGCGTGATCTGAAACACGATAATCGAGGTGCGAGCGTAGCTCCACGTGCCGCACGCTATTGCGGACGAGCGCGCCCCGATGCAAAGCCGCAAATTCTCTATGTGATGAACGGGCGACGGTCGAGGTGCCCGATTCCGGCCGCTCGGGAGGCGGCTAAGCAGACGTTTCCGTCGTCGCCTCAGCTTTGCTCGCCGGCCCGACACGCGCAAGGCCGGAGCAGAATACTTGCGCCGCCGGCCGTAGTTGCGATGCGACCTTGTCGGTGCCGTGAGTGGCAAATATCCGCTTCTTCCAACGACTAACCCAGCGTCGAGGTTTCCGGGCAAGGACCGAAATGGTGCACGAAGAGCGGTTCCTCGCCACAAGGTGAACGACCGTTGCAAATTTCGATAGCGCCCTTTGGCGCGCGCCTCAACCGCCTGGCGTTTCTTCAGGGCCGACCACTCAGGTTTTTGCGTCAGGCTCAGTTCAGTCGCAGCTCGATGATGTGGCGCGGGTCCTGTTTGAGCTCGCCGCGCTCGACCTTCTTGACGATGTCGACCAGGCGCTCGTTGGCGCGCGCCTGCATGCCGACCTGCTCGCCTTCGCGGACGACAAAGCCGTTCAGATATTCGATCTCGGTGCGCCGGCCCTTCGCCATGTCCTGGCCCATCGACGGGCGCTGATCGGGCGAGCCGCGCCCGACCCGCGACAGCCGCCTCTCGTCGTAGATCCTGAGCGCCGCCGCGTCGCCCTCTCCGGCGCGCGCGATTGTCTCGGGCGGCAGGTGATCGATCTCCTCGAGCCTGTATCCGCGGGCCTGGCCGATGCGGATCGCCTCGCTGCCGAGCCGCGCCTGAAAATGGCGGATCGTCTCGTTCTGCGCGATCTGCGCGCCGGGAAGCCCGGTGCAGGCCGAGACCCCGTTCGCCATCGTATTGGCGACGAGCTTTGACCAGCGCTCGCCCCACAGATTGTCGGTGACCTTGGCGCTGTCGGCACAGGAGACCAAGCGGCAGATTTCATGCGCGCGGTCGGTGATCGTGCCGTGGACCTCGCCGGTGCGGTAGACCATGTGCGCGGCCCCGCCCTTGACCCCGCCGCGATGGACATGACCCGGCTCGACGAGACCGACGCTGATGTTGCTGGCGATGCAGCCCATCGTCTTGCCCCAGCCGACGACACCGGCGATCGTCTCTTCGTTCATACAGTTCTGCAGTGAGACGACATAGCCCCCCGGCGCGAGATACTGGCGGATCAGCAGCGCCGCCCAGTGAGTGTCGTAGGATTTGGTGCAGACAAAGGCGATGTCGATCGGCGCCTCTTTGGAGAGATGCTGCGCCTCGGTCAGATGCAGCGCCCGCACTTTGACCGAGAACGGCGCCTCGCCCTCGTGATGGGTGATGCGCAGGCCGTTCCGCTTCATCTCGTCGACATGCGCCGGCCACATGTCGATGAAGGTCACGTCCTCGCCTGCCCTCACCATATGCGCCCCGGTATAACCGCCGACCGCTCCGACCCCGATTATCGCGATCCTTTTGCCCATCTTTCTTCTCCTGGCGCTTCCATCGCTCGCCCGCCTCAGGGCTGGTTCGGACCGATCGTAGCGTTTCCCAGCGCCCCCGCACAATTGAGGTTCTGCCGGATCGCGCTCCCGTCGGGAAGGCGAGATCGCGAGAATGGTTGGAGCTTTAGCTGTTCGGTAGCACTCTCCCTCATCGGATTACGAGGGGCATCGAGCAGGTTGATGGAACCGGTTTGGATAGTGTGGGCGCGTGAGCTGCAAGCCATCGCTCAGACGGGATTGACCTTTGCCGAGAACGGCTACGACCGCGAACGCTACATGGCCATTCGCTCTTTGGCGGCGCGCATGATGGTGCATCATTCGGCAGCCGATCTCATTCGCGTGGAGGCGCTCTTCGCCGGACAAACCGGCTATGCAACGCCAAAGGTGGATGTCCGCGGAGCCGTGTTCGACAAAAGCGGGCGGATTCTCCTTGTACGCGAGATCTCCGATTTCGAACGCTGGACACTGCCCGGCGGCTGGGCAGACGTTAACCAATCACCGAGCGAGGGCGTCGTCCGCGAGGTGCGCGAGGAAGCAGGTGTGGAGGTTGCGGTCCGCAAATTGGCCGCTGTCTATGACCGCGCGCTTCATGGGCACACGCCGCCGCATCCATTTCATGTGTATAAGCTGTTCTTTATTTGCGATGTGATTGGCGGCGCTCCACAGCCGGGCTCGGAGACGAGCGAGGTCGCGTTTTTCGCGGAGCACGCGATACCCGAAGACTTGTCGGTGGCGCGCATCCTCCCGCACCAGATCAGCCGCATGTTCGAGCACGCACGGCGCAGCGACTTGCCGACTGATTTCGACTGACCGACAATCACCTCAGAGCCAAATACTGCATTCGCAGAGACCCGCACCACACTTGGGAATGGCACCACTCCCGCAGCATCTTGCCGGCCCGTGCCAGGCGGCAGCTTTTCAAACCAAGCTCGCCACTTGGTAGCAAAGCCCGCGACGAAGATTGCCTCTACGCTCGCGGTGACACCTCAAATGCAGTCATTGCAAGGGCTCCCGGGCGGCCACCTTGCAGGCGTTTCCCGGCGGGACGAAGCGATCCCGACGTTAGGCTCGCCGCCGGGAGTTATCGATTTGGTTCCGACCGCTCGCGGGGCCACGCTTGCCCCGCCTGGCGGACTGAGGCGTAATCCCCCGGCGCGCATGCGAGGGAGGGAAACATGGATGATGCGCCAGTGAGACCGCGCGAGGCCTCCGGCAACGAGATCGATCGGCCGGTGCCGAGCCAGCCGTCGAACAGGGTCTGGGGCAGCGATGCGATCGCGGCGGCGTTGCGTGAGCTGGACATCCCCTATGTCGCCCTCAACCCGGGGGCCAGCTATCGTGGGCTGCACGACAGTATCGTCAATTATCTCGGCAACACGCGGCCGCGCATGCTGCTGTGCCTGCACGAGGAAAGCGCGGTGGCTCTGGCCCATGGCTGGGCCAAGGTAACCGGGCGGCCGATGGGCGCGATCGTGCACAGTAATGTTGGGCTGATGCATGCGACAATGGCGATCTTCAATGCGTGGTGCGACCGCATGCCGGTGATCATTTTCGGCGCCACCGGGGCAGTCGACGCGATGCGGCGCCGGCCATGGATCGAATGGATCCATACGGCGCGCGATCAGGGAGCGCTGATCCGCAACTACACCAAATGGGACGACCAGCCGGCCTCGATCGGGGCGGCCCAAGAGGCCATTTTGCGCGCCAATATGATTGCTCAGACCGCGCCGCGCGGCCCGGTTTACATCAACCTCAATCTGGAACTGCAGGAAGACGAGGTCACGGCGTTGCCCCCGCCGCCAGCGATGGCCCGCTTCGCTCCGCCGGCGGCGCCCGAGCCCGCCCGACCGGTGCCCCGGCAGGCGGCCGAACTACTGGCAGGCGCCCGGAAGCCGTTGATCTTGGCTGGCCGAGGATCACGCGATCTCAATGCCTGGGAGCGGCGCGTCAAATTGGCTGAGGCCATCGGCGCCCGTGTCATGACCGACCGCAAATCCGGCGCGTCGTTTCCGACCGACCACCCGCTGCATGGCGGCGAACCCGAGCTTATCGTCAATTCCGATGTAATCCTGAGCCTCGACTGGGTCGATCTCGCCGGCACATTGCGCACCGCCCACGGCGGCAAGCCGATCACTGCGAAGGTCATCCAGGTGTCGATCGACCAGTACGTCCATAACGGCTGGAGCATGGACTATCAGGGACTGCCGCCGGCCGACGTTTATCTGCTGGCTGAGCCCGACGCAGCCGTGACACCGTTGCTCGCCGCGATCAAGGAATTGCGGCCGGATGCGCCCCCGTTTCCCCAACCGGCGTTGCCGCCCGGACCGCCCCCGCTCTCCGCCCTCGACGAGGCCTCGATCATCCAAGTGCCGCACATCGCGACCGCGCTTAAAGCCGCGCTTGGCGACAGCCCGGTTTCGCTGCTGCGGCTGCCGCTTTCATGGGCCGACGGGTTGTGGGAATTCCGCCACCCGCTCGATTACCTCGGCACCGATGGCGGCGGCGGCATCGGTTCGGGACCGGGCATGTCGGTCGGCGCCGCGCTGGCCCTGCGCGACACCGGCAGCGGCCGGTTGCCGGTTGCGGTGCTCGGCGACGGCGATTTCCTGATGGGGGTCACCGCGCTGTGGACAGCGGTGCGTAACGACATCCCGCTGTTGGTCGTCATCGCCAACAACCGCTCGTTCTTCAACGACGAACTCCACCAGGAGCGGGTCGCCCGCCAGCGCGGCCGGCCTGTCGAGAACCGCTGGATCGGACAGGCCATCCAGGGGCCCGACATCGATCTGGCAGCGATGGCGCGCGCCCAGGGCTGCACCGGCATCGGCCCCGTAGAGAACCCGAAGCATCTGGCGGCGGCGGTCTCAGAGGCCGTCGCCGCGGTGCGCGCCGGCAAGGTCTGCGTCGTCGATGTGCGGGTCGCCACCGGCTACGCTGCCGACGCCACCGCGG
>JBJMQW010000526.1:0-4401 GCA_045802495.1 Allostellaceae bacterium | reverse complement strand
GTTGGACTTTCCGCTGCAGGCAAGCCTCGCCAGCCCGCTCTGGCAATTGCCGAGCGAGGGGGCGCGGGCTCAGTTCATGCCCCTCTGGGCGGGCCAGTCCGCTCCGCTCATTCGCAACCTGCCCGCCAATCAGCTGGTCGAAAAGCTTGTGGCCGAAGCCCAATCGATCATTGCGCGGCATTGACGGCCATCTCCGCAGGTTAAATGGATAGCCGTAGGGCGGATGAGCGAAGCGTAATCCGCCGTTCACCCAATCAACGCACGGCAACATGGCGGAAGGCGCTGCGCTTTTCCGCCCTACGCGTACTCGCGAATGGCTTGCTTTAGGCCAATCGCGCGCGGAACCGCTCGCGAAAGATGCGCTCGCCCTTTGGCGTGATCGTGACGGCGCGCGTGCCGTCGACGCGGCGTATCCAGTCCTTCCCGAAACCGTGCGCGCAGATGGCTGCTCCGATCGCGCCCGCAATATGCGGACGCCGCTCGCTCCAGTCGAGGCAGGGCCGGCACAAGATGCGCCCCGAGCGCCTGCCGTTGCGCGTCGCAATCGCATCGACGTCGATGCCGATGCGACCAAAAAATTCGATCCCCGCATCCGTAACCAGACCGCCATCGCTGGCCAGCTCGATGTAATTGCCCACGACCAGCGCATCGGCGAGCGCGACCCCGAGACGGCCCGCAAGATGGTCGTAACAGGTCCGCGCAGTACGCAAAGCCGCATCTCTCGGACCGACGGTAAGCGGCGGTCGCGCCGGGTCGAGGCCCGATGTTACTTGCATGATGCTTTCCATCATCTGCGCCACCGCGGGCGATGCAATGCGGTGATAGCGATGCCGGCCCTGCTTCTCGACGCTGAGAAGACCCGCCGTAGCCAAACGCGCCAAATGACCGCTCGCAGTCTGCGGCGTGACGCCGGCGACCCGAGCCAACTCGGAAGCCGTCAGCGCGCGCCCGTCCATCAATGCGTGCAGCATCCCGGCGCGCGCGGGATCTCCCGCAAGTGCAGCGACTTCAGCGAATGTGGACAGGCTGGCCATCGTTCAAACCCTAATTTGACGGAACCCTGTTTTACGCCTTCCTCCGTCCGGACGCTTCGGTCATCGCCGTAACAATTCCGGTTTTCTCCCGGCAGGCTGGCCGGATGCGAGCAATGTTGCGGACGATACTGGCCAATGGCACGGAAGCCCGAACGGCGGTCTTTTACGGCTGGCGCATCGTCGGCGGTGCTTTCGCGCTCGCCGTCTTTGGCTGGGGAATAGGCTTCTACGGGCTGCCGGTCTACTTGGAGGCCATTCATCACAGCAGGGGCTGGTCGGTGCCCCTCGTTTCGGCGGCTGTCACGACACATTTCGTGCTTGGCGCGGTCGTCGTGGCCAATCTCCCGTCCCTCTACCGACGCTTCGGTATCGCGGACGTAACAAAGGTGGGTACAGCCCTCTTGGCTGTCGGCGTCTTCGCCTGGGCCAGCGCGACAGCGCCCTGGCAACTCTTTATCGCCACGCTTCTCAGCGGCGCGGGCTGGGCGGCGATGGGCGCTGCTGCAGTCAATGCAATCGTCTCTCCCTGGTTTGCACGCGGCCGCCCCGCTGCGCTCTCCATGGCATACAACGGTGCAAGCATCGGAGGCGTCGTTTTCTCGCCGCTCTGGGTCGGGGCCATCAGCGTACTGGGATTCCCGACCGCGGCGGCAGTGATTGGGGGCGTCACCATCCTCGCGATGTGGATTCTAGCCGACCTGCTGTTTTCACGGAGCCCCGAGCAGATGGGATTGGTGCCGGACGGCGACGCTCTCGGCGCGCTCGTAAAGTCGCAGCCGAGGCCTATATCGTTGCTGTGGCATGACTGGAAATTCCTGACGCTTGCCGGCGGCACGGCGTGCGGATTGTTCGCGCAGATCGGGCTGATCGCGCACCTTTACTCATTGATGGTGCCGGCCCTTAGCACGCAATCGGCCGGACTGGCGATGGGTCTGGCTACGGCATCGGCCGTCGCCGGCCGCACACTGGTCGGCTGGCTGATGCCTGCCGATGCCGACCGCCGGCTCGTCGCCTGCGCCAGCTATACCGTGCAAATAGCCGGCTCGGTCGTCCTCATTCTCGCAGAAGGCACGAGCGTCCCGTTATTACTTCTGGGTGTCGTGCTGTTCGGCAGCGGCATCGGCAACGCCACGTCATTGCCGCCGCTCATCGCGCAAGCCGAGTTCCCCAAGGGAGATGTACCGCGCGTGGTGGCCCTCACTGTCGCCATTGCGCAAGGAACCTATGCGTTCGCGCCAGCCGCCTTTGGCCTGGTTAGAGGCTTCGCGGCAACCACCCCGGATATGGCCGGCGCTGCGGCGCCGGTGGTCTTCATCGCCGCCGCCTGTACCCAAACCCTCGCAATCTGCGCATTCCTGGTCGGCCGGAAGCGATAGTCCAAGCCGCGCGGGTGCTCGCGGAGTGCGGCACAATTTGCTCCGGGAGCCGGCATCGGCAGATCGATCAGCGGTTTGGTCGCGCTCGGAAGAGATCCTTGATCGCAGGCTCGCGGGCAGTTAGACTAGTTGCACACTGGTCGGAAACACCGATGCCTGCCGATATCGGGGCCTACGAGGCCAAGACTCATCTTCCTGCGCTCCTTGAGCGGGTGGCTCGCGGCGAACGGTTTACGATCACTAAACACGGGCGTCCGGTTGCTCGCCTCGTGCCCATCGAGCGGACTGGCCCCGATCGTCGGCGCGAGGCTATCGAGCGGCTCAAGCAATTCCGTGAAGGCCAAACTTTGGACGTTCCGGTCGAACAGCTCATCAGCGAGGGCCGGCGGTAATGAACCTTGTACTCGACGCATCCATCGCGCTTTCCTGGTGCTTCAAGAACGAAGCGACCGCCGTTGGCGACCGAGTGCTCGAACGTCTCGTGGCCGAGACTGCTTCGGTCCCAGCCATATGGCATCTCGAAATAGCGAACGTCTTGGCTCTGAGCGAGCGGCGCGGGCGGATCACGCGAGCAAACAGCAGCGAATTCGTCGCTCTGCTTGAAACCCTCGACGTCGTTATAGATGAAGAGACGCCCTCACGCGCTCTTGGCCAGGTGCTCGATCTCTCGCGCGCGGAACGACTGACGGCGTATGATGCAGCCTATCTGGAGCTGGCGATGCGGCTCGGCATTCCGCTCGCATCCAAGGACGCCGACTTGTGCGATGCCGCCGAGCGTCTTGGCGTAAGAGTATTCAGGGCAGCATAACGCATCTACTTCCCGGCGAGACGGACGACCACTGGGGCGAAGGCATCCAGGTAAGGCTCTTGGACGGTGTAGTACGAGATCCCCCAGCGTTGCCGTCGCGCCAAAATCTCTTCAACCATTTGCTCGACGGTCCCAATTAGCACGTAGGGACTCTGTAATATTTCGTCGGAGGTCAATTGAGTCCATCGGTTCGCCAGTTCTTCGGCTGCCCCTTGGCGGTGATCCGTCAAAACAACCCGCTGCAATAGCGCGTTAAATTCCAAACGGGCGAGCCGAGCTTCGCTCGCAGTCTCGCGCACAAGCCGCACCCGCTCATCCACAGCGGACACGCGCCAGCCGGAGAGATCCGGCGGCGAGCGGCCGCCAGCCCGAAAAGTTATTCCAGAGAAACCCACGATGTCCGCCTCTCGTGCGGCCAGGGCGAGAAGCCGCGGGCCATTGCCGCCGATCAGGATGGGGGGACGAGGTTTCTGGACAGGCAGAGTGACGAGGGCATGGCCGCTCAGCCGGTAATGCTGACCCGCAAAGGTGGTTTGTTCGCCCTCGAGCAGAGCCTTGATTATCGTCACCGCCTCAGCGAGCCGATCAACCCTGATTGCTCCACGATCAAATCGCAGCCCCGCCTCGTCGTATTCGGATCGAATGCTGCCGGCACCCAGGCCAAGTTCAAAACGTCCATCCGTCAGGAGATCGACCGTCGCGGCTTCACGCGCGACAAGCACAGGATGGCGGAGGTCGTTGTTAAGAACATTCGTGCCGATCCGAAGATGTCGTGTCGCCTCGGCGGCACTGACCAGTGCCGGTATCGGGGCGATGAGGTCGGTGAGATGGTCGGGCACGGTCAGAGCATTGTAACCGAGATCCTCGACCCTGCGTGCTTTCTCTCGCCATTCGACTAACGATCTCGCGCCCCTGACATTTACACCAAATCGGAATGACCTCATTTCTCAATTCACTCCAATGGGAGGAGCCGGTCCGCATTGCGTCAGCCCTCTGCGCGCGCATGAATCGCACGCCAGATGCGCTCGGGGGTGGCGGGCATTGGCACATCGGTGACGCCGAGCGGGGCGAGGGCGTCGAGGATCGCGTTCATCACTGCCGGTGTCGCGGCGATCGTGCCGCCTTCGCCGACACCCTTGGCGCCGAGCGGGTTCGTCGTGCTGGGGACCGGGCTGAAATCCAC
>JBJMQW010000525.1:0-5191 GCA_045802495.1 Allostellaceae bacterium | reverse complement strand
GTGGTGAGCGGTCGTTCACCTGGCCGTGCCCGAACGGCGAGGTAGCACCGATTCCGGGCGTTCGATGACCAAGAGGAAATCTGTCGGGTTCGGACGACAAAGCTGTCGTTCAAGTTCAGGTCGACGCTTCACCGCTATCTCGAATCAAATGCTTGCCGGCGGTGCAAAGCGCAGAATCCCGGAAACTCAGCCCGAGTGGAAATTGGGCGGTTGCAGTAATGACTCTGGTTTCGTGCAGCGACGTCTCGCGGTGCTAGCAATCAAAGCCGGGAAAGATCGTAGGCGATCAAACCCTCGACCGAGTTGTCTTTGAAGCAGGTCCCTTAGGCTTAGGGGATCTCGGCCCGGAGGTCCGCGGCGACGAGAGCCGAGCCTGTCTGACCGGCACCACTCGTCGACAGTCATGCCCCCTCCTGGCTCGCCAGGACGGCGGGCGACGTCTAAAATTGTTCGACAGAATTTAGTGCCCGCACCCCACCCCGAGGGTCCGCACTGCGCTCTTCGATCGCAGGGCTGCGGGACGCGAATTGAGGCACGCGATGGTCGCGAGCAATCCTGTGGTGGATATCAGCGTGGACCCGCGCGACGAGCGCCGTCGCCGCGCGCTGTTGCGGATCGGCATACCGATCGGCGGCGTGGCGCTGATGATCGGGACTATCCTCTTTATCGCGTTCTATGCCGACCGGGCGAACCGCGACGGCGCTCTTGGGCTATCAGACGATTTGCTGGTGACGCTCGAGCAACGGATCGGGATCGAGGTGTCGGCTTATCTTGAACCCGCGGCCCGCGTCGTCCGCATCCTGCGCGACACGTTGCATGACGGCGCGCTCGGCGATCGGCTGCCCCTGGTCGAAACCTTTTCCAGGAGCCTTCTGCGAGAGATCCCACAGATCGCCAATCTGAACTTCGCCGACGAGGATGGCAATTTCGTCCTGGTTCGCGGCGGCCGCGACGATGGCATCGACGTCAAGCTCGTCGAGAACGTGCCCGGACCTCGCCGCGTCACCTGGATCCATCGCAATGCCGCCGGCGACGAGGTCGGACGGGAGGAGGATCCGACGGACACGTACGATCCGCGCACACGCCCTTGGTACGAGGGCGCGCTCGCAAACGAGCATCTGTTCTGGACCGGCATCTATATCTTTTTCAGCCAGCGCGTTCCGGGGATCACAGCATCCGCCAAATATCGCAACCCAAACGGGCGCTTCTACCTGTTTGGCGTCGACATCACCCTGGATGCACTCTCGCATTTTCTTGGTTCGCTGGAGATCGGACGAACCGGTCGTGCAGTCATCATCGACGATACCGGCCAGCTCATTGCCTCTCCGCGGGGCAGCGCCATGCTGCGTCAGATCAAAGGAGAACTTGCAGCTCTGCGCATCGACGAACTCGGGGACGACGTTCTGACCCATGCCTATGACCGCTTCCGCATCGAAGGGGCGGGACACCGTGTAATCGAGGTCGGCGACCGCCGGTACATTTCGGCCGTCACGCCGATCAAGGGCGCCGGGCACAATTGGTCGACAATGATCGTGGTGCCGGAGGATGACTTTGTCGGCTTCGTTGCGAGAAATAATCGTAAGGCGCTCGTGATGTCGCTGGTGATCGTGGCGGTAGCGACGTTGCTGGCATCGCTGTTGGTGCGGCAGGGGCTGCGCGCCGACCGGAATGCGCGACTGTTGCTCGAACGCCAATCCATGATCACCCGGCAAAGCGGAGCCTTTGCGAGCTTGGCATCGGATGCGAGCCTGTTCGATCCGGAACAAAGCCTGCCGTCGCGGACCCTGACCGAGACCCTCGCGAATGTCACCGACGCCCGACGGGCGAGTATCTGGGCGCTCCAGGACGGCGGGCCGATTCTGCGCTGCGAAGACAGCTTCGATCGCGAGACTGGCGGGCACGTCGATGGACTCGAGCTGCACCGTGACGAATTGCCGGAGCTTTTCAGCCATCTATTGGCGGGCGAAGAGATCGAGGTCGCCGATGCTGCCCGGGATCGCCGTACGATGGAGCTCCATCAAGTCTTGAGCGCGTTCGGCACCAGGGCCTTGCTCGCCATGCCGGTACGCCGGAATGACCGGGTCGTCGGCTCCGTTTGGCTCGAGGACGCGCCCGGCACCGCGGGCAGCCGCGACTTTGTCCGGGCGGTCGCCAATATGGTGGCGCTCCGTTTGGCGGATGCATCGATCGTACCCGTCGCACGCGAGCCCGGCGCTATCGGCAAACCGATCACCGCGCCCGAGACTGTCATGCGTAACTTCGCGGCTGATCTGCGCCCAGCCGAGATCGACCCGTCGGCGCTTCACGCCGAGATCTATCCCAGCATGGCGGTTATGGTGCTGCGGTTCACCGATGCAACGGCGATGGCGGTGCGGCTTTCTGGCGTACCGCGTTGCATCTCCGACGAGATCGGCTGCGCGCTGCAGCAGATCGCAACCGATAACGGTATCCCCTATCTCAAGGTCGCCGGCCACGAAATCGTGGCGGCGGCAGGGTTCAACCGGGCAGATTCGGGCGCCGCGACGATAATCGCCGACATGGCGCTCGCGGTGAGGGACCGCTGCATCGCGCTCTTCGAGGAGAGCGAGCGCTCGCACGGGTTTCAGATCGGGATCGACTGCAGCCTCGCTATTGGCGGCGCGATCGGCAATGAGCCGCGTGTTTTCAATCTGTGGGGGGATGCCGTGCATATCGCCGGCGCCATGGCAGCTTCCGCTCTGCCGGGCACGGTGCAGGCGACCGAGGCGGTCTATCAGCGGCTGCGTGAGAATTTTCTGTTCCGCCCGCGCGGCAGCTTCTATCTGCCGCATGTCGGCGACGCGCGTACTTTCGTGCTGGCGGGTCGGCTGTGACCGATCGCGCTGCGATTGCACCTCGGCTGGGCCCGGGCCGCTCCCCCTTGGGGTGGGCTCGCCGGGCGCTCGCACGGGTCGGCCGCCCGGTGCGGCCGCACATCGATTTCGTCTTGATGCTGGCGGCCCTCGGCTTTGGTGTCGCACGTGAGGCGGTGCGTCCCTCTACGTGGCGGCGTACCGTACGCGGCGAGTTCCGCTCGGCGCTCCGGCAAGCGGTGGGCGGCGGGCTCTCTACAACAGTAGTCACTGCAGCGCTGATCGGGCTCGTCATGGTCTCGCAAGCGCTTTACTGGCTGGGCCAAGCCGGTCAGCTGGAGCTGATCGGCCCAGTGCTGGTGACCGTGCTGGTCCGGGAGATCGCGCCACTCCTGGTCGGGTTCATCCTGCTCGGACGGACCGGTGTTGTGGTCATCTCGGAGATTGGCGAATTGCAGATCGGCGGTCAGGTCGGCACTCTGGCCGCCCAAGGCCTCGACCCGTTCCTGCTGTTGGTGCTGCCGCGCGCCTGCGCTCTCGCCATTGCCTCCTTTACGTTGGGGATGATGTTCGTGATTGCGGCGCTGCTCAGCGGCTTTGTCGCGGGCAGCCTTTTGGAAGCCGTGCGCATCTCGATCTGGTCGTTTCTCGACCGAGTGCTGCTCGCCATGCATCTAGGCGATTTTGTGGTCTTCCCGGCAAAGATGATCTTGATCGGTTTGCTGGTAGCGTTGACCGCCAGCCTGACCGGACTGACGGCCACAGCACAGGACGAGGCGGCGCGCCTGTTGCCGCGTGCCTTCGTGCGCGGAGTTGTAGCGATTTTGCTCACTAGCATCGCGTTGAGCCTGGCGGTTTGAACGATGGAACCGAGCGCCCCCGTCCTCGATCTCGCCGCGGCTCGGCCGCAGATTGGCGCCGACGAAGCGCCGGCGCTCGAGATTGATCTCCGATTGATGGCGGGTGAGCTCGCTTTGGTGGATTCACGCCATTCCGCGCAGCCGACCTGGCTCGCAGATCTCTGCTGCGGGCTCGTTCCGCTCGCCGCGGGCACGGCGCGTTTCCTCGACCGCGACTGGTCCGCGGTACCGCCGGACTATGCCGATGCCCTGCGTGGCCGGATAGGCCGCGTTTTTTTCTCGGGAAGCTGGATCGGCTTCATGGATATTTCGGCCAACATCCTGTTGCCGCAGCTCCACCACACCCGGGATGATCCAAGCGAGCTTCGCGACCGCGCCACCGCCCTTTGCTGCGCTTTTGGTTTGCCGGGCTTGCCACTGGTGCGCCCCGGCGAACTCGCCGCGAGCGATCTCGCCCGCGCGGCTTGCGTGCGCGCCTTTCTCGGGGATCCCGCATTGGTTCTGCTCGAAAGCCCCGTACAGGGGCGCTTCACTGCCCTGGTGCCGCCGCTGCTCAATGCATTGGCGGCAGCGCGCGACCGAGGCGCAGCTGCGGTCTGGTTCACGCGCAGTGATCTGGTCTGGCGCGACCCGTCCGTCCCAGCGACGATGCGTTTGCGGCTCAACCACCGCGGTCTCGTGCCCACGATGCGTGCGCCATGATCCGGCTGCGCCACGCAGATGAGTGGGTCGGCCTCCTGGTAATGGCGGCGGTGGCAGCGTTTCTCGGCGCCATCCTGCACGCAGGTGTGCTGCGCGACTGGTTCCGGCCGGTGTCGCACCTGCGCATCGTGCTGCCGGAGACCGGTGTCGCCGGCCTTTCGGTCGGCGCTGATGTGGAGGTCCTCGGAACGCATGCCGGGGTGATCCGGCGAGTCGTCATCAGCCCAAACCAGCAGATGTACGCGGAAGCGGAGATCGATGACCAGGCGCGCGCCTTCATCCGCCGGGACAGCCAGGGGACGATCCGCCGCCGGTACGGCGTCGCAGGTGCGGCTTATGTCGATGTCAGCCGAGGGAAGGGCGAGGAGCTCGATTGGAACTACGCTGTTATCCAAGCAGTGACCGAGCGGGATCCGACCGAGAGCATCGGCGCGCTGATTGATCAGGCCCGCCAGAAGATTTTCCCGATTCTCGACGATGCCGGTCGTTCTACCAAAGCGCTGGCGGATGTTATGGAGCATATGCAAAAGGGTGAGGGCGATGTCGGTCGTCTGCTGACCGACGAAACGATGGTGCGCGACGTCGAGGCGATCGTCGCCAAGGCCGGCGGAATAGTATCGGATCTCGGACAGCTCGTGTCGGAGCTTCAACTGGCGGCGGGCAATGTCAAGAATCTGAGCCAAGGCATAAACGCGCGTGACGGCGGTGTGCCCGGATTGCTACACCGAGCGGACGCGACGCTCGCGACGCTCCAGCAATCGATGCGCGACTTGGCGCTCGCAACCCGGCGGGCGCCCC
>JBJMQW010000524.1:0-8745 GCA_045802495.1 Allostellaceae bacterium | reverse complement strand
GATCGGCTATGCGGTGGCCGTCATGTTCGTCGTGATCCTCCTCTACGATCAGCTGCTGTTCAGGCCGCTGCTTGCCTGGTCGCGGAAGTTTCAGGCCGACCCCTCCGACGACGACGAAAATGTTCGACCCTGGTTTTTGATCGTGCTGCAGCGGGCCCGCCTCTTCGATCTCGTGCAGGCGGGTGTGCTGGCGCTCAATCGGATCATCGACGGCACGATCGCGTTTCTTGCACGAAGGCGGGCGCCGCGGGCCGAGCCGCGGCACCGGCGGCTTTTCGAAAGAGTCTTCGATCTCGCCCTTTTGGGGCTCGCCGGCGCGGCGGCTGTCTGGATCGTCGCGTTCATCCGTCAGAGCGTCGACCTTGCAGAAATCGGATGGGTGTTCCTGCTGGGCCTGATCACTGCCGTGCGGGTGCTGATCCTGATCGCTCTCGCCTCGCTGATCTGGGTGCCGATCGGCGTCGGGATCGGGCTGCGGCCGCGCTTGGCCGATCATGCTCAGCCAATCGTCCAGTTCCTCGCCGCCTTTCCCGCCAATCTGTTCTTCCCGGCGGCGGTGGTGCTGATCCTGCGGTTTCGGCTCAACCCGGAGATCTGGCTCAGTCCGCTGATGATTCTCGGGACACAATGGTACATTCTCTTCAATGTCATCGTCGGCACGACGGCGTTGCCTCAGGAACTGCGCCGTGCGGCGCAAAACCTCGGGGTCAGGCATTCCTTGTGGTGGCGGCGCGTAATCCTGCCGGCGATTTTCCCGGCATACGTGACCGGCGCCGTGACCGCTGCCGGTGGCTCGTGGAACGCCAGTATCGTCTCCGAGGTCGTCCAATGGGGCGATACGACCCTGACCGCGACCGGGATCGGCGCCTATATCGCTCGCACGACCGCAGAGGGCGACGGGGCCCGCATAGCGTTGGGGATCGGCGTCCTTTGCCTTTATGTGCTGGCGTTCAATCGTCTGTTGTGGCGCCGGCTGTACGATATCGCTGCCGAGCGCCTGCGGCTTGATTGATCTGGGTTAAGCGATGACCGCCCCGCTATTGTCCTCCAAGAGCGTCTCTAAGACGTACCGCATGCCGGATCATATCGCGCGACTCGTGCTCGACCATGTCGATTTCACCCTGTGCGACGGCGAGATCGTCGCAATTCTCGGCAAATCCGGATCCGGGAAGTCGACCTTCTTGCGCATTCTCGCCGGCCTCGTGCCGCCGAGCGAAGGCACCGTCGAATATCGCGGGCTGAGCGTCGCCGAGCCGGTTCGCGGCATCGCGATGGTGTTTCAGAGCTATGCTTTGTTTCCGTGGCTGACTGTGCTCGGCAATGTGGAGCTGGGCCTCGAGGCGCTCGGCGTGTCAAGTGTCGAGCGGCGCCGGCGTGCGGTCAGCGCCATTGACCTGATCGGGCTCGACGGGTTCGAAAACGCCTACCCGAAGGAGCTGTCGGGCGGCATGCGGCAGCGTGTCGGCTTTGCGCGAGCGCTCGTTGTCGACCCCGACATCCTGTTGCTCGACGAGCCCTTCTCGTCGCTCGACGTGCTCACTGCAGAAACCCTGCGCGGCGATCTCCTCGATCTGTGGGACGCCCGCCGCATACCGACCAAAGGTATCGTGATCGTCTCCCACAACATCGAGGAGGCGGTCGAGATCGCCGACCGCATTTTGATATTCAGCAGCGACCCCGGCCGTATCCGAGCCGAAATCCCGATCGCCCTGCCGCGGCCGCGCTCTTACGACAGCGCCGGGTTTCGCCAGATCGTCGACCAAGTCTATACCCTGCTGACGACCGAACCCGGGCGAGACGGGCGGCGTGGAGCCAAACCGGAGCCAATCGGCATCGGCCATCGCTTGCCCGATGCGTCCGTCCAACAGCTCTCGGGCTTGATCGACACCCTGACGGACGCGCCTTATCACGGCCGAGCCGATCTCCCGCATCTCGCCGACGAGGAAAATCTCGTCATGGATGAGCTGTTCCCGCTGATCGAGACCTTGCAGCTACTTACCTTTGCTCATGTCAGCGGCGGCGACATCGAACTGACGCCGCTTGGCCGGGCCTACGCCGATGCCGATATGCTGGCCCGCAAACAAATTTTCGCGGAAGCGCTCGTCAAGCACGTGCCGCTCGCCACCCATATTCGGCGCGTGCTCGACGAGCGCCCGGGCCACCGCGCCCCCGCCACCCGTTTTCTGCGCGAGCTGGAGGACCACCTGTCGGAGGAAGAGGCAGAGCGCGTGCTCGACACCGTGATCAATTGGGGACGGCACGCCGAAATCTTCGCTTACGACTACGACACCGAGGTGCTCAGCCTGGAAAATTTCTGACGACTGCTCGGCGCTTAGAGCGGTTTCCGAACGGGTCGCTCTCTCATTTCGTCGCCCCCGCGAAAGCGGGGGCCCAGGGCCGCTGCGTGTCGCTTGCCCTGGATTCCCGCTTTCGCGGGAATGACGACCCAAGCTGGTCGGGAACCGCCCTGGCTGCAGCTGCAGCCTGAGGTCAGCGCGGGCGTAACGTCGGGAAAGCGATCACGTCCCGGATCGACGGGCTGTCGGTCAGCAACATGACCAGCCGGTCGATCCCGATGCCGAGCCCGCCGCAGGGCGGCAGTCCGTATTCAAGCGCCGTGACGTAATCCTCGTCGAGCGGCTGCGCCTCTTCGTCCCCCGCCGCTCGCGCTTGCATCTGCGCCTCGAAACGCTCGCGCTGGTCCAGCGGGTCGTTGAGCTCGGAGAAGGCGTTAGCGATCTCCCACCCATAAATGTATGTCTCGAACCGCTCGACCAGCCGCGGATCGGCGCGGTCGACCTTGGCCAATGGAGAGATGTCGCGGGGAAAGCCGGTGACATGGACCGGCTGGATCAGCGTGTCTTCGACGCGCGCGGCGAAGACCGCTTCAAGCGCCTGCCCCCAATTCTCGTTCCCGGTCACGGCGGCGCCGGCAGCGGCCGCAGCATCGCGCGCGCTTTCGACATTGTCCAAGGCGAGAAAATCGACGCCGGTCGCCTCCTCGACGAGCGCCGCCATGCTGCGTCGCGGCCATGGAGGCGATAAGTCGATCCCGGTCCCGCCGTAGCCGATCCGCAAGGTCTCGAGCACCGATTCGGCGACCGTGGTGACCAGTTCCTCCGTCAAGCTCATCATCGCCGTGTAGTCGACATAGGCTTCGTAGAGCTCAAGCGACGTGAACTCCGGGTTGTGCCGGGGCGACAATCCCTCGTTGCGGAAGCAGCGGTTGATCTCGAACAGCTTGTCGCCGAGGCCGCCGACCAGCAGCCGCTTCAGATGCAGCTCGGGCGCGATCCGCAGGTAGAGATCGATGTCGAGCGCGTTGTGATGGGTAACAAAGGGTTTTGCCGAAGCGCCGCCGGCAATCGCGTGCAACATCGGCGTCTCGACCTCGAGATAGCCGCGCGCGACGAGATGGCTGCGCATCGCGCCGATGATCCGGCTGCGCCGCCGCAGGGTTTCGCGGCTCTCCGGATTCATGATCAGGTCGAGGTAGCGGTGGCGATAGCGCAGCTCGATATCGGCAAGACCGTGGTACTTTTCCGGCAGTGGGCGCAAGGCCTTGGCGAGAACCGTAAGGCTGGTCGCGTTGACCGTCAGCTCGCCGCGGGGCGTCCGTCTGACAAGACCCTCGACACCGAGCAGATCGCCGATATCCAGCAGCCGCAGAGACGCTAGCGCCTGCGGACCCAGCAGGTCGCGATGGCAGAAGATCTGGACCTTGCCCGAGGCATCGTGCAGGTCGACGAACATGCCGCTGTTGCGCATCGCTCGAATCCGGCCGGCAACCTTGACACGATCCTCGGTTTCCGCGCCTGCCGCCAACCCCGCGTAACGTCGTTCGAGCTCGGCCGCCTCGTGGCTGCGCTCGAAGCTGTAGGGGTATGGGTCAATCCCAAGCGCCTCGAGGCTTGCGCGCTTGCCAATTCGGACCGTGCGCAACGGATCCTCATCATCCCGAAATTGGCGCTCGCCATCTGTCATCGGTGTTATCTCCAGCGCCTGAAGGCCAACGCTAGGCTATCCGACCGCGACCTTGGAGGCCGGGCTGCGCGCGAGATCGACGACGGTGTCGTGGAACCGCCGCAACGTGCTGTGATGGCCGACACTGACGATCGTCGGGCGCCACGGCGCGTCTCGCAACAGCCGATACAGTGACGCCTCCGCTGCTTCATCGAGTGCCGAGGTCGCCTCGTCGAGGAAGACGATCTCCGGGCGCGCCAGCAAGACCCGCGCGAAGGCGAGCCGTTGCTGCTCTCCGATCGACAGGCGCTGCGCCCAGTTTCCGTCCTCGTCGAGCCGCTCGACCAGTTCCGGCAAGCCGACCCCGCGCAGAGCCGCGATGAGGCTATCACGCGAAAGTTCCGCGGCAGCCCGCGGATAGGCGAGCGCGTCGGCCAGCGTACCGAGCGGCAAATAGGGGCGCTGCGGCAGGAACAAGGAGCGGCCATCGCTCAGTTTGATTCTGCCCTTTCCGAAAGGCCACAACCCTGCGATTGCGCGGAGCAATGTGCTCTTGCCGAGACCGGAAGCGCCGGTGACCAGCACCGCGGCGCCCGGGCTCGCCGCCAGCGTGATGTCCGGTCGCAACATCCGCCCGTCCGGCAGGCTGAGATCGAGCGAATCAACCTCTACGCCGCTGCCGCCATACTCTATTTCGATCGGCCGAGGGGCGCGCCGTTCGGCGGTGATTTCGCGCATTTTCTCATGGAACCCGGAAAGCCGCTGCACCACCGCCTGGTATTCGGCGATTTCCGTGTAAGAGGTGATGATGAAGGACAGCGAATCCTGCACCTGGCCAAAGGCCGAGGATATCTGCATCAGGCCGCCTAGCTGGATCGCCTTGTCGAAATAGCGCGGCGCCGCTACGACGAACGGAAAGATGATCGCGAGCTGGGAGTAGCCGGTCGTGAACCAAGTCAGCTTCTTTCGTCGCCTGATAATCCCCCACCAATTGGTGACGATACGCCCAAACCGGTTCTGGAAGGTATCTAGCTCGCGTCCTTCGCCGCCATAGAACGCGACGTTCTCGGCGTTCTCGCGCAGTCTGACCATGCTGAAGCGAAAATCCGCTTCGTAACGCTGCTGGTCGAAATTGAGTTGAATCAACGGATAGCCGATCCAGCGGGTCAGCAACGTGCCGGCAACCGCATAGATCACGGCGGCGAAAACCATGTAGCCGGGGATCTTGATAGCAGCATCGCCGCCGAGTGGGATCGTGAGAGCCCCCGAGAGGGTCCAAAGAATTGTGACAAACGACAGGAGCGTCACGAACGAGCTGAGCAGCCCCAGCGACAAGGCCAAACTGATCGTCGCAAACCGGTCGAGATCGTCCGAGATGCGCTGATCGGGGTTGTCGGTTGTCGCCTGGTTCAGCTGCATTCGGTAATAGGATTGGTCTTCCAGCCATTTTCGCAAAAATCGGTCTGTCAGCCAGCCCCGCCAGCGGATATGCAATATTTGCCTTAAGTAAAGTGAATAGACAGCAACAACGATCAATGAACAGGCGATTATTGCGAAAATTCCGAACTGACGCCAGAATTCCACCCAGTCGTACTGCTGCAGCGCGTCGTAAAAATCATTATTCCATCTATTGAGACGCACATTGAGACCAACGGTGACAAGGTTGAGCGCGACCACGGCGAAGAGCAGCCCGCGTGCAGCCCATTTTTCTTCGGAGTTCCAATACGGCCAGGCAAGCTCCCACGCCTGACGGAGGAATCTCCGTTTGGTCGTCACCGCCATCGCTGCCTCCGCCCTCTCGCTCTGCGGGATGATATGGTTGATCCTGGTAGCCCCGACATGTACGCATCTGCGCAGGAGCCGAACAGCGCCGCGCTTCTGGCGCGCGGCGCATGTCGTGCTCTCGATCAGCTCGGCTACATGAGTTTGGTGGAGTTTCCGCTCGCCAATGGCCGACGAGCCGATATCCTCGCTCTCGGAAGGGCGGGCGATCTTCTAATCATCGAGATAAAGAGTTCGCCGGCGGATTTCCGTGCCGACCGCAAATGGAAGACCTATCGCGACTTCTCGGACCGCCTTTATTTCGCTGTTCCAAATAATTTTCCGCAAAGGTTGATCCCAGAAGAATGTGGCTTGATGGTGGCGGATTCCTTTGGCGCGACCGTGCTGCGCGACGGCTCTTCGACGCCGCTCAATTCTGCACGCCGCCGCGCTTTGACCCTGCGTTTCGCGCGGATCGCGGCGGCGCGGCTGCGCCGCCATGTGGATCCTGAAGCGGCGCTGCCCGACGGGTCCTGATCGGGTTCAGCTGGCGAGGCGGGCAATCGTCGCGGTCGTGCTGTAGCCGGGCACGATCCGGGCGAGAAGCACCTCGCCGCCCGCACTCTTGACAAACTCGCCACCGATGACCTCGTCGAGACGGTAGTCGGCACCCTTGACGAGGACTTGCGGCCGAATGTCGCGAATCAGTTCGATCGGCGTGTCCTCTTCGAAAACGACGATCAGATCGACCGCAGCGAGCGATGCGAGGACGGCCGCCCGCTCTCCCTCGCTCTGGATTGGGCGCCTCGGCCCCTTGAGCCGCGCGGTCGAGGCATCGCTGTTGAGCCCGACGACAAGGCGGTCGCAGGCGGCCTTGGCCTGTCCGAGCAAGGCCACATGACCGGGATGCAGCAGGTCAAAACAGCCATTGGTAAAGCCTATCTTGAGGCCGTGGCGCCGCCAGCGCGCGACTAGGTCGAGCGCGTGGGGGCGCGGCACTACCTTGTCCGCCGCGTGGAGATCCCGGCCATTGAGGAAGGCGGTCAGCTCGCTCGCATAGACGACCGCGGTGCCGGTTTTACCGACAACGATCCCAGCGGCAACGTTCGCCAGGCGTGCCGCATCGATCAGGCTTACATCCGCTGCGATCGCCGCGGCCGTCGCCGCGACTACGGTATCGCCGGCCCCTGACACGTCATAGACTTCGCGGACTTCGGTGTGCTGGATATGTTCGGCACCGTCGGCCTCGACCAGCACCGAGCCCTCGGCACCGAGGGATGCCAGGACCGCGCCGATACCGCACCTTTCGATAAGAGCACGAGCGGCCGCGACGATCTCGTTGGTGGTGGCAACCGGCATTCCCGTCGCGTGAGCGAGCTCCCGCCGGTTAGGTTTCAACAGGTCGGCGCCGCGATACCTTATGTGATCGCCGCCCTTCGGATCGACGATGATATAGGCGCCCGCATCGCGCGCTGCCCGGATGATCTCGAGCGCTACTCCCTCGGTCAGAACACCCTTGGCATAGTCCGAGATGACGACGACCGAATGGTCGGCCACAAGTTCGCGCGCGAGCCGGAGCAGATCCTCGCGGATGTAGGGATCGAGCGGGATCGCGCTCTCTCGATCGGCCCGCAAAAGCTGCTGATTGCCGGCAATGTAGCGCGTCTTGAGCGTCGTAGTGCGCTGCGGCTGCACGAGAACATGCGCTTCGGCCCCGTCCTGCGCTTCCACCAGCCGCCCGATCTCCCGCCCGGCCTCATCATTGCCGACGACGGAAATAAAGGATGCCGCCGCACCCAGCGCCCGCAGATTGCGGAGAACATTCCCGGCCCCGCCAAGACTCTTCATCTCACGCTCGATCCACAACACCGGGATCGGAGCCTCGGGCGATACCCGCTCGACCTGGCCGTAGATGTAGTGGTCGAGCATCACGTCGCCGATGCAGAGAACCCGCGCCGAGTTCAGGCGGTCGAGAAAGGGGAGGAGATCGCTGTTGTTGGCCATCGGCAATTCGCGGTTGTGAGATCGGTGCCGTCTTTTGACGGCCCCGCGCGCGCCCTGCAAGCGAAATGCCGCCGGATATTTCTCGCTATCGCGGCAAACACCATGGTTCGGATTTCGCTACCGCACTCGGCGCAACAGCAGATAGGTCGCGCCGGCGCCGCCATGGCGGGATTGGGCCGGCGCCATCGCCAGGACATGTTGCCGGAGCTCCGGCTCTTGCAACCAGCGCGGAACCGCACTCTTGAGGATCCCCGGCCCATCGGGTCCGAGGCCTCGACCGGTGATGACCAGGACGCAGCGGCGTCCGGCGTCGCGCGAACGGCCAATAAACGCGGCGAGTGCCCGATGAGCCTCGGTCTGCGTCATTCCGTGCAGGTCGAGACGTGCCTCGATCTTGTGCAGACCACGTTTCAGTCGCTCAGAATTTGACCGGTCGATCCCGGCGAAGCGATCAAGCGCCAATGGCGGATAGGACGGGCCCGCAGAATGTTGCCCGGCTGCTGGCGGGGCCGAGTCTCGCGGCGTACTTGGCATCGCCGGGACCGACGCCCTGCGCGCTCGCAAAGGAGCGACTTCGCGAACGGCAGTCTGCCACAGCGCGCGATCACTGTGCAGGTGTGCCGGCGTGCGCGACGGTTTGGACACTTCTTGTCGTCTCATCATCTTCGATGAGGATGATATGGAGGCGTCGGGGTCCGTGCGCACCCAGCTCGATATGTTGCTCGATATCCGCGGTGCGCGACGGACCGGTGATGAAATTGATTGTCCGCGGCAGGATTTCCCCGGACCTGCTGGCGCGCAATCGGTCCCAGCCATCCTCGTAGCAGCCCACCAGTTGATCGCCGCGCACGATGACGATGTGGGTGTCGGGCAAGAAATTTATCGTCGTCGGCGTCTGCGGGCCGGAGATCAGCATCAGGGTGCCGGTTTCGGCGATCGCGGCAAAGCAGGAAGTGAGGCCAACCCTGTCCTCGGCTGCGGCCCGGCCGCGGCGGATTTGCAGCAGGGGCCATTCCT
>JBJMQW010000523.1:0-2404 GCA_045802495.1 Allostellaceae bacterium | reverse complement strand
GATCTCCGGCAGTCGCCTCGCCGCGCCTTGGGGGATCGCCTTGGCGCCGCCCAGTTTCGGCCGTTTCGGCAGTCATTTGCTGGTCGGCAACTTCAGCTTTCTCCATAGCGAGATCAATGCCTTCAACCCCATCAACGGCAAGTGGAGACCTCCAATAACCGTGTTTCCGGCGGCGGATGAACGGCGGCCTTGGCTGTGGCGTTGAGGCCATTGTTGGCTCAGGCGGTGTCACCAAACCGGCCGGCCTAGATTGCGGTTCTGTCGATCAAATTACGCGGTCTGGGCAGTCAGCCAGACCATTCGTTTCATGTTGTAGACGAGGTTGGCCAAGCCGATCTTAGTTCGCGCGCGGCCGATGCCGATGGTTCGGATGAACAGGCCGATTGGCCCCTTCTGCCGGGCGAAGACATGCTCGACTGCCGAGCGCACCGCGGATTTGCGGCCATTGGCTCGGGCAGTATGCCGGGGCATCGGTTTGCCTTTTGGCTTCTTGCGGTGGATCTGCGAACGCAGGCCGTTGTCAGTCAGGTGCTTCTCATTGGCCTTGGAGCGATAGGCGGTGTCGGCCCAGACATCGCTGGCGGTATTGCCCTTGTCGATCAGTTCGGGCAAGAGCGCACCGTCGTGGCGGGCCGCGTCGGTGGCGGCCCAAGTCCGGATCAGACGGTGCCGACGGTCGATGCCGATGTGATTTTTGTAGCCAAAGGCTGGGATCGCGAGATCGACGCGGGGCGCGCTATCCTCGCTCGGCTTCGCCTTGGTGTACTTGACCGTCCAGCGCGCATCGCGGTCCTTCTGACGCAGCTTGGCCGGCTTCCTCGCCCACTCCGCCGGTATGTGGCCTTCTCTGATCTGGCGCTTCTCGCCATCGGTGTTGCGCTGCTTCGGCGCGGCGACGATCGAAGCGTCGATGATCTGACCGCCCATCGCCAGAAACCCAGCCGCCGCGAGCGCCGCCTCGAAGCGTTTGAACAGCACCGTGATCGCCGGCTTGCCAGCGACCTGCGCTCGCGTCAGTGCCTCGCGGAAAGTCCAGATCGTATTGGCGTCCGGCACCGTATCGGCAAGACCGAGCCCCAGGAAGCGCATGAACGACAGCCGGTCCCGGATCAGATACTCGGTCCGCTCATCCGACAGGCTGTGGCTGGCCTGAAGGATCAGCACCTTGAACATTAGCACATGGTCGAAGGGCGGCCGCCCGCCCTTCAAACGGTCGCAGCGCGGCACCGCCCGTTCCAGATCAGTGCGGAACAGTTCGAAATCCACCACGGCGTTCAGCCGCTCCAGCGCGTCGCCCTTGGCCGAGAGCTCCTTCAGGCGCTCCTCAATATCAAAAAACCCAGTTTGACCCCGCATTCGCCACCCCCCAGCACGAACCGGTTCATCGAATCACAAACCCACCAAAACTACCAGGTTATTGGAGGTCTCCATTTCATCAAAACGGAAAAGCCGTTTGCGACGCAGGTGGCCATTAAGGATGTGACGTCGACGACAAATGCGCGGTCGATTATTTCCTGTCTGCTGCCTCCGTACGGCGCGGGGCACACGCTGCCCGTTATAGAAATCGAAATAGCAGACAGGAATGAACGCGCCCAAGTGCAGTCACTGGTTTGCGCGAACTTGAATGCATTGATTTTGGACTTCGTCGCGCGGACGAAAATTCTGAGCAATCATGCAAGCTGGTATGTAATCGAACAGCTCCCGGTCGTACCGCAGGAGCGATACGAGGCCGTCCGGTTCGGCGGCAAGACGGCCGCCGAGATCGTCCTCGATGCGGTGCTCGAGCTGACTTACACGGCCCATGACATGGCCCCTTTTTGCGCGGGATATCGGCTACGTCGACGACTCCGGCCGGATGAAACCACCCTTTGTCTGGGATGAGGAGCGTCGCCGGAAAATTCGAGCGAAGCTGGACGCGGTTTATTTCCATCTGTACGGCGTCACCGGCCGCGACGAGCTGCGCTACATCTATTCGACGTTCCCGGTCGTCGAGCGGGAGGAAATAACCGCCTATGGCAGCTATCGATCGCGCGAAATGTGCCTTGCCTATATGAGCGCACTCGCTGCTGGTGATCCGGACGCCGAGATTAGCCTTTAAAGCTCGGTCGGTTGCATCAGAGACAACAGCTCCTGCGGACTATTAACACAGCTGTCTTGCAAAAGTAGGCCGCCACATGATAGCCTCATTCTGGCCGTACAGAATGGGGGATATGGGACTATGGACGAAAAGAGAATCAAATCTGACGAAGTAGTCCAGATCGCACGGCTCGCGTTGGCTGGGCGGCCGCAGGACGTCCAGGCGTATATCCGGCGCCTGGCGCGGCGGTATCGGGAGGCGCTACCGACCGTAGCAGGCCAATTGACTGAATTGCTGCAAGAGGGGCCGACCCGTCAATCTCCCCTT